>PAQH01000016.1 GCA_002709225.1 Planctomycetaceae bacterium
GGTACGATCAGCGGAAACTCCGCCGAGAACAACAGCGACGACGGTTTTGAAGTGTCTACGTTCAACGGCGGTACACTGAGTGGCAATACGGCGACAGGTAATGGCGACGACGGTTTCTATGTGTACGATTTCAATGGCGGCACACTCAGTGACAATACAGTAACAGGCAACAGCGACGGCGGTTTCGTTGTACACAACTTGTCCGGCGGCACGGTTAGTGCCAACACGGCAACAGATAATGGCGACGGTTTCGTTATTGCCCAATTCACCGACGGCACGTTCAGTAGCAATACAGCGACAGGCAACCTCTACTACGGTTCCCGTATAGACTACTTCACCGGGGGAACCATCAGCCACAATTCGGCATCCGGCAATGGAGACCACGGTTTTCTGTTCAGTGATTTTCAAGGTGGAGCGGTTCACGACAACACCGCCAGCGGGAACGGCGGCAGCGGTTTCGTCGTCACCACCAGCCAGGTGCTGGCCAGCGCGCAGTGGAGTGGTAACGGTCACTGGTATCAACTGATAGACAATGGCGATGAGGTCACCTGGCACGAGGCGCGTGACCTGGCCGCGGCACGAGTCTTCGACGGACAGTACGGGCACTTGGCGACCTTTACCAGTGACGCCGAGTGGGAATTTGCCCGTCAACAGATTCATGAACCTCATCGGACCGATTTTAATAACGGCTGGATCGGCGCCACGGACGAAAACTCTGAAGGGAACTTTGAATGGGTCACCGGGGAAGCGTTCAGCTACAGTGACCCGGCCACCTTCGACAACCTGGGCAACGAAGACTATGTTACCGTCTGGCGGTTCGGCGTGAATGACCCATTACAGTGGAATGACACCGCGTCCAATGGCCGCAGCCGCTACCTGGTGGAATACGGTGGCGACCCGTTCAGCGGCGACGCCCTGCCCGGCTTTAGTAACAACGTCTCCACCGCGAACACGGGCCAGGGCTACGATATCTTCGGCACACCCGCCAGTGGCAGCGGTACCAACACCGGCAGCGGCAACGGCAGCCACGACAGTTATTGATGTCGTACATGCCTGCTAGCCGGCTGCGACAGGCTGCGTGACCGTGCGTAACGCTGCGCTCCCCTGCCCTCACCCGTTTCGCCACGCGCGGACGATGGCCAGGATGGCCTGCTGTAGTGCGGCGGGAAGATTGGGCCAAGCGTCGATCACTTCCCTCAGCGCTTCGTCGTGCGTGGCCTCGGAACCAGGTAAAAGTGCGCTGCTTTTTGCAGCGCCCCTGCTGACAAGATAATTGCCCTCACGCCAGACCCACGTATCCTAGGGAGTCTGTTCATAGTTCTGGCCAAAGTAGTGATCTGTCATTTCAAACACCATGTCATTATGGGTAATCCCCGCCAAATCAACCAAGTGAAGACGACAGGAGCGATGCAACTCCGATTCGGCAAGACCAGCTTGGGCAAGCGGCGCTACAGAACGACGGCGGTCCAAACAGTTCTTTCGAATCAGGGGACGGCGTGACTGGGCACGGTATGCCTCCGATACAACTTCAGCAGCGATTTCCGCCAGATCTGCCGTCCTGTAAACCGTGGCCAGATCTTCTCTGTCCGGTTCTCGGTGAATCCACTGTTTGCAGAGTGCCAGTACATACGTCAGTGATTCCAGGATCTCACTCAGATCGACTGCCAAAGATTGACATTTTCACAAATCGGTAGAGAGTTCAATTTCACCGGTAGCAAAAGAGCCGAGTTGATTTTCTACCACCGGCCCTAGTTTGACGTTGGTAACATGCCAAATCCGCCCCGCGACGTGAACCGAACTGCCCTTGCCAACGCGTATTTGTTCTTCATCTTCGAAGAAAACAAGTAGCATTGTTGGGCCATGCATGACCTGGCCATCATGAGATTCGTAATTGCTTTCCATCCCATTTGCAGCCGCGACTTGAGCACCTTGCAAGCTGCCGACGGTGGTTTCCGTTATTGTTTCCTTGATCAACAATCCGGTTTTCCTGATGTGACGAATTCTGACGGTCGTGTATGGACCGTTGTATGCTACAACGTTTGATCGCAAAATGGACGTTGAATTTTCATTTCGGCGACGAGGTCGGAAACTCCCTCACGTCTCACTTCGTCGTGATTCTTTAGCAGGCGAACTATGGAAGAGGATCGTAAATTCGATTATCTCGCCACAGAAATCGCATCCTCCTTGGATTTCTTTTTCCGTGATGAATGTACCTGCTGTGGTTACCCAACAGGCTGGAATGGGAAAATCGCGGTTTGTGAGAGATACGGTCCGGGCATCATGGAAACCTGCACCAACTGTCGCCAATCCGGCTGGTCACATGGTGGTGAACTGCACGCGATGTTTCGCAATAGCGGACCACCTATCTTTCAGCCGGGACGGCGCAAACGACCTGAAGTCTTGTCATTAGACCTTTTTGTCGGGCCGCTAACCGGTCCTCCAAGAGATCCGACTTCGGGTTGACCTGCGCCGAACCCTATGGATGAGCCCGTAGGGTAAAATAACTGAGTCGACGTCAAGCTTACTGGCAACTCGGATTTGCCTGGGATGCCAAGCCAGGATGACCATGCAGCCTGGCGATAGTAGTAACGCAGTAAGCCGCCGAGTCGCTCGCGGCATTCGATCTCACCATCGACCTGGCCGACTTCCTGACCAGGTCGATGGTCTCCTTGCCCAACCCTTGACGGTTTCTCTCGGCGCGATAGCAACCCAAGTGTTGCACGATCGCGTTACGCAACGAATGCGCGCCGAAAACATCATCCTGTCCAAACACAGGAACTTCAGTGACAGGAAAGACCTCGCCTGCTGTGCCTTCAAGTTCGGACTGTTCGCTGGCAGTCGTACAGGCGTAATTCCTTCGTTAGCAAGAACGCTGAGAAACGACTCACTCCGGATGAGTCACCGCTGGCGTTCCGGGAACCATTCAGCCGGGAGCAGGCCAAACAACAGGCAATCCGTACAGGTAATGAAGCACTTCCTAATGAGCTCGTTTGAACGTATCGGACCTTACTCCTTATGCCGATAACGTGGCCCGATGGTCAGGCTGTTATGGCCGAAACCGATGTTGAGGAACCGCGGGTTCTTGCGCAGTTGGTAGTCACCGATGACATCGAAGACCTCGATTCGACCAGCGATGGCCGAGCCAACAAAGAGTTTGTCTCCCTCAGGGGTGAATTCGATGCCCTGGCCAATACCCTTGGCATCGAGCGTGTAGAGCACACGCGGCGGATGGGAGACCATGTCGAGCACGACGATGCAGTTGTGATCGGTTCCCAACCCGGTAGCGACAGCCATTTTACCGTTCGGGTGGAATGCGAAACTCTCGGAGCCGTCCGAGACCTGCTTGACCACCGCGTTGATAATAGGTGGGTCCTGTGTCAGATCGGCGACGAGAATGTCAGAATGGTCCCTGCCGGCCGGCATGGAACGTTGACAGATCAGGGCCCGTGTTCCAGCGGGGCTGATTCGCAGGATATAGGAGCTGTCCAAGAGCTTGGAAGAAACTTCGCGAGCCACCTTGACCTGGCTCAAATGCCCAATCCGGTTTTCTCGAATGGAATACCATTGGACCGTCGCGGGCAGTTCCGTCAGAGCAGCACCCTGCGTTGCCAGCAGTCGATGGCCCTGCGGGTGAATCCAGAAACAGGGCACACCGTGCGGTTGCGCATTGCGACTGACTTCGAGCAGTTTTCCGTTTTTGATCCGATGGATGTAAAAGTTCTTGTCGGCGCCGGTGATGAAACGCTTTCCGTCCGGGTGGGCCAGAACGTGCTCCGGTCGATCGTCGAAGATTACTCGGTCCACGACACGATAATCGGGTGTCGCCAGGTCGACGAGGGACAGCATGTTCACCAGCTGCGCCGTCATCTTCGGTTGCTTGAGCATTTCCGGCGTCAAGTCGGCATTGGTCTGCGGTCCATCCGGAAGTTTCAACTTTTTGAGAAGTTCGGTCCGAATACTGTGATTGGCAACCAGGGCGTAGCGGCCATCGCTGGACATGGCCATCGTCGGAGTCCCGAGAATCGTGCAGGGCACGGTGTCGTAAATCGTACTGATGATCGGCGGATGATCTGGCCCAAGATGGATAACTGTAAACGAGTCCTTCGTTTTCAATTCCCAATCCGTCGTTTGATCATCCGTCAACTTGTAGACCTGGTTGACTTCACCGTCATTTGTGCTGAACAACGTAATCGGTGTTTTCGTCGTGAGATACGGCCGCTCTTGCGCTGCTAAAACGAGCGCGCCACTGAGTGCGAGCAAAACGGCAGAGAAAGTGGACCAATGACGCATGAGACAATCTCCGTTTCGTGAATGGGACATAGTGGAATCGTGCTTGATCGCCATCCCCATCACCAGCAGACGTTTCATATGCGGCTCCTGCGGTTGGCGTATCCAGACGGCAGTAGTGTACCTAGAGCCCGTTGTTCGCAGTTAGGGTGTGTAAAAGTCTGGAAATCTTACACACACCTTGTGCCCGGCTCTGGCGCGCACCACGTGTGGCCGGGGCCGCACCGGCGGCGGGCGCTAGATCTCATCTCATCCGCAAGTAGATTTTGCAGGTGGGCAACGCCTGCTTTAGTTCGGCGACGCCCACTACGCTCCATCAATCTGTGTGGCCCGCCCGCTGGTCGCGTTCCCGCAGGTGACCCACCGGTAAAGAAATCCCGCCTGCGTCCCCAGTTTGAATCGACAAGTAGGTTTTCCCCCGGAAAACGTCGTCTCGTGTATTACTTCCGGCTGGTGGCCCGCTGCAGTTTTATTGCTCGATGTGTACCAATTCACGCTGGACGGCGCAGTGGTCGGTCATCTGCCGAGAAATTGATCGCTCGACAGCACCAGCCTGCGCTTATCGTCAGGCCAAGCTTGACCAATCTCGCTACCGTGGCCGCGCTGTGCTACTCTGTGACGACTTGGATTGGTTAACTGGCCCCATCGAAACACGGAGTCAAAAACGATGATCCGTTCCGATCGACGTTGCTCGGGGACGTTTTCGCGACGAGCAATGATACAACTGGGGCTGTCGGGACTGGGCAGCCTTTCATTGCCGGATCTGCTGCAATCGGAGAGCGAAGCCGCGTCCAGGACGGGACGATCGGTCTCAGGAAAGTCGGTTATTGTGCTGTGGCTGTGGGGCGGCCCAAGTCACATGGAAACATTTGACATGAAGCCCGAAGGGCCGGCGGGATTCCGTGGCGAATTCAATCCCATTCCCACCTCAGTCCCCGGTCTGGACATCTCCGAGTACCTGCCGAAGCTCGCGGCTCAAGGTGACAAACTCGCTATCATTCGGTCTTTGCATCACAACAGCCCGGGCCATGTCGACAGCACCCACACGGTGATGACTGGCTATCCCGGCAAGGATGCTCCGCCGCCGTATCGTCCGGATTATCCGGATTTCTGGGCGGTCGCCAGCCGGGTGTGCGGTGCAAAGCAATTCGGCATCCCGCCACACGTCGCTCTTCCGCGAGTGAGGTTTCCCGGAGCGGCTTATCTGGGGAAAGGCCTGGAAGCCTTCCGAGTCCGTGCCGATCCGAATGCGAACAACTTCGAGGTTCCGAATCTGCAGTTGAACAGCCAGACGCCCGGTCGATTCCGTGACCGACGAAATCTGCTGGGACAATTCGATGCGCTCCGCGGTGACATCGACCAGGCCGGCGTGATGGATTCGCTGGACATCTACAACCGCAAGGCCGCTGAACTGCTCACCAGTGGCTCTGTTCGCGAGGCGTTCAATCTTGGTCGCGAGTCCGATGAAACGCGGGACCGCTTTGGTCGGCACGCCGTTGGTCAGCGTTGCCTGCTGGCGCGACGGCTGGTGGAAGCCGGCGCGCGACTGGTCACGATTGACTTCCCCTGTGTGCCCGGCCAGAAGGCATTCAGTTGGGACGATCATGCCAGTGTGTGGAACATCTTCGAACAGATGAAAATCCGCCTGCCGATTCTCGATCAGGTGACTTCGGCCATGATTCAGGACCTGTACGACCGAGGCCTGCAGAACGATGTACTGTTCGTCGTGATGGGTGAAATGTCACACACGCCGCGCGTGCACTACGTCAATGGCAATCCGGGACGAGAGCACTGGGCCCGAGCCATGTCCGTGCTGCTCTCTGGCGGCGGAATGACGATGGGACAACCAGTGGGGTCGACCAATGCCCGAGGCTCACTGCCCGCCAGCCGTCCCTTTGTGCCGGGTGACCTGTTGGCCACTCTCTATCGATTCCTCGGTGTCCCGCTGGACACACATTTCAATGACCACGCCGGAAGACCGACGCCCATTCTCCCGGAAGGAACACCGATCGACGAATTGATCTGAGGCTCCGAACTGCGAGTACGCCGGACCGAGTGCGGTGCCGTTCCCGCAGCCAGTCCAGGTCGGTTGCCGTAAGCCGGGGTCGTGGCAGTCAGACCGATCGCGCAGGACAGGGCGGTTTTCCGGCTGGTTCGTCGAATCGGGAAAGCAGCCGGCGGCCAAACTCAAACGATCGTCCAGTTCCGTAGCGACTATTGCAACCGGAGTCGTTATTATGCAGGGATGAATGTTTTGCATACCACAGTGCTCGGTATTGTGACGTTGTGCCTCCTCGGGGATACGCTCCCGGCCTTGGCGGAGAACGGCGACGCGGTCCCGGTGACCGATCCGTCAGATCCGCTGGAGGGTCGTCGCCATTGGGCCTTTCAGCCGCTGCGAAAATCAGCGCTTCCCGCCGTGCGCGCGACCGCGTGGCCGCGGCGGAACTTAGACCGGTTCGTCTTGGTAAAGTTGGAAGCGACCGGCTTGCCAGCGCCCGCTGAAGCCGACCGCCGGACGCTGGCACGACGGACATTTCTGCAGCTCACCGGCCTCCCGCCCCAACCGGAGGAGCTCGCGCGATTCCTGGCCGACCCTGATCCGGGCGCGTTCGAACGACTCGTTGATCATCTGCTGACGTCACCCCATTTCGGCGAGCGGTGGGGGCGCCACTGGCTCGACCTCGCCCGTTATGCGGACTCGAACGGACTCGATGAAAACTTCCTGTTCCGCGAAGCGTGGCGGTACCGCAATCGAGTTTTGGACGCAGTCAATGAGGATCTGCCCTACGACCAGTTCCTGCGAGAACAGATTGCCGGAGATTTACTGCCCTTTGATTCGGTCGCTCAGCGAGACCGCCAGCGAATCTCCGCCGGCTTCCTCGTACTCGGTCCGAAAGTCCTGATCGGCAATGCCTCCCAGGAACGACGCATGGACGTGGCGGACGAGCAACTCGATACGATCGGCCGAGCGATCCTCGGCCTGACGATTGGCTGCGCCCGCTGTCACGACCACAAGTTCGATCCAATCCCCACGACGGACTACTACGCTTTGGCCGGCATCATGACGTCCACGATGGTCATGGAATATCGGACCTCGGGGGGGTCGCAGAAGCTCATGGAACGCCTCGTGGGACTCGGCCCGGAGGGGGCTCGCGCAAACGCGGCGTATGAAGATTATTGGAAGAGCCGCCCCCAGCTCGTCGCACGACATAAGCAGGCGGATGCGGCGCTCGAGCTGATCAAGCGTGGTGACGACGACGGACTGGTGCAGCACAACAAGGACCATGCCGACACGGTGGCGGCGGAGGCGCTCGACCCGCAGCGTGATGCGACCGAGCGGCAAGCTGCCCAACAGGCGCTGATTGACCGCCTCGCCCAGAAACTCGATGCCAAACCCGGGCCGCCGGCTCGCGGCATGATCCCCCGTGACATGGAAACGCCGGCCCACGAGTCTGTACGGTTGGCCGGACAATACAATGACCACGGGGCGCAAGTGCCGCGCGGCGTGCTGCAAGTCGTCAGTGACGGACCGGTCGAGATTCCGCCCGGAGCGAGCGGCCGCCAGGAGCTGGCCAACTGGTTGACAAACTCCGATTCAGGGGCGGGGGCCTTGGCCGCCCGTGTCCAGGCAAACCGTATCTGGCATCATCTGATGGGACGCGGGATCGTCCGCACCGTCGACAACTTCGGTCACACGGGAGAACGACCGACGCATCCGGCACTGCTGGATTATCTGGCTGACGAGTTGATCCAATCCGGTTGGTCGCTCAAGTCACTCGTCCGCCGGATCGTGTTGAGCCGCACGTTTGCCACTAGCAGCCGTCACCATGCAGCCGGACATGCGATCGACCCCGACAACCGACTCCTCTGGCGAGCGCATCGGCGACGACTCGATCCGGAAACCCTTCGTGACTCAATGTTGTTCGCCTCGGGACAGCTCAACCGCGCGCAATTGGGATCGTCTGTCGATTACTTCCCGGGCGAACGGGCCACCGAGGCCGGCCCCAACAAGACCCGCCGCCGCACCGACCTGCCAAATCGCAGCGTCTACTTGCCGGTAATCCGCAATGACTTGCCCGAGCTGTTCGACGCGTTCGACTTCGCTGACCCGCAGTGCACAACTGGGCTGCGACCCGAGACACTGGTCGCCACACAGGGGTTGTTCATGCTCAATGACAAGACCGTCATGCAGGCGGCCGAAGCGACAGCGCGACGCATCATGCTGGAAGAATCCAGTCCGGAACGTCGTGTTGAGCGCATGTTTGAATTGATTCTGAGTGGTCGTCCGACCGACCCGGAACGGTCCCAGTTCATGGCGTTCCAGGCAAAGACACAGTTGCAGTTGACCCAGCAGGGCGAGACGGAGGCCGATGTACAGGCCTGGGCGATGGCCTGCCAGGCCATGTTTGGCTCAAGCCGATTTCAAATCGTGGAGTAAATCCGTGCGAGACCGTCAGAAGGCGTGTTATCAGTTTTCACAATCCACAACTCGGCGCGAGATGTTGCGTCAAAGCGCGTGTGGCTTCGGGCAAATCGCCTTGGCCGCATTGGCAAGTCAAGCCTGCGCGGGGCCGGCGTCGCGGGCGCTGCCAGCGCAGCTTCCGACGCGCGCGAAGCGAGTCATCTTCTTGTTCATGTGGGGCGGCCCGTCGCAGGTCGATTTCTTCGATCCGAAACCGCGTTTGAACGCCCATGACGGTCAGGATCTCGCTGGCCAGTCAGTGGGCGTGAACACCAAGAGCCTGGGTAAGGTGCTGGGCTCGCCGTTTCGCTTCGCGCAGCATGGTGAAGGAGGCCTGTGGATCAGCGAGCTGCTGCCACATCTTGCGGAACAGGCCAATCGACTTTGTGTGATCAACTCGGTGCACACTGAGGGACAAGCCCATGGTGAAGCGTTGCTCCGACTGCACACGGGGCAAGCGAACCTGGTCCGACCCAGCGTCGGATCCTGGATCAGTTATGGGTTGGGGAGTGAGTCCGATAGTCTCCCCGGGTTTATTACCCTGTCCCCGCCGCGCGGACACGGCGGCGTCCAGAATTACGGCAGCGCTTTTCTACCGGCCATCCACCAGGGGATGGCGATCGGCTCAGCGGAAATTCCCTTCGCGAAAGCGGCGGTGACAAATCTCGTCAACGAGCGGCGAACTGCCGACTTGCAGCGGTCACAGCTTGATTTGATCCAGTCTCTCAACCGGCAACACCTTGCGCGGGTCGCGGTGGACCCGCGAATTGAAGGCCTGATCGCCAATTACGAACTCGCCTTCCGCCTGCAATCAACGATGCCAGCCATCTTGAGTCTCGACGATGAAACGCAAGAGACACAGAAGCTCTACGGCATTGGTCAGCCGGCAACCGATAATTTCGGCCGTCAATGCCTGCTTGCCCGCAAGTTCGCTGAACGTGGCGTGCGGTACATTCAGGTATCGACGAACTATACGTGGGACCATCACCAGCATGTGAACGACAGCAGCATCAANGAGGCCCANCGGGTCGACCGCCCGATGGCGGGTCTGNTACAGGACCTGGACCGTCGCGGCCTGCTCGACGAGACGCTNGTCGTGTGGGGAGCGGANTTCGGNAGAACTCCNTGGGCGCAGAACGTCCANGGTCGNAACCATCATACNAAGGCNTTTACGGTGTGGATGGCCGGAGGTGGCGTCCGNGGNGGACTGACCTACGGGGCCACCGATGACTTTGGATACGCACCGACTGAGAATCCCGTTCATATGCACGACCTGCATGCCACGTTGCTGCACATCCTGGGGTTGGATCACGAGCGACTAACGTATCGTCACGCGGGCCGCGATTTCCGGCTGACCGACGTGTACGGCGAAGTCGTGACGGAGATCCTCGCATAAGTGCGCGCCCTGCGTTTTGGGGCCATCAAATGGAAACACAACAATGCGAAGAATGACGTTTGCGTTACTCATCGGCGCGGTCTGGCTTGCCGTTCCCAACGTGGCGGCCGCGCAGCTGAAGATCACTGGCGGCGGCGAGTACAAAGATCAAAAGGGGATTCATGTTCGTGCATATTCCACATTTCCGTCTCTGGTCCGGCTCGCGGAGGGAACGTTGCTTTGCTACGACATGGCATCCAAAGACGGGGGTCAAACCTGGAGGCGCCATCGGGAATTTGGTTTTCCTCTCTCAGACGCGACACGACGCCGACGAGGGTCCATCACCACGCTGACAGATGGGACAGTGTTGGTGGTGGGACGCTACACCCACAGACACGAACGCGACCCTAACGTGTATGTGGCGGAAGTCTATCGTTCACGCAATCACTTTGCAGGCTACACGGGTCCTAAACGGGCGTTGATTCACATCCCGCAGGTGGCCGCAGGGACCGACGAGTATGGAATGCCCGTTTCGGGCCCGTTCCTGGAACAAACGATCATCGAGCTTCCCAACGGCGATCTGGTCGCCTGTATGTGGGGCTGGTTTGAAGGTGACCAGACACCTTCCGGCTATCCGGACCGCTGGGAGAAGTGGCAACTCAAGAAGTGCCGCACGCTGCTTATTCGCTCTCAGGACCGGGGTGATACGTGGCATTACGTGGCGACCATTGCTGCCGATCCAGACCCCGGTCTCGAAGGCTTCCGTTTACCCAGCCTGGGGCTATTGCCCAACGGCCAGCTGCTGTGCCTGATGCGCAACGGCGATGGCGATACGCCATTGTGGTTGAGCAGGTCGGGGGGCGACTATTCGCAGTGGGAACAGCCACGGCAACTCGCTGCCGGGGCTGTCCACGGCCAGCTGCTGGTTCTGTCCGACGGAACGGTGTTGCTCGTTTACGGCAAGCCGCTTTACGTGATGGCCAGCAACGATGGCGGCAAAACATGGGACACGAAACACCAGATGAATATCGGAACCAGAACGGGTCAAGCATTCATCGGTCGTGCGGCGCTGGCCGAAGTCTCGCCTGGAAAGGTGGTCTGCGTGTATAACGACGTCCTTGACCTTCACGCGCGCGTGCTGACCGTTACCAAGTCCGAGTAGTTGCAACAGGAATCAACCATGCGATCCTTCCGCTTCTCGATTCGGGCGCTGCGATCCGTGATCTCAGCGATCGTGCTTTGCGTGTGCTCGGTCTCCGCCGCCGACGATGAGTTCAATGATCCGAGGATCAAGGTAACCGTCGGTGCATCGGTGTTCGTCCCAGCGCGGTTCGATGCGGTCGTCCATCAACTCAGCGATGGTTCCCTGTTCGTTCACGGTAACCGCTCGACTGACGGTGGCAGGACGTGGTCTAACTCACCGGCTGAAGTTCGCGCAACGTTTCACGACAAGTGGCGTCAGAGTGCCGGTTGCGTGCTCCGCGACGGCACTTTCATCGGCTTGGGATCGAAGGCCGCGTTTACGCGACTTGATCAACGTATCCTCAAGGTCTACCGATCGGACGACAACTTGCAAACGATTGTTGGGCCCACGGACTCCCTGCTTGAAATCCCGCGGGGAACAGGGGG
Source organism: Planctomycetaceae bacterium (assembly GCA_002709225.1). Classification (GTDB taxonomy): domain Bacteria; phylum Planctomycetota; class Planctomycetia; order Pirellulales; family Pirellulaceae; genus UBA9264. The sequence goes on from PAQH01000016.1 coordinate 11,757, forward strand.
CCGTTCTGAGACCGGCGAGTACTCGGGCGCAGCGCTTGTCGAGCACAGCCTGATCGAACGGAAAGATGGCACGCTGATCGCCGGCGCCTACGGCTGGTGGAAGGGTGACGAAGAGTATTCGATGCTCGAAAAGTACGTGCCGGAAATGAACTTGTACAAAACACGAGTGTGGGTTGTTGGTTCCAATGACCGAGGCAAGACTTGGAAGACGTTGGGAACACCTGGCTACTGGCCGGAGTTGGGGCCGGAAGGCATGGGTGAGCCCGGCATGACGGAACTTGCCAACGGCGACCTGCTGATGTTGCTTCGCAACGGCGAATGGGGGGAGCCAATCTTTCAGACGCGATCCACCGACGGCGGGCGCACGTGGAGTAAACCCAAGACGCTGCCCGCCACAGGGGTCTGGCCCACGCCCTGCCTGCTGTCTAATGGCATGCTGGTCGTTGCCGTCGGCCGCGGACGACCACCGCACTACCATCTCTGGGTCAGCCCCGACGGCCGCGGCGAGACCTGGACATCGCGAACCTTGATCGCTGAAGGCGGCAAGGGCTACGCGTCCGTGGTCGAAACGGCTCCCGGTCAGTTGGTTTACAGCGGGTACAACAAGAAAAAACGTGCGTTACAACTTTGGCACGTCCGCATTGAGAAAGTCGTTGAATGAAATCCCGGACGAACGACACGCGCCTTGGACTACCCACGATAAGAGTGTAGCTGGTGCTGGAATACTGAGACTGACGACGTTGTCGCACGCGGCACAGAGACGAATGCGATGTAGCAACGGCACCAATGGCGCACGAGTTCGCCTAAGCCTCTGCCTGCCAAGGGTTTTTGTCGTTTCTTGCCAGTCGATGCAACCGCAGAACCACCTGGATAAATTATCAACAACGGTAACGAAGCGGATCTTCGGGACGTCTCGATTAGACGTGGTACGCCGTGCCCGGCAGTTCCTCAGATTCACAGGAGGCGTGACATGAACATCGCCGTCTTCAGCGAGGAGTACCGCACCAGCGGATTCGTGGTTGCTCGTGGACTGTTCGAAGCCGATCTTTTGCGAAACATAACGGCGGAAGTCGAGCAAGTTGTGCATGATGCGGCTGCCACTGCTGAGCATGGTCGCGTGTACTTCGACGACGAGGCCGCGCCGGATACAAGGCAAGCCGTGTCAGCAGTGCGCTGTGTCTTTCGCATCCAGGAGCAATCGGTTTTTCTGCGTGAACTGCTCCATTCGCCGTTGATTCTCGATTTAGCGAGGTCGCTTCTCGACGACGAACCGGTGGCCGATGGAATCCAATATATCGACAAGCCGCCTCGCACGACGTACGAGTTCCCCTACCATCAAGATAATGCCTACATGTTCTATGACCCACCGCGCGCGTTGGTCGCGACCCTGGCGCTGGACGCGCAGCGGGCCACTGGCGGGCCGATCGCCTGTCTGCGTGGCTCGCATGTCCTTGACATCCTCCAGCACGCGCCATCTGGTGTGCAAGGTGCCAGCCGCGGACTTGTCGAACTTCCCGATACGGCAACCTATCCAGAAGCCGTCGTGGAGATGGATGTGGGTGACATGCTCTTTCATCACGCCAACGTGATTCATCGGACCGGTCCGAACCGCACGAACAGCCACAGACGAAACCTGGGATTTATCTATCACGGTATCGGGGCAAAGCAGGACGCCCAGGCGATCGCCGACTATAAGCGGGACCTCGCCGGAAGTGCTCCATCCAAGTCCAACTAGGTCCTTGCGCAACTCTCACTCGTGTTGGCCAATGGGAGCGCGGAAGCGATGTGAGTCGGCTGTTGAAGCAGCGCTGGCGAAGTCGATTCCAATGGAAAGCCGTGAATTTGTTTTGTTGCGATCGACGACTAGGCAATGTACTTCGCAGAGAAACGCCGCTGATCAAGATTCGCTTCTTACAACGCGCCTGGTGTACATCCGTTAGCGGCCTCGGACTGACCGTTGTCGGACCTATGTTCTCACCGGCGAGCGCGTTCGCGGCCGGTCCGTGGGACGCGGGCAACATCGGGTCGAGGCGGAAGTTGTTTGTCCATCGGTTTTTGATCGACAAACTGGGCGACACCCGTTTGAAATAGCACCAACCCGCCCGGCGCGGACGATGGCCAGGATGGCCTGTTTAGTGGCTCGGCTCCACACGTAGTTCGAGCCAGACGATTTGCTGACTACTGGAACCAGCGGCTTGTGCCAGGTGCAACTCGTTATAGCCTGCCTGCAGCGCGGCGAGCGGACACACAAAACGAACCGCGCGCGCTGCTGCTCCTCCAAGCGCTTTCGTCGTTTTCAAATCTCCGACCGCCGACAATCTTTGACCGTTCAACTTGGCCTCAAAACGTGCCTCCGCCAGGCCGTCTCGTTGGGCAAACCCAGCGATAGCCCAGGCTTTGCCGGAAGTGGGCTGGGGACCAATATGAATCCGGAATGTCTTACCCACGCGCGCGTCCGCGGGTAATTGCTCGTTCCGCGACGCGCCCTCCGGTACCGTGTCGTGAAAACAGACCGGATAGCGGCGCGCGCCCCGCGCCGCCACCTCCGCGCCGACGCCGTCGCGCAGCAGTCGTTTGTAGTCGGTCGTGGGAACGGGCCATTGGGTATCATCCATCCAGTTGAAGAGATAGACACCCTGCGAACCTCGGTGGTAACTCGACACCGCAAAGCCGCGGAGCGTCTCCATTGTGTTGCCGACCGGCGTGCCACTGATCCACGGCCGGGCCGTACTGTCGACGCCGCCGATGACCGTCACCGGCTGGGGAGCGTCCTGGAGACGCTCACGCCAAAGTTCAAAGGGGATGTCAAAGTCGGTTGAAAAGTAGAACGGGGTAGCCACGATCAAGTCGACCAACCCCTCCCGCGCCCACGCCACGGCGTCCATTCCCGTACCAGGCCCCGCATCGGGAAGAGCCGGTGAACGCACGCCGAGCAGGATTCGATGGCCTCGCTTTTTCGACCAGGCATTTGTCAGGGAACGCACCTCACGCACGAATTCTGTCAGGAACCCACGCTCCTGACGCGCCTTNCCGGGCGTNAGGTGGTTNGGAAAACGCATCCAGTCGAGTTCCAANCCGTCGGGGTCGTAACGCTCCAGCANCTCNCGGACGAACGCCATCTGATAGGCGCGCACCTCGGCGTACGCGTAATTCAGACCCGATCCGTGTTCATGATTCGGCTCGCGCCAGAGGTGAATGTTTTTCCGCCAGAACGTGGCATGCTGAAAGTTGTCGCGGTCCTCCGTGTTGTGGACGTCGTTCATCCGCATCGACAGCCACGGCGAGATCTTTTTCTGGCGGCAACGGGCGATCCACACCTGGTACGGATCGATCCCCGCATCGTGGAGTCGTTTCGCATTCCGCGGCCAGGGGTGATCCGGTACCTTCCCGTTGTAGGGATCCCAGATCGCGTCGCGCGATGTGCTGCGAAAACTGGCGCGCATCGCATTGGGGCAGAGGAACAAATGCGTTACGGCCCCTCCCGCGTATTGGTCGACCCACGCCTGCAATCCGCGCACGTTCATTTCCTCCGGCTTTTTGTAGCCAAAGAAATGGCCGTTGTCTTCATTGATCGCCAGCATGCCGCGCAGTTCGTCCGCTCTGCCACTGCGGAGTGCCGTGACGCAAACCAGGGTGTTAGTCATCAAGCAGACTGCCAGCGTCAACGTGCGTCTTGAGATCTTCATAGCTTTTGTCACCTGATCTGTTCGGCAAGTCGTGGACTTCGACGGTGCTGCGATTCTACATGACGGACGTGACGACTTCGAACTCTCTTGGTCGGTGCTGTCACCAGGGCAACCGCGAAAGCGTCAATCGGCTTCGCTGCGCCCTGACTTCGGCCTGCTCCGGGGGTATCAGCTGGACGCGTCATTGTTGCACGCCAAGTTCCGTGACCTCTGAGAGTGCTCCCCTGCCCTCATCGGTCCCGCCCCGACGCGCACGATGGCCAGCATGCCGAACTGGAATAACGCCAAGAGCGCAGCTCGGCCATGGATCCAATCCGTCAGGCCGCGGGCAACCTGTGACACGGGCCGCAATCGACAGCGCCGGCAGTCGACACGAAATTTGCAGCGTCTGTAGCTAAGTCCCGACCTAGTCAGGTTGCATATCCAATCCACATACAACAATGTGTTGATGTGTTAGGCGGAAGAAACGGCCCCACCTGGGCGGGTTGGCGCCCGTCTCGTGAGACCGCGATGCGCGATCACAGGCCCCGTCACGTCTGCGAATCATCGCCGTTGTCCAAGACGGAGATCAGCCGTCTCCTCGAACCGGTCAAAAACAACGGCGAGAGAAACAACCGTCTTCTGCCGATCTGCCGAGCGGGCAGCACCCCACTAGCAGGTCCAAAACAACATTCCCCCAACCACACCGCACCGACCGTGGGGACAGTGAAATTGAGTTTCCAGTGAACCAGTGAAATTGAGTTTCCAGCGGAGTTCCACAACAAGAGGATGGCTTTGTCAGCCACATCAACCATTTGTCAGGGGAGAAATAGTATGTCGAGATTGACCGTTGTCGCCATTGTGTTCGCATTTGCCAGTTTCAGTCATTCGGCCCGCGCCGCAGAACGAACAGCCAGCGCTGATGCATTCAAAGAGTTTGGCGCGCTCGTCGCCGGTCGCTGGGTCGTCGATGTCACGCTGATCTCTGATTGGCCAGGAGAAGCCAAGAAACAGGGCGAGAAGGTCACCGGTTACTCGAATTTCACATGGATTGTCGACGGCCAGGGACTTCAGTGGGATGACGTCGGCGGGACCAGTACTTCCAGGACCTTATTCACCTACGATGCCGGAAAAAAGCAAATCAAAGCGTTCAGTGTGGGTACCGGCCTGGTTTGGCAGCTCATCATCTGGAAGAGCAACGATCTCGAATGGGGTTGGCAGTTTACCGATGCCAGTACCACGGACGGCCAGAAGTTGACGGGTGAGGGCTGTTGGGTGTTCCAGAAAGATGGAAAAACGCTCGAGATTGTTGCTTCGGTCAAACGAGACGGCAAGGACCTGGCCAAGCTCCGTGACGTCTTTACCCGCGTGGCCCAATAGCCAGAGACGTTGCTGTCGCCTTCCTCAGTTCCAACAAACTTGCAATGGAGTTTTCCATGAAACGACTGTTTCTCTGCACGACGTTCGTCGCCTTGACCGGCTTGGTATCTACGTTGCTGACAGGGCTCTCACCTGACACTGCGCATTCTGCGGCGCCAGACTACGATGCAAAAACAATCGCAAAAGAACTAAAGCAACATTCCAATCAATGGGCCCAGGCTTTCACTAACAAAGATTTGTCATTCCTGAAACGGATCTGGTCAGCCGATTTTGCCTACATCATGCCGGACGGCACCGTGTACAACAAGCAAAGCCTTCCTCGATCTATTCCAGACCACCGTGGATACCAACACGCAAACCATCGTGGCCATTACCACCTTCAACGTGCGCGTGTACGGTGCTAATTTTGCAGTAGCGACAGGGACTGACCATTTCACAGGCACGGACAAAGACGGCAAGGCATTCAGCAACAAAGGCCGATTCACGAATGTCTGGGTGCGCAGAGACGGCAGGTGGCAAGTTGTGGCGGGGCATGCCTCCAAACTGGAATGAAGCGTCGTCAAGCAAGTCGGCATGGCGCCAGCACGGTCCGGGCATCTGCTCGGCTCCAGACCCCAACGCCAGGTTGGGGGTCGCGGGCGGTGCGCGGTGGAAATCGGCGGTGGTGCTGTTGGATTGCCACGGCAGCTTGGACCGAACAGTTTACATGTCGGTTGGGTTCCGCAGCGGTCACCTCACTCGTTGTAGATCCGGCACTCGAGATGTGAGCTCCAGACTGCCTCCACCTCGTAGAGCGAGTTGGGGATCGGCGCGCTAAACGAAGGCATCTGCTCGATGCAGGTGCGCAGTGCCGCGTTTCCACTGAGAATGTCGATGGGCATTTTGTCCGTCTCGTATTCATAGGGTGGTGGTAGCCACGCAAAGTCGTCCGGCCAAAGACAACGCGCCGCGGCGATCAGTGAGACCGTTGTCTGGTAGGGCCGGAAACGCGCCGCGTCACCAACGTGTAGCGAGATACCGTTGCAGCACTCACCCGCCCACTTGTCGAAGGTGGGTCGAAAACAAACCGGAAGGAACTGAATGCCTGGCAGTTGCAGAGAAGTCATTGCCTCGCAGAGTCGTTCCGCGTGCAGGAAGGGCGCGCCAACGATTTGAAAAGGGGTTGTTGTGCCGCGCCCTTCGGAAAGATTCGTCCCTTCCAGCAAGACCTGGCCCGCGTAGACAAGAGTCGCTGCAGCGGTTGGTAGATTGGGTGAAGGCGGGATCCAGTCTCTCCCCAAATCAGAAAACAGCTGGCGGCGCGACCAACCGCTTACAGGGACGACTTCCAACTCCGCGTTAATCTCGCGATTCAGCAATTTGCCGAGTTCGCCAAGTGTCAAACCATGCCGCATGGGGATCCTCGCCCCACCCACGAAGCTGCAAAATGCCGTGTCCAACAGCGGACCTTCGACAGTGCCGCCGATAGGATTCGGCCGGTCCAGGACGAGCACCGGCACCTCAGCTTGCGCGCATGCGATCAAACACTCCCGCATTGTCCAGGCAAACGTGTAGACACGGGTCCCGACATCCTGCAAATCAACAATCAGGCAGTCCAAGTCCGCAAGCATCTCCGCTGTTGGTCGCCGCGTCTTGCTATACAAGCTGTAGATCGGCAGACCCAACCGCGCATGCTGACTGTGAGGGGTCTCTATCATGTTGGCTTGCACGTCGCCCCACAATCCGTGTTGGGGAGTGAAGATCGCCCCAAGTTGGCCAGGATATGCGTCAGCGAGCACGTCGCACGCGAGGCGCAGCCCGCCATCCACCGATGCGCGATTCATCAGTACGCCGAAACGGGCACCGTCCAGAATTGCGGGGCGTTGGGCGACACATGCTTCCAATCCAATGGTGATGGCCGCGTCATTTGATGTCATCATCATTCGTAAAGCAAGAACTTCTCACGGCGGATCTTGAATTGGTCTAATTCGGCGCGGTAGTTATTGCGGATCACGCGTACCGGTGCCGCGCGAACAATCGCATCCCGCGTCTTGACGCTGGCCAGCAAGCGATTCAGTCGCTTCGTCTCCCAATGTTCGGGATAGAGCCGCCGCAGAGTCGTCGCCAGCGTGAGTCCCATCGTCAGCGGTTGGAACGTCGCTCGATCCGTAATCACAATATTGATGCCGTCACATAGCTCCCCCTTGAATACGCTGGTGCGGGGCGTGAAGCGAATCGGGATGAAGCGGACGCCGGAGAGGCGCTCACGATGGAGCGCCTTCGCCAGGACCACACCGTCGATCCAGGGCGCTCCCACAACTTCGAACGGCGTGTCGGTTCCTCGGCCGACGGAGAGATTCGTCGTTTCCAACAAGCCAATTCCGGGATAGAGTAATGCCTGCGTCAGGCTGCGCATGTTCGGCGACGGATTCACCCACAACAGACCCGTGGCATCGAACAGATCGTGGCGGCGCCAGCCTGCGACCTTGATCACCGTCAGTTCAAGTTGCCACCCGAACTCATCTTTGAACATGCGCGCCAGCTCGCCAGTTGTCATGCCGTGTCTGACCGCGATGCGGTGGAATCCCACAAACGACTCACTACCTGCGTCCAGCACCGGTCCTTGCACGTGTTGGCCGCCAGTCGGGTTGGGTCGATCCAACACAACGAAACGCACATCGTGCTCCGCGGCGGCGCGCATGGCGAGCCCCATGGTCGAGATGTACGTGTAAAAACGAGTACCGATGTCCTGGATGTCAAAGACGAGCGTGTCGATGCCCTGTAAACTCTCGGCGGTTGGGGCCCGGCTGGCGCCGTAGAGGCTGAAGATCTTGAGCCCGGTCTCCGCATCGTTCGCATCGCCAACTTTGGCGACGTCAAGCTTACCGGCGAAACCGTGCTCGGGGCTGAAGAGGGCCACCAGGTTGACGCCTTTCGCCTCATGCAGCAACTTGACTGTACTCACGCCGTGGCGGTTGATGCCGGTGTGATTCGTGATCAGACCCACATTGCGTCCGCGCAGTTGTTCGAAGCCGTGACGCTGAAGTACGTCGATTCCCGTTAACACCGCTGCCGTCGGCAGAGCCCGAATAGAACCCGGGGTTTTGATCGCGGCGGCGGCCAGGGTGCCGATGCGACCGGCGAGCGCATTCACCGATCCTTTGCCACTGGGATGCAAGCGATTGCTCAGGAAGATAACGAACAAGTCGCGCCCCGGATCAACCCAAAAAGTGGTGCCGGTGAAGCCGCCATGCCCAAAGGCACGTGGTGTAAACAGATCGCCGCGATTGGAGGAATAGCCGGTGCGAATGTCCCAGCCCAGACCACGCCAGCCGCTACTGACCGACACGGGCTTCGACATCAAGGCAACGGTCTGCGGCTGGAGTACGGTAACACCTTGGTAACTCCCCCGGTTGAGTAGCATCTGGGCGTAACGCGCCAAGTCTTCGGCAGTTGAGAAGAGCCCCGCGTGTCCCGCCACGCCACCCAATCGGTAGGCCCTCGGATCATGCACCTCGCCACGCATCCAGCGCCCTTCCCGTTGTTCGGTCGGGGCGGCTCGCTGCTGCAACTCGGCGCCAGGAAGATAACCCGTCTCCTGCATTCCTAGCGGCTGGAAGATCGTCTGTCGCGCGTATTCGTCGATCCTTTTCCCGGTGAGCTCATGCACCAGCTTCGCCAGTACAATGTATCCGACGTCGGTGTAAATGAACTTGGTACCGGGCTCAACATACGTTTTCAGCGCATCAATCCGGCGGAAGGCCTCGGCGGGCCCCTGGTCGTAGTCCCCCAGCGCATTATCGGGAATCAGGCCACCTTGATGCGTGAGCAGCTGCTTGATCGTGATCACGTCCTTACCCTGCTGCCCGAACTCTGGGAGATGTTTCGAGACGGGATCCGCGAGCCGCACACGACCTTCTTCAACCAGACGCATGACACTGGTGGCGGTCGCAATCGGTTTGGTCAGGGAAGCCAAATCAAAGACGGTGTCTGTCGTCATCGGCGCGATCGTCGGTTCAAGTTGTCGGTTACCGTAGGCCTTCAACAGGACGATCTTGCCAGCTCGGCCTACCAGGACCACGCACCCTGGCATGCGTTTGCGACGTATGCCTGTTGCGACTACCTCATCGATCGCCGCCAATCGACTTCCGTCCATCCCCACATCCGCCGGTGCGACGTGTGGTAGCGGTGGGGGAGTGTCGGCAGTTACCCAGCGGCACAGGCAAACAACACTGAACAAACAAAGCAATCGCAGCAACGCCCTACATTTCATCTTGTTGCTCCGTCATCGTCGTCTCAGGCAGCGCTATTTCCGGATCGAACAGGCTGTACAACAGGCCCGTGCCGTATGTCGCGATCGCTCCAATGATCGCGTACCAGGGCCAAGCGACAGGTGTCATAAACTTGACGATCGTCAGCACAACAACACCCGTCACCATTCCGGCAAACGCGCCGGCTTGATTCACGCGGCGCGTCAAAACCCCTAAGCCGAACACGCCCAACAGAATCCCCGCCGTGAAACCTGCAATCGCCAGGGCGTTACTGACGACACTATCAGAGAGATAACTCGCTCCGATACCGATGCCAATCTGCAATAGGCCAAAGAGGATCGTAAAGCGGCGGCTTGTGTTGAGCAGCTGCCCAACCGCCAGATCCGATCCGACTCGCGGTAGATATAGATCATTCAGTACGGCTGTGGCGGACGAGTTCAGCGAACTCGACAATGTTGACATGGCTGCGGCGAAAACAGCGGCCAGCGTGATGCCGATCAAGCCGACCGGCAGGTGTTCCACAATGAAGGTCGCGAAGACTTCGTCATTGCGATCGAACGTCGTCTCCGGCGACATCTGCGCGTAAAAGCATGCCAAGCCGACACCCAACAGCAGAAACAGAGTGAACTGTAACAAGACCACGCCACCACTCAGTACCAGAGCGCGGGCCGCGTCAGGTTGACTGCGGGCACAAAGATAACGCTGTACCATCATCTGATCCGTACCGTGCGTCCCCAACGTGAGGACAGCCCCACCGAGGAGGCCGGACCAAAACGTAAACGGTTCCGTCAAGATATGGAAATCTGCGGTTGATTGTAGCCGCAGATCGAAAACGCGAAGTCGGCCGGTCTCTTGAGCGAACGACAGGAACTCTCGCCAGCCACCCGGCAACGCGCGAATCAAGATCACGCCGGCCACCAGGCCACCGACAATGTAGACCACAAACTGAATGCAGTCGCTCCACACGACCGCCTTCATACCGCCGAAAAAGGTATACCCAATCGTGACCAGACCGATCAACACGATACAGACATGCAGATCGACGCCGAGTACCTTCTCCAAGGCAATTCCCGCCAGGAACAATCGTAAGCCATCGCCTAAATTGCGCGCGACGAGAAAGAGCAGCGACGAGGTTTGCTTCGTCGCACCGCCAAAACGCTGCTCCAGCACTTCGTAGGCCGTGAAAAGATTGCCCCGGAAGTAATGAGGCAGCAACACCAGCGCCACCACCACGCGACCACCGATGTAACCTATCGCGAGCTGCAGGAAACGCAAATCACCACCGGCGGCAAAGGCAATACCAGGCACACTTAGAAAGGTCGCCGTACTTGTCTCGGTGGCGACAATCGATCCGAGGATCGCCCACCATGGCAGATCCCGTCCGCCAAGCAGATAGCCCGGCAGATCTCTCTGTCCACGACCAATCCACATACCAAACAGCACGGCCGCAGCGAGATAAGCGATGACAATCACCGCGTCGATCGTGCTGATGGCCAGGTTCACTTGCTGCATCCCGTTACTTGCCGGCCGGAACTGCACACGGGTTATTCGCGGTCTATTCCTTGATTGTCGCAACGACCCTCAGCCACGACGCCGGGTAACCTTGCATGCTAGAATGCGCATTATGATTTACCTGTGAACAACCAACAAGCAATGACGCTCGAACATCTCACCACCGAATCCAGAAATCCAGCGTCGGCTGCGATGGACACGTTTTCCGCCGCCGAAATCGTGAAGGTGATGAATGACGAAGACACGCGGGTAGCCGCGGCCGTCGCCGCCGAAGCAGGCGTGATTGCGCAAGCGATTGATGTCATCGCGGACGCGCTGCGACGAGGAGGTCGACTCGTCTATCTCGGCGCCGGCACGTCCGGGCGGTTGGGCGTGCTCGACGCCAGCGAGTGCCCACCCACTTTTAACACACCGCCAGAAATGGTGGTCGGCCTGATCGCTGGCGGCCCGGGTGCGCTAACGCGTTCGATCGAAGGCGCCGAAGACATGCCGGAACAGGGGGAGCACGATCTCCGCGAGATCCGTTTTTCGAGCAAAGACGTGCTGGTTGGCCTGGCGACCAGTGGGCGAACCCCTTACGTGCTCGGAGGAACGCGGTACGCCCGCCGCGTCGGTGCGTTCACGATTGGATTGTGTTGTAATCCGGATTCGGAATTACATTCTTGTGCAGAACTAATCGTAACGCCAGTCGTCGGCCCAGAAGTAATCAGCGGCTCGACACGGCTTAAGGCTGGCACCGCCACGAAGATGGTGCTCAACATGCTGACGACCGGGGCCATGGTGCGGCTGGGCAAGACGTATGGCAACTTGATGGTCGACCTGCGCGCTACCAATAGCAAGCTCACCACGCGCTCGCAACGGATCGTCTCCGAGATGACCGGATTGGAGACCGACGCGGCGTCGCAACTGCTCGTCGAATCGGCTGGCGAAGTGAAGACCGCCATTGTTGCGCACTGTTGTTCGGTTTCACCAGAGATCGCACGTGAGACGCTTCAACGGGTGGAGGGACAGCTGCGCCGGGCGCTTGAGGATGAGGGAACTGCTCAATGACACGAGCTGATTTGATCCTCGGCATTGACGGAGGCGGATCGAAAACGGTCGCTTGGTTGGCGTCTCGCGATGATCCGACAGAGAGCGCGGTGCTCGGACGCGGGCGATCTGGCGCCGCGAACATGCGGACAACCGACTTCGCCTCGGTGACGGCGCACTTGCACGAAGCCATCGGGGAAGCGTTTCAACGGGCTGGCATCGAACGCGACTGCGTGGCGAGTGCCTGCTTCGCGTTGGCGGGCGCGGGTGGCCCGGAAGAGCAAGCCCGTGTCCAGCAGTGGGCGACCGGGGAGGTGGCCACGAAAGTCACCGTAACCAATGACGCATTACCCGTTCTCGACGCCGGGACACCCGAGGGCTGGGGAATTGTGATCGTTTCGGGAACCGGTTCGTTTGCCATGGCAAGAGACCGTTCCGGGAACCTGCGGCGTTGCGGTGGATGGGGTCCCACGCTAGGCGACGAAGGTAGCGGCTACGCCATCGCGCTCGCCGGCCTGCGCGCGGCGATCAGGTCTTTCGAACAGCGCGGACCGACAACAAGTTTACTCACCCGTTTCCTGGATGCCTTCGAATTGGAGCGGCCCAGCGGCCTTATTTCTGCTGTCTACCGGGAAGACGCCAGGCAACGGATCGCCCACCATGTACCACTGGTCTTTACGGCAAGTCGCGAAGGAGACACGGTGGCCAGAGAGATCGTGAGTCGGTCCGCCAACCAGTTGGCGGATCTGGCTATCGCGCTCGCCGCTCAAATGGACTTTGGCGCAGAGCCAATCCCTCTGGCTTGCAGCGGCGGAGTGCTGATACATCAGGCCGAGTTTTGTCAGCAACTCACCGCGATTCTGCGCGCCAAAGGGGTCAACTGTGAACCGACCACCATCGTCATCAATCCCGTAGCAGGCACACTTCAGTTGGCCAGCCGCGCATGAGGTAAGGAGCCCTGATGAGATTTCGCTTGTTCTTGATCATGATCGCGGCCGCGATCAGCATGAGGTCGACCGCGCGTACGGTCGACGCGCAAACAAAGCCGCTCGCTGCAGAAGTCATCGCCAAGATCGAACGACTCGTGGCGAAGTCAATGAACGCGTCCGGCGCGCCGGGACTCTCATTGGCCGTGGCCACAGAGAACCAACTTCGCTACACACAGGCCTTCGGGCTGGCCGACATCGAAAACCAGGTTGCAGTCACGCCCCGAACACGATTCCGGACGGCTTCGATCGCCAAGCCGATGACCGCCGTGATCATCCTGTCGCTGGCCGAAGAGGGAACCATTGATCTCGATACCGCCGTACAACATTACTGCGCCGAATACCCGCCGAAGCGCTGGCCTGTGACCAGTCGGCAGTTACTGGGGCATCTGGGTGGCGTGCGCCATTACAAGAGTGCGCAGGAGGCCCGATCGACCGCTCACTTTTTCAGCCTCAAGTCAGCGCTGGCAACGTTCGCCAACGATCCGCTGCGGCATCAACCGGGTACGAAGTTCCTTTACACAACGTTCGGATACAACCTGCTCGGATCGATCGCTGAAGGCGTTACGGGCCAGCATTTCATGGACCTGCTACGATCCAGGGTACTAGCGCGGGCCAAGATGACTGACACCGTGGCAGACGACCAGATCGCCATCACGCCGCGGCGGACGCGGGGTTATTTGCGCGCCACCCAGGCGTTGTTGAAGGCACTTCCCGCCGATCACAACCTCAAGCTTGGGAAGATCTACAACGCACCGCTGCATGACACGAGCATGAAGATCCCGGGCGGCGGACTGCTTTCGACCGCGCCAGATTTGGTGCGATTCGCGATCGCGGTCAACACCACGCAACTGGTCAACGAAGCAACATTGGCCACGATGTGGTCCCGACAAAAGACACGGGATGGCGCGGAGACCAACTATGGACTCGGGTGGCAGGTGGGCAGGCGATCCGGCCGCCAACTGGTTTCCCACGGCGGTGGGCAAGCAGGCACGTCAACCATGCTCGTACTCTTCCCGGAAATCGGCACCAGTGTCGCGATCATGTGTAATCTGCAAGGTGTTCCCCTGCGTAACCTGGCCGTTGAAATCGCCAACACCGTGCGACCCACGACGCAACCAACCGACTACGGGGAGGCCCTCGCGAAGTTGAACGCGGCGATCCAACACGAAGTCAAGCAGAAAGAATTACCGGCGTTCTCGATGTCGCTGGTCGATGGTAATCGTGTCGTTTGGGCAAACGGGTTTGGCTACCAGGACGCCGAGCAGAAGAAGCCGGCGACAGCGGCAACTGTTTACCGCGTAGGCTCGATCTCAAAACTCTTCACCGACATCGCGGTGATGCAACTCGTCGAGGAAGGTAAGCTCGATCTTGATGCTCCCGTGCAGCGGTACCTTCCTGATTTCCAACCGCGGAACCCCTTTGGCGTTCCTGTGACATTGCGCCAGTTGATGTCGCATCGTTCCGGTCTGGTCCGCGAGCCGCCCGTCGGTCATTACTTTGATCCCGACGAACCGACGCTCACCGCGACTGTTGCCAGCTTGAACGAAACGGAACTCGTCTACCCACCGGAGACCAAAACCAAGTACTCCAACGCAGCCATCGCGGTCGTGGGCGCCGTACTGGAGCAGCAGCTCGACAGCTCTCATCCGGCGCGAATCCGCCAATCCATTCTCGACCCGCTCGCCATGAGCAACAGCAGCTTTGTAATCACGCCCCAAGTAAAACCCCAGCTGGCAACCGGATGGATGCGGACTTACGATGGCCGGCGTTTGCCAGCGCCGGAGTTTCTCCTCGGCACCGGGCCCGCTGGCAATCTCTACGCCAGTGTCCTCGACTTGTCTAAGTTCCTCTCCTGCCTGTTCAACGATGGCCAAACGGAGAGTGGGCGAATTCTGAAGCCCGAGACACTTGATCAGATGACGATGCCGATCCGGGACGCCAAAGGCATATCCCAGGGATTCGGTCTTGGCTTTCACGTTCAAGAGTTCGATGGATATCGCAAGATCGGCCACGGCGGCGCGGTCTACGGATTCTCAACACAATTAGAAGCGCTCAGCGAACGGAAGCTGGGTGTGGCAGCAGCCGCGGCGCTCGATGGAAGCAACGGCATCGTGCGACGGCTCGCCGACTATGCGTTGCGGTTGATGATCGCCACACAAGATGGTCAAGCGATGCCGTCCTACCCGACAACGAGCCCGATACCGGCGGGACGCGCAGGTGCGTTGCTTGGCACCTATCGCGAAGTGGATGGCACACGCCACACCCGGATCAGCGAACTCAACGGCGACGTGTTCATGCGACAAGGCGTCTTGCGACATCAACTCAGATCTGCGCGCGACAATGGCAACATCATCACCGATGATGAGATCGGGTTTGGTACGCAGGTCAAGCTTGATGGGGATCGGCTCTTGGTAGGCAGCGCGCTCTATCAGCGCACCGCCAATCAACCGCCTGCTGACATTCCCGACAACTGGAAGGGTTTAATCGGCGAGTATGGTTGGGACCACAACGTGCTCTACATTCTGGAAGACCACGGCCAACTTTACGCCTTGATTGAGTGGTTCTTTTACTACCCGCTCAGGGAAGTTCACGAGGATGTCTACGCCTTCCCTGACTACGGCTTGTATCACGGTGAACAGCTAAAGTTCACGCGCAATGCACAGGGAGCCGCGACCCAAGTCGTCGCTGCGGAAGTGCGTTTTTCTCGCCGCGACGTCGGCACCCAGGACGGACAAACTTTCAAGATTACGCCGGTCAAGCCGATCGACGAACTGCGCGACGCGGCGCTGGCGGCAGCGCCACCAGTCGAACCTGGTAAGTTTCTCGACGCCGATTTAGTCGAACTCGTTTCGCTGGATCCTACGATCAAGCTTGACATTCGTTACGCCTCGAAAAACAACTTCACCGGATCCGTTTTCTACAAGCAATCGCGCGCCTTCATGCAAAGGCCCGCCGCAGAAGCAGTCGCGCGCGCAAATACCCGCCTGAAAGCTCGTGGCTTGGGGTTGCTGATCCACGATGCCTACCGTCCTTGGCACGTGACCAAGATGTTCTGGGACGCCACCCCCGGGGAACTGAAGGACTTTGTCGCCAACCCAGTCAACGGATCACGTCACAACCGCGGATGTGCCGTCGATCTAACGCTGTATGACCTGCAGTCCGGCAAACCGATCCAAATGGTCGCCGGTTACGATGAGTTCTCACCGCGATCCTTCCCGTTGTATCCCGGCGGGACATCGCGGCAACGCTGGTACCGAACGCTGCTCAGGGAAACGATGGAGTCCGCAGGCTTCACAATCTACAAATATGAGTGGTGGCATTTTGACTACCGGGATTGGAAGCAATACCGCATCGGTAATGCCACGTTTGAGGACTTGCTGAAATGAGCGACTTCCCCGGTCGTGCGCCAGTGCGGAGCGCCTGCCAACCGGGTCGTCGATGTCTGTTGCTGCCTGATGTCAGCGCTGTCGGGGCAACGAGTGCGCCTCCCGATTGGCCTGGAAGTACGCACGCATCAATCGCGTCGGAGCCGAGCGGAGAAAGAACGACTTCTCACCGTAGAGCCAGGCGTATTCCCCCGAAACCTGGAACGCATTGCGAACCGCCAGTCTGTGTTCCTCGGGTGGACGTGCGTTCTGTTCGACGTCGACATCGCTCCAGGAACCCCCAGCATCAGCCCAGATGCCAGCTGCGAAGGTCACCTGCGGACGCCGTATCGCTGGTAGCGAGCAGAGCTGCTTTACCGCCTGGTCGTATCGGTGTCGGATGCGGGCCAGGTCGCGGTGTCGGGTCTTGGTGTACGTCATCTCATTGCCACCGATCACCATGGCATCCCGGTCCAGACCGGAAAATAAACCGTCCAGAAATGCCGGGTACAAGCCGTACTCACACTCCCGCAGGTTCGCGTCGGGTGGGACGAGCTCGTAGAGTCCCGGAATGACGAACAGCCGCACGCCCGGAAACAGGCTGCTGACCGTCCGACCATACTGCTCGCCGCGGCGGCGCACCTGAGCCGCCACCTCGTCGAAACGTCTGGGCGGTGCTGCACTCGTCCGTCGATCGCTTTCCTCGGTATAGACGGCATAGTTGAAGGGAAGATGCCACATGCCTCTCGCGTGATGACCCACATACTGTTCGGTGTCGAGCAGAATTCCCCGGAAGCCACACTCCCGGGCGACTCGCGTCTGCAGCGCAATGTTGTCGAGCAGAATTTCCCAATCGTCGTCACGGAACCAGTCCTGGCACCGGGACGGGCCGCCCTCCTGCCAGACCGCCATCGACGACCAGAGAAAGTTGTCGGTCAGTCGCCCCCAGTCTGGCACCGCGCGGAACGCAGCGATCTCCGCGGTGAACTCTGAGTAGTCTCGTCGGGTCAGATTCCACCACTGCCCCGTCATATTCCAATAGGCGGCGGGCTTGTCGCGCTGGTGGCTGGCGATGGAAAAGACCATCCCGTCGAACCCGGTCCGCTGCCACGCCTTGACCTTGGCTGGCAGATCGGCAGCGGCGATCGAGGCGGAATCCAACAGACGACTGCCCAACTCGCTACCAACCCGAATGAGCTTTCTCGGGCCTCGGTACTTCTCATTGATGACAAAAGGTTTCGTCGATCGGCTCTGGGAGATCACCCGCCGCGGGACGGGCGCTGGGAGTTTTCCACCGGCAGCCGTGACGATGCGCTGGACATATCCCTTGATTTGTTGTTGCGTTAAAGCCGTGTTGTAAACGGCAACTTCATCAACGACGCCGATGAACCGCTGCTCATTCTCACCCTCCTGGCCGTCGTGACCGACCCTCAGCGTACTATTCTTCAACGGGCGTCCAGCACTGGCATCGAGCGTCGCTTTGAGTGTCAATACACCGTCGAGATAGACGTTGACATGATCGCGTTCACGCGCTGCATCCCATGTTACCGCCAAATGCGTCCAGCGATCCGATTCAAGCGGCACTGCCGCCATCGGCAGGTTGAAGTCCGCGCGGCCGACGCGCCCGGTATGAACAAACAAGACGTCGTTACTGAATCCAACCTGGTTCCAGGCATCGAAATGAATCAAACGCCGCACACCGCCAGCCCGCTTTTTGAACCACAGCGAAACGGAACGCTGGTGTGTACCGGTGGGAATGTCGGTGACCGTGAAGCCAGTCCCGCTGCCGTCCAGTTCGATGCCCTGGCCCCTTCGTCCGGCAACCAGGGTTGCTTTCACAATCACTCCGTCGTGCCCGCGCCCACTGCGATCCGCAACCGTCGCGTCCTTCATGTTAGGATCGTTGAACGCCCAGTACCCTGCCGGTTGTGGGGCCGGTTGTGGGGCCGGTTGTGGGGCCGGTTGTGGGGCCGGTTGCTGGTCGCTGGCGGCGCGGGACTGATCGAGAATCCCGGCGATCAAAGAAACCGCGGAACAAGCAGCGACGACAGGTAACAGGTAACGTGCCGTATGCTTCATCAGTCGTGACTTCCGGTACAACGGGATCATCGTAATTTCACCCATCATAACTGTTGACGTGCTGTCACCAAGGATTGGTGAATAGGAATCTCGACTGATTCAACCCTGCCGCTTCGACCTGCAGTACAACGACTCAGGAATCACACGGTGGACCCTAAGCCCCTGCACGTTCAGATCTTTTGTCGTTCCTTCTCCACGGTTGGATCCGATCCTGTTGCAGCGGCTGTTGCCGTGGACCACCTCCGCATCCCAGGGGAGATCACGGGAAACTCCCAGCCCCACACCGGGTCATTGCGGGTGGACCAGGGTCGATTTGTCGACCTCTGGTTTCCGTCGGTCTTGTGCTACAATGCACTGCTGAGCAGGCCTTGTGCTGCGTTTGGCGCTATTGTTTTTGACTTGGTTGTGTTTGACTTGCAGGTCCGCAGATGAACATCAAGCTGATTGATCGACGAGAATTAATGCGTGTTGGTGGACTCACGTTAGGCGGGTTGAGCCTGGCGGACCTGACAAAGGCAGCCCCGCGCCACGATGGGTTCGGCTCCTCGTTTGGGCGGGCCAAGAACATCATTTTTCTCTACCTCTGTGGCGGTCCTCCGCAACACGAGACGTTCGATCCGAAACCGGATGCACCAGCTGAGATCCGTGGTCCGTTCAAACCGATTCAAACCAATATTCCCGGCATTCAGTTCTGCGAATTACTCCCGCGGACAGCCGCCATGGCGGATAAGATCGCGGTGATCCGATCCATGTCGACAGATGACAACATCCACTCCAGTAGCGGCCACTGGGTGTTGACCGGATACAAATATCAAGGTCCGAATGCCCGCACGATTCAACCGAGTGACTGGCCCTTTTACGGTTCCATTATTAAGCGTTACCAGCCCAGCGAGAGTATGCCGGGGCTCAGCTCCCTCGTGATACCGGACTTCGTGCGCCAGAATGAAAACGTCACTCCCGCCGGCCAAACGGGCGGATTGATGGGGCCACAGTGGTCACCGGAACATTTTGTTGGTGATCCATCACGCGCAGATTATAAGATCGAAGGCTTCGAACCGCTGGGGATTACGCTGGAGCGCATGAAGAGCCGTCGTACACTCCAATCAAAGCTCGAAGATCGGCTCCGCGCAGCGGAAAGCAGTAAGGCCGTTGACCTTTTGTCAACCTATCAACAACAGTCCTACGAACTTATGACTTCGGGCAAGGCCCGACGCGCCTTCAACATTCAGGAAGAGCCTGACCAGGTACGAGATCGCTACGGGCGCAACCGCTGGGGTCAGTGCGTATTGCTTGCGCGCCGACTGATCGAGTCAGGCGTGCGCCTTGTGCATGTAAACTGGCCGCGCGAACCCGGTGATAATGCATCGGATAACCCGCTGTGGGACACACACGCACAAAACCACGATCGACTTGAAGATGTCCTTTGCCCGCTTTTCGATGTCGGTTACACCGCGTTGATTGAAGACCTTGATCAACGCGGCCTGCTCGATGAGACACTTGTTGTTGCCATTGGAGAATTTGGGCGGACGCCGAAGATCAATCCCAAGAGTGGTCGTGATCATTGGGGTCCGGTTTTTTGCGCGACTCTTGCTGGCGCCGGCATCAGTGGAGGTCAGGTCTACGGCAGTTCGGACGCGCACGGCGCTTATCCAAAGTCAAACAAAATCGACCCGGGCCATTTGACATCCACCATTTTTCATCTGGCCGGCTTGGATTACCAGGGCACATTTGCAGATCCCACTGGTCGTGAATTAGCGCTGTCGAAGCAGCCCGCACTGCTAGATTTGCTGGGAGACAGACCTGCTACCGCAGAGCGGACTGTACCAACAGGTGATGTCGCCAGGGTGCCGGACTTTGATGAAAGTAAGATGATTCGGCAGACTTCCTTCCAGGGCAAAACCGTTATACAGCCGGCGAATGTTCCATCGAGGCCCAAAGGCTGGCGCTTCCTCAACTCGCAGGTATTTTCGGTTGAAATGCAAAATCCCCTGGCGATTGGCAAGCTCAACCTGGCACAACACGTGACGTTCAAAGCGGCGCGGAGTGAATCCTCCTCGACAAGTGCACTGGTCGGCCAGGAAGTGCGCAGTCCCTATCCGGGCACCTATCGCCTACGGGCAAAGCTCGTTGCCGAAGGTCATTCAGAGAAAGCGCAACTGGCATTTCACGAATCGCATTCGTGCCATCTGTTGTTTTTTCAGTTCACCGAAAAAGCCAAGCAAATCGACAAACGATCGGTCATGGCGGAAGTCGAGTTTACTCCCACATTTGCAAGTGACGCGACAACCGCGGCGCAAACGGTTGAGTTCACCCGGCCGTTCCTCAATCCAAAAGGAAATTACTCGTTTGGATTAGGCATGGGCGTCGGTGTCGAGATCCGGCAGAAACCGGGTGCAACGGACGCAACGATCGACGGCGGCGTGGCACTCCATGTGTTGCGTATCGAACTGGAATTCGTTGGCAAAGAGAGAAATCCGAACGTCACCGTTTGATCATCATTGACGCGAGTTTACGGCAGGCACGCGGCGGGCAACTGCGCGCGGTGACCACCCTGAATCGGGCTGGAAGCGGGCCGTGTCTCTCGTGCTGCAAGGTATCTCAGGCGAACGTTCGGCCACTGGGAACGCTCTCTGCGGACCGGCCTAACGCCCCGCGTTGCGCCACCAGCGGATTTCGCTCTTGGCAACCTGTGTACGGTTCACCCACGCGCCGTCACAGGTGACAACGATGTCCGGCCATCGATCCCCGTTCAGGTCGGCGGTGATCACCTGGCTGGCCCCGTGAAACTTGTCCTGCCAGCTGTGGACGACCCACGGGTCGCGACCACGGTTTTCAAACCAGACGACGCGATCGCCGCCAGAAATCAGCTGGGAGCCCCATACAATGGCGCCTTTCTCAGGATGGGTACGATCCGGCGCATGCTAGTTGAGGCGATAGCACTCCGGCAACTGCGCGACGACGAGGCATCAGAACTCGCTGGAGTTAGATTGAATTCTAGCTCGAAGCGACGGCGTTTTCGATCTGATCGCCTCGGCTGAAATTCGGTTTTCGACGTGGCGACGGACGATCCCGCGCGGCGCCCGCCTCTATTCCCTCCGCCGCCGTCTGGGTGCCGCTCGCCCCCGCCCGCGAACGCGATGGGGAACCGGAACTTCCGTCTTCCACAGTTTGCCGCTGCGACGGCCGTTGCGCACGTGGAGCCCGTGGGTCTTCGACCGTCGGGTGAAACTGTCGGCGGCAGCGACCAGCTCGCTTTTGAGTTCCTCTCGCGAGACACGCGCATCGATCCGCTTGATCAATCGACCCGTCAACCCGTAGGCGTCGGGCTCGATCACCAGGATTCCAGACTTTGTGGTGGCGCCGACGACGATCTTCAGGTCACTCGATTTCGTCGTCGAACTGTAAATGAACTTGCCCGCCAAAGCGGTATCCCAAATGACGCCACGC
The DNA here is from genome assembly GCA_002709225.1 of Planctomycetaceae bacterium. Taxonomy (GTDB): domain Bacteria; phylum Planctomycetota; class Planctomycetia; order Pirellulales; family Pirellulaceae; genus UBA9264. The sequence goes on from PAQH01000016.1 coordinate 33,473, forward strand.
AGTGTTGCATTCATCCGATCCACTTCTCTTCGGCCGGTACCGAAAACAACAATGCTGGGAAGACCATCGCAACTCGCCACATTGATTCCCAGGCGCACACTCTTCATTCGGGGGACGGCCGGATTCACTTGCTCGTCCCGTGGCGTTGCGACATATTGACCGGCGATCTGACGCAAGTCGGCTGCCATTGCCCGGGAATCCGTGTAGACGAAATTCGGTCCGCGATTACTGCGGCGCAGCTGGCGTTTCCCGTCGGGCGACAAGATGCAAAAACCGAAGTTCCTCAGGTCTCCACCTGCGCGGCCCAGGAACAGGGACTTGAGATAGTTCGCCTCCGTCTGGTCCTCGTAGGTTGCCGTGCGAATGCAGACAAAGTCCCGGGCTGCCTTGATAACTTGTTCGTCGGACAGGAAACGCCTGTCCATGTTTTGTTTGCCAGGTCACCACATGCCCGGCACGCCGCGGCATTGGGCCGCCGCAGTAATGAACAGAATCGGTTTCCCAGTGCGTTTCGCTTCGGCCAGGCCGTCCTTCAAGACGCCATACCAGGCGATACCGGAAACGAGTTCCCGACTGCTGGGAACGCTGCCACCGTACGAGGGTCCGCTGGGTGGAGGGAGCTGGGCAGGGACGGTCTGAGTGCGCAGGCCGACCAGGACGAGCGTCAAGAGGAAACCTGCCAGCCTAGTTCCTCGGATCTTCCAGTTCATCAATATGGACTCTCTGGATTGGGAATGGAGCGCTTTGGCGAAACCGGGATCATTGCTGGCGAGCAGGCATGCGACGACGTCACCGCGTTGACCTTGACCATAACGGAACATTGCCACGCCAGGTGAACCAAACGGGCTGCGCCGGATCGATAGCCACACCTCTTTTCGAATGACTTCCCACCTTTTTAACTCAGGTAGCGTTCCAAGGTACCGTCAAATCCGAAAAAGTGCGCAAAATGACACAGGTTCTTGACGCGCTGCCAGGCAGCCTGGCAGTGTGTCGTGGCGTCCAGCCAGACGAGTTCATGGCGAGGCCTCCAGTCGGGGGGTCTTGCTTTCGGGCCAGCCAGCCACAGACTGGACCAGAAGTTCCTCCACAACATCCAGCCGAGGTATGATGTTCCTCAACGGATCGCGGCTGGAAGACTGACCGACCTGCGCGCTGTCAAACGGCTACCGCCAGGGACAAGCGCTGGCAAGACACTGCGGGATTCCGTTGACGACAACAACATCGCACACACTTTTTCAAGGAAACCAGATCCATGCGTTATCGCCTTTTGCTCGCCGCACTCCTCCTCGTTGCTACGCCGGCTTTCGCGCAGGCACAGGGAACCTATCGCGTTTACTTTGGCACGTACACAGACGAGGTAAGCAAAGGGATTTACCAATGCGAGCTGAACCTGAAGGATGGTTCGCTATCGTCGGCGACGCTGGCGGGAGAGACGAGCAGTCCCTCCTTTCTCGCCTTTCATCCCAATCAGAAGTTTCTCTATGCCGTGAATGAGGGGCAGGCGACCATCAGCGCGCTGGCCATTGACCAAAAGACTGGCCACCTGACCGTCCTCAACTCACAGCCGTCTCGCGGTGGCGCGCCCTGCCATCTCGTCGTTGATCCAACGGGCCAGAACGTTCTGGCCGCCAACTACACTGGTGGAAGTTGTATTTCCATTCCAATCCAAGCCGATGGCACGCTGGGCAAGGAATCCTCGTTCCAGCAGCACGTGGGCAAACGGACGAACGGGCATTCGATCCACGTCGACAAGGCCAACAAATTTGCTCTCTGCTGCGACCTGGGTCTCGACCAGGTCATCATTTACGCTTTCGATGCCGGCAAGGGAACACTGACTCCGCACGGTGCTTTCGATACGCCCAAAGGGACTGGTCCGCGCCATTTCGCCTGGCACCCCGACGGCCGGACCGCGTACATCAACGGCGAGTCGAACTTGACGATTGTCGCCTGCGATTACAACGCCGACAAAGGCGTGCTGACGCAGCAGCAGGTGCTGTCCACGTTACCCAAGGATGTCAAACGCGCAGGTGGCAGTACCGCGGAGACCGTCGTGCATCCGTCGGGCAAGTTCGTCTATGTCTCGAACCGCGACCCGTACAACTCGATCGCCATCTTCTCGATCGACCCGCAGACGCGCAAGCTGACGGCGGTCGGCCATCAGGGCATGGGCGTCAAGACACCGCGCAATTTCGCCATCGAACCGACAGGGCAGTACATGCTGGTAGCCAATCAATCGGGCGGCAATGTGATTGTGTTTCGCATCAATCAATCCACCGGTGCATTGTCGCCGACAAAGGCCAGCGCGCAGGTGCCCAACCCGGTATGCGTTCGGTTCATGAAGATAAAACCGTGACTTCATTTTCCAGCCGGTAGGCGAAAGCGGACCGGGCCGGGATTGTGGTCCAGGCCTCCCGTAACGGTCGCCGTCTCAGCGGACGTCGAAATGGACGGACGTCCGCTTGCCGGAAATCACCTCAACGGCGCTGACCGACCACCGCCCGGCAGGGCTGTTCAACGCCGGCACGAACGTGAAGACCTCTTCGCCCTGTGGCAAGTAAAGCGTGCGCGCCAGATACTCGGGCTGGCGGCCGTCCGGGAGACGTACCTCGATGCGTGCGGCATGCGGGCCCACGGCCTCGGTCGGAGCCGTTACCGCGATCCGGATAGCGACCGGCTCACCGCGGGTGACGCCCTGCGCCGCGTCGATAGATAGATCCGCAACCTTGTACGGGAGCGCCGCGTACATCTGCGGACCACCCGGTTCGATCGTGACCTCAATCGGCCCACCAGGGCCCAGGTATTTTCGCGTGCGAACATCGTAGACGTATGTCCCTTCCGGGAAGGGCAGCACAACACGCCGGGCGGCCTTGTCGTCGACATCAAAGGCGGGCAGTACGCCGTAGTACCGGGTGTCACGATCGGAGAAACGCGTCACCTCGATGCGGCCCGCCGCATGGCCCTGCCGGAGCTTGACTGGAAACGGCGGGAACATGGTGAGCGCATCCCTGACCGTGAGGAACGCGGTGAGCAGTTCGCGCACATCCCGTTCACTGCCGCGGCGGCGAAGGTGCAGGTAACCGGTCAGATCGGCGTTCAGGTACAGGGACTTGCCCCCCAGGGCATAGTTGACGACGTATCCCGGCGTCCCGTCGTCGTGATACCCCCAGGCCTCGGCGGAACCATCGAGCACCAGAGGGTCGTGGAACACCGTTGGAAACTGCGCCGAGGCGAGCTCGAAGTTCGCGGTGAAGGTGCCTGGCTGGCGGCGGACCTGCAGGCTTTTACGTTGGATGCCGAAGACATCGTCCAGCGCCGGTTTCTCGCGCAACCGCCCGTGCTCGTCGCGCAGACCGCAGCGATAGTCCGCGATCAGGATCCCACCGCGGGTCATGAACTCGCGGATCTGCTTGACTTCAAGGTCGGACAAAGAGACGACGAAAGGCAGCACCAGTACGCGGATGCCCGAGGTCGCCAGCGCGCCCGCCTCGATCTCCTGGCGGGCCACCGTGCGCGGCTCAAAGCCCATGTCGTTGAGCAGCAAGTAGAAGTTCGCCGACGCGACAGCGTAATGCCCCTTGGGCGTGATACCACCCCAGAGCTTTCTCATTTCGATGTCACTACTGCGGCTGGCCAGCTCCGGCGCCATCCAAAACGCCGCGCTCTTGCCGAGGTTGCCGAGATAGTTCGCCATACCGCTTTCGATCGTACTGGCGTGGAAGTTGGTCGCCGAGTAGTGGACGGCAATCGGGGACGCGGCCTTGCGGGCATGGGCCAGCAGCGTACCCGGGCCTTGTTTGATCTCCTTCACCGCAGCGACCATTGACTCCGCGATGGGTGTGAGTTTCATGTCCCACCGTAGAGGTCCGTTGGCCGGGTGAAGAAACGTGGCCTGCCACCACCAGACGCTGTTCCAGCCGTTCAAAAGGACATGCCAGGGAACGTAGCGCCCCCCGAAGTCGAAATCCGCTTTATTCATCCAAAGTCCGCGCAGCGACGCGCTACGCCCGAACGAATCCAGCGCCTGGCCGTTGAATATCCACCACGGATACCCTGCATCGGGCACGAAAGCGTTCTGATAGGTTTGCACCAACTCCATGCCCCGACACAGCTCCCACCAATCCTGACCGTTGTAGCTGGAAAACTGTGTCGCCCCGTCCCAGCCGACCGACACACCGGGATCTCCCTTCCGGATGGCCCGCCGCATCCGCCGATGCGCGTCGACAAAGTGACGCGTGACGAACATGCGGTAGTCGACCCAGGCGGACGGGTTATCCAGGTCCGTCAGCATTTGGGCTTCGTTGTCGAAGCGAATTTTTTCCCAGGCGGCGAAGTCGACTCCCCACTGTGCGTTGAGTGCCGCGAGATCCGGGTACCGACTGCGGAGGTACTGCTGAAAAGCGGACCAGGCCCGCGGGGTGTCGGCAAAGCGGCCCGCCGGTTTGTTGGTCACGTAGTTTTCGTCTCCCAGTGTATGGGCCAGTGGGTTGTAGGGCCGCATCTCACCGGCCCTTTGCCGGACATCCTGCTCCATGGTGACCAGACGCTCTTCGCTCAGCAGAGGGTCTCGCCCCGCTTTGTCAATCGACACTTGGTGAAAGGATGCCGTGTAAGGCACCGTGCGGAGGTGGTTCAGCGCCGCTTCCCGGGCCTCGCGCCCGTTGGCCTTGCAGTTGCTCCATGCATCTGCCGCACCCCGCCGCCTCAGCTCGTCCCACAATAATCGCCGCCGCCACGAACCGGGCGAATGCTCTTTCCAGACGAGCCCTTTCCAGTAGGGCATGTAGAAGTCGGTCGGCCGCACACTCTCGGACAGGAGCAGTTCCGTGCGGGCCACCGCCTCCGGGCCACGATCGCTGCGCAGCGTTACCTCCAGGTGGTTCAGCACCGACAGCGATCCGGCGGGCGCGGTGACCTTGACTTCTTCCGCAAAGGGCACCGGCGCCGTCACCAGCAGCAGGCGATCCCAGTGGTCGTACCAGCGGAAGACTGTCTGCAGCTTGTCCACCGCTCCCTGCACTTGGAGACGACAACGCACTTGCGCGCCGGGCGTGACCTCCTGTTTGTCGAGCAAGATTGCCTGGAGGGTCACCCGTCCCGTAATCGTGAACCGTATGGCGTCCCAGTCCACCGTTGCCCCCGCGCGGTTCGTGACCCGGACCTCGGCCTGATGCTCGCCCGCCGACAGTTGTGGCAGCGGCACGGTCCACTTGCCCGGCGCGTACATGCTGTCAACTTCCCAAACCTTCTGGTAGGTGTCGCAGCGGTGCACCCTTAGCTGTACTTGCGCGCCGCGCAGCGGAGGCTGGTCGTGCAACTCGACCACGATCGCACGCTCCACGAATTGCGTTCCCATCACACATGACCGGAGACTGGGACGCGCGGCCCGGATCAGATACCATCCGGCGCGTCCGGTGGAGTATTCGAAGTCCGACTGTC
>PAQH01000017.1 GCA_002709225.1 Planctomycetaceae bacterium
GCCAGCAGCCGCCGGGGCGCACAACAACAAGAAGAAAAAACAAGTAGCCGCCGGGACGCACAACAACAACAACAAAAAGCCAGCAGCCACCAGGACACACAACAACAACAAAAAGCCAGCAGCCACCAGGACGCACAACAACAAGAAGAAAAAAACAGCAGCCACCAGGACGCACAACAACAAGAAGAAAAAGCCAGCAGCCACCGGGACGCACAACAACAAGAAGAAAAAGCCAGCAGCCACCAGGACGCACAACAACAACAAGAAAAAAACAGCAGCCACCAGGACGCACAACAACAAGAAGAAAAAGCCAGCAGCCCGCCGATCCCGGAGCCGCAACCGCACGACATCACAAACGACCAAGAGCGACCATCAGGCTCCACAGGAGGAGCCGATCCTGCCGCCTTCGATTGCCTACAAGAACGTGGTGAGTCACGAGGAAGTCGCACTTGATTTCGCCGACACGGGATTCCAATGGCCACAACCAAATGGACTGGGATCAGCAGTCACGATTACGTACAGCTTCAGCAATCTCCTCGACGGTGAACTACGCGGACTCTCGGCGGAAAACGCAAAACGCGCGGTGGAAGAAGCCCTCACACTGTGGTCCGAAGTCGCGCCTATCCATTTTGTTGAAATGGTCGACCAAGGCCCACTTCCAACTGGAGAAGAACTAGCTTACCCGGCATCGGACCATCCACAAATCCGTTTTGGTCACCATCGAATCGACGGTGAAACCGGAGGCGCTCTGGCACACGCCTATCTTCCCTTTTCTACGCGTGAGGGTCTCGCCGGTGACATTCACTTCGACCGAGATGAACCATGGAATCACAACGGTGGCGGATTGTTTCTGGAAACGGCGCTGCATGAGATAGGCCATGCATTGGGACTCGACCACGACGTTGAATACGATGCAATTATGAATCCCATCATCCAGAATCGCTTTGACGACTTGGGAACAGGCTATCTCCTCGAGGATGATATCGTCGGAATTCGTAACCTGTACGGGCACGGACCAGGGTCCGTTGTCACACTCGACCCTCCTGCCAATACACCCCCAAGCGAAGCCCCGCTCGGAGACAACAACGATCAAGAACCACGGGCCGAGCAGGAGGCCTTCGGCGTTCTAGCCACGCTAGACAACACGAATCGAACACTATCTATCTCGGGGGATCACGACGCTAACTCAATTGTGGTAATTTCAGTACCATGGTTCGTGGCAGTGATCGGCACGGAGGAGACGCCTGTAAACAGCCAACCCGGAGCGGTTTTCTTCTTCTCACCACGTGGATCTATCACCTGCAACCTCGGTGCAGGTGATGACACGCTAACCTGCTTTCGCCTTATAACAAGAACGCTGGAATGTGAACTCGGCACCGGTGATGACACAATAAGTCTATTCTTTTGCTCGATCCGAAACGTGTTGGCAAACGGTGCAACAGGCACTGATGCTCTATTCCGCATCGGCAGCAAAATCAAGAACTTGGGCCATTTAGGTTTCGAACAGGTCAAATAGAAGTAAACCGGTCTTAATTCCTCCGTATTAACAGACGCGTTTGCCGCCACAAACGAGATCTGCAATCCGGATCCGTAGTTTGCGCCTCACCCGTTCCGATTCCCCGACAACACTTTGCGTTCCGCGGTATCAACTGCCCTGCAGCACCGCTGGTCAGCAACCTCAAGACTATTTTCCGGGAACGCCTGACGTTCCCTTTACCCCATGCACCATTCACGCCATCACTTTACCTGGTCCGTTCTGCTCCTGGCTTGCTCGTGTCTCGACGCCAACGAAGCGAATTCCGCGGACTCAAACTTTCAGTTCAGTGATGCAACAAAACACCTGTACAAAAGTACGGACAATGCACGACTACATCTGCATTGTTTCTTTCCGTCCAACCATCGACGCTCTGACCAGCGCCCTGCGATCGTATTCTTTTTTGGTGGCAGCTGGATTAGCGGAACTCCCCAGCAATTTGTCCACCATTGCCGGCACCTCGCCGCACGTGGGATGGTGGGAATAACCGCGGAATACCGTGTCAAATCCCGGCACGGCACGTCCCCTTTTGAATGCGTGCAAGATGGCAAGTCCGCAATTCGATGGTTGCGAAGTCAGGCAACACAATTGGGAATTGACCAGGACCGCATTGCGGCGGGTGGTGGATCCGCTGGAGGCCAGGTGGCAGCTGCGGCAGGAAACGTACGCGGGCTTGAAGACCCAAATGAAGACTCTTCCATCTCTTCGCAACCTGATGCACTAGTGCTATTTAATCCGGTTTACGACAACGGACCCGACGGTTACGGACATCGCCAGATGAAACAACGGTGGCGCGCAATTTCCCCGCTGCACAACATCCGACGCGGAGCACCTCCAACGGTCGTCTTCTTAGGTACGAAGGACCAACTCATTCCAGTAAGTACCGCCGAAAAATATAAATCCTTAATGGCAAAGGTGGGCAGCCGATGCGATTTGCATCTTTATGAGAACCAACCGCACGGGTTCTTCAATTGGGGTCGGAAAAACGGTCAATATGGCGAAACAATAAAGGTAATGGACCAATTCCTAACTTCGTTGGGCTGGTTAACCAATACAGAAAAGTCGGAGTGATCTCATGAAACACCTGATCTGGCGACCGCTACTGTCGCTGCTTGTGGGCCTGTTTGCGCCCTGGGGTACTGCGACTGGCCAATCAGACAACACCCGGAAGCGCGCCAAAGCGCTCTTCGCTCGTTGGGATAAGAACCGAGATGGCAGACTAGTCCCGGCCGAGTTACCTGAATCCGCTCGTCTCAACTTCCGCCGAGTCGACAAGAACCAGGACGGCACGATATCGCTTCGCGAACACACCGACTATCTCACGGGCGGCCCTGCAACAAGGCCAGACGGAAACAAAGACTTGCGGGGAATTACCATTCGACGAAATATCCCCTACGCCGATACACAAAACCCTCGTCAAATGCTTGATCTCATTCTTCCACGCCGGCGCGACATCAACCGAGAACCGCTCCCGGTGGTTGTCTGGATACACGGGGGTGCCTGGCTCGGCGGCTCCAAGGCAAATGGGGCCATGCAACTCGTCTCCTTCGTCTCAACAGGGCAATTCGCAGGCGTTTCAATCGGTTATCGGCTGAGTGATGAAGCGAAGTGGCCCGCGCAGATTCTCGACTGCAAAGCAGCCATTCGATGGATCCGTGGCAACGCGAAAAAATACCACCTCGACGCAAACAACATCGCAGCTTATGGCACTTCAGCAGGCGGACATCTCAGTGCAATGCTGGGAGTTTCCGGAGATCATCCAGAGCTGGAAGGGAAGCTTGGAAAGTACACGCATTACACAAGCCGAGTTACTTGTGTGATTGATTTTTTCGGGCCAACAGCATTCTTGCTGATGGACGACTACCCGGGCAATATTACACACAATGCGCCGGACTCTCCCGAAAGCCGCTTGATTGGTAAACCGATCCAGCAAGCCCCCAAACTAAGTCGTCAAGCTTCACCCATCGCGCATGTCAGCCAGGATGATGCACCGCACCTGATTGTGCATGGCACGCGTGACCGTCTAGTACCCTTTCCGCAATCAACCTTGTTTCACGAGACTCTGAAGCAGGCGGGAGTCCCCTCTACGTTGATCACCGTTCGCGCAGGACAACACGGAGTGCGCGGGCAACTTCTGAACAAACGCATCATACAATTCTTGAATCGACACCTTTACGGCAAGTCAAATACCCTCCGAGACGAAGTGCTGGAATCCAAGGCCCTCCAACATGATCGTTAATTGCCTCGTGACCATAAGCTGCCCCACTGTACGTTGCGGGCCGATTCCGTGCCAACGAGAGAGCAACGCCAGGACGTGCAGGATTACCTGAACCGGTGGCGCGAAGCACGGTCAAACTCGCAATACGGAACGACTGATTCAACCTCATCCTGAAACCTATCCGGCGGTTCACCCAAACCGTTTCTTGAACAGCGCAAAGGTTGGATCGCCTGGCATATTGGGCAGTTCAACTGGGGCATCCCAATCAGAGGGAACGTCCTCCAACTTGACCGGACGCCCATCCTCCACCAGAACACTTCTCCACCCAGCCATGAATGCCCGGTTCTTTTGGAGAATTTGATCATAAGTTTGTGGCATTTTTCCGGTACGGACCATAAGTTCAAATGCCCAAATTGCCGGGGCCCAAAACTCAGTTTTGTCATAAGGAACTCCCGTTCCCGTCGTCAATGCAAAACCCCGGCCGTGATTCTCCTTCTCAGTATGAATGTGTAGAGCGCCGATGCCAAAATCGCCTGAATGGAGGGTGCCAAAAAACGGACGGCCACTCTCGTCATGGTGTTCGTAGGTCAGCAAACTCGGCGCCGCATACCACTGGCGGGCTCGGAAAGAAACAGATTGAATTGGATTTCCCGCGTCGGCCACAGCCCGACACAACATATAGAGCCCGTGGATTCCATGTGTCGGATAATCTTCAGCGCCAACAGCCGCGTGATAGCCAACAACGTCCGAAGCCTCCACAAATTGCCGCGCCTGTGATACTACGTCATTGTGCCCTAATGCCGATGGCACTAGAAGGCTCGCTTTATGACGCTGTGCTAATTCGATCAAGCGACGCGCTTTACCGACTGAGTTGGCAAACGGGCGATTCACCAGATTCGGTAACCCCGCCTCCAGATAAGGCTCATGCAATAGATGATTATGGGCATAGTTGTAATACCCCCCCGAAATCACAGCATCAACCTTTCCGAGCATGCCATCGAATTCTGACACCGCGGTACAGCCATAACCCTTGGCAAAACCACGCGCTCGCGCCGGGTCGATATCCCAGCAATGCGTAATACGCATCCCGGTATAGGGAATCTCGCCATTCTCGGGTCGCGCATTGATCAAAGTGCCCCACTTCGCAGCCAGGTGTGAATAGGCACCAACATTCAGAGCACCGATACGAATCGTGTCTGACATCACAGCCGCCGTTTCAGTCGACTCTTGCCCCATCGCTGCCGCGGCGCCAAGAACGACTCCCGCCGCGGGAGCCTGGCGAAGAAAGCGTCGTCGAGAGACCTCGTCTATCACTGACATATCCACCTCTCCTCTGGGTCATTGAAATCGCGTTGATCGCCAACAATTCCAGTCACTTCAGCCAACCTTCCGTGAACCACTCACGCAACAGACCTTATGGCGTCAGGACGGCTCGTCTGAAATTCACATCCGCGCCACGCAGTCTAACAAAGAACACGATTTGAACCACTGATGTGGATCTGGGGCCTGTCAAGGCAACGGCCAATTAGCCTTTCAACGCGCCTACGGATATTCCTTTGACAAAATAACGTTGGAACATCACAAAAACCGCCAACATCGGCAAGAACGCCACGGTCGCACCAGCCATCGCCAACCCCAAATCAAAGCTGGTAAGCGTACTCACCAACTTGGATACACCAACCGGTAACGTATACATTTCTGGGCGGTTGGTGACAATCAACTGCCAAAGGTATTCATTCCACGCCCCCATAAAACTGAATATCGCCACAGCCCCAAGTGCGGGCTTCGCCATCGGCAAAACGATGTACCAGAAGACATGCCATTCGGTCGCCCCATCAATGCGCGCCGCTGAAATCAACTCATCCGGTATTTGTTCCATGAATTGTCGCATCAGGAAGATGCCAAATGGAAAGCAGAGATACGGCGCGATCAAACCTGCGTAGGAATCAACCCAGTCCAATTGAACAATCAGCAGATACAACGGCATCAAAGCGACTTGCCTGGGCAACATCATGGTCGTGACAACCGCCCAAAAGACAAACAGCCTGCCACGGAACCGTTTTTTTGCTAACGCATATCCGGCAAGCGCGCTCGTGGTCACAGCGCTGATCGATATACACAGCGCCACAATCAGGCTATTCGCCAGCCAACGCAACGCTGGTCGGTGCCCGCTCCACAAATCACCTGCGGTAAATAGTTTCCGGTAGTTTTCTAGTGTCGGGTGTTTCGGAAACCATTCCGGAGGCATCTGCATCGCATCTTGTTGCAGCTTGAATGAGCCACTGATCATCCAATACAAGGGGGCTAACGCCATAATCGCCGCCACTCCGAGGAGAGTCCACGCTATCCAGAATGTCCAACGGTTCGCCATCAGAGTCACTTCCAACTTGCCTACCGCCCTAACCAGCGGAACTGCACCACAGCGACCATAGACAACAGCACTAAGAGCAACGTGCCTTGCGCTGCCGCGTAATCAAAGTCGTAGGGAGGCGTAAATGCCGTTTCGTACATACCGTACACAACCGTCCGGGTGGCATGGGCAGGGCCACCATTGACCGTCAGCAACAGCACCACAACAAATACCTGGAAGACACCGAGTGTCTGAGTCACGAATACAAACAAAGACGCGGAACGTAACAATGGCAGTGTGACGTACCAGAATCGACGTAACGGACCCGCACCATCGATTGCTGCCGCCTCATGTAATTCGGGCGGGATGCCGCTTAAGGCCGCGAGAAAGATGATGATTGGCTGCCCAAGGCTCCAACTAATCACCACCACCGCCAGACTCGGCAATGCGGTATCCGTCCGACCAAGCCAATCGATATTTACACCCAGTAAAGAGTTGCACAAATAATTCAGGAGACCGTGATGGTCGTCCAGAATCCACATCCAAACCATGGCCAGACATACACTACCCGCTATGACTGGAACATAAAAAGCAAAACGAAAAAAAGACTGTGCAGAGCGGCCAAGTGGAAAAACAACCGCGGCAATTCCGAGACTAACCAGCCAAACGACCGGGACCACGAGGACCACAAAACAACAGGTATTCCATATCGCATAGCGAAAAGACTCGTCAGCAGCCAAATTCCGGTAGTTATCTAGGCCGATAAATTCTGTTTCCGCTAAGCGAATGTCGAAAAAGCTCATTGCCAACCCATGCAACAATGGCCAAAGCACGAACACTACAAATGGCACTGCGGCCGGCAGCAAGAATAGCCATCCTGACATGGAATCAAATCGCTTCGGTAAACGCAGGCGTCTCATGGCTTGTTCACTTGAACGACGAACTCAGTACACGCTTCGCTTCCATCTCGAAGTCCGCGAGTGCCTCAGCCGGTGTCTTCAAACCCAAAAAGGCAAACTGCAATTGTGGGGGAAGCCGTTTGCGCAAATCATAATAATGCGGAGACGTAGCACCCATGTCGGCGGGCTTACATTCCGCAGCCAATCCGCAAACACGGCGAACGTCCGGTTGGTCGGCGAAAGGACTTCCCGCGCTTTTACGCGATCCCAATTGATTCGCCGCGCGCGCATACTGGCTAATCACCGAGGTCTGCGACAAGAAACGCACAAACTCAAAGACCAAGTGGCGTTTTGTCGGATCCTGTTGACGAAAGACAGTGATTCCGTTGGTGCCATAAGGTAAACGTGGGACAACTCCGTCCCGTGTCGGCGGTAACGTGAACATCAGGTCGAAATCAACAACACCGTCCTGATCAACATCAGCCGTAACCTTCTTGTCACGGAGGGCAACTTCGTAGCTACGTCGTAGCGCTAAACCACTGGGGAGGCAACCTATAGTACCCCTCCAAAACATGTCGTTGAGCGAGTTTCCCGCAGTCGCCACATTTCGCTGGATCCAACCACGACAATGTGCCCTCACCAACCACTCTAACGCAGCCACACCTTGCGGAGAATTGATGGTGGTTCGCGAGTAATCTCGATCGTGGTAGATCTCAGCTCCGTAAGCCCAAAAAAACTGTAGCACGCGGTAATCACCCTGCTCGCTCGCTACTTGCATCCCCAACGGCCAGAATTTCCCGGGAATCGCAACCGCCTCCAAAGCCGCTTCAAACTGAGAAAAGGTCCAGGTGGGATCTTCTCTTGTAGGCAACAAGTGCCCCAGCCCTTGGCGATCCCAGATGGCCCGATTCACCGCGAGCAACTGCACCCAACCACAGAGTGGCACGGAGTGCAGGCGTTGTCGGCCATCCCGATCTGGCAGTAATGCATCAGACAAGAACTGGTCACGAAAATCCTGCCGCTGGCCATGCAAGAGTTGATCGAGGGGCTCCAGTATACCCTGATACCAGTAACCGCTGGTACGGCCTACATAGTCCATAAGCACGTCGGGAGGCCGCCCCCCAAGTACCGTAATCGGAACCTTTCTCGTCAAATCCTCCCAATTCAAACACTGGGTTCTAACAACCACTTCGGGATGACGAGCCATAAACTGTTTCGCCAGGTAGCGTTCAAAATCACCGACTTCTGTCGTCTGCCGTTCGAGTCCAGGAACGAGTTTAACCAGCGGCTGATGCCAGTACTCAATAACCACTCTCTCTGCATCAACAGGCTCATGAAACGCACTGTCACAACCGCACAGCACCAGCATCAAAGGTGCGAGTCTGCCTCCCCAATGCGCCACGCGATAAACGCGTCTCCACCACGTGCTCGATCGTTGTCTCTCCACAACAATCTCCAGAATCAAAGCCTCTGACCCGTAGCGGCATCAAACAGGTGTAATCGTTCGACCGAAAAACTCACATCGATCATCTCGCCCATTCGGCACGCACGGCGGGCATCAACCCTCGCCATGACTGCTGTTCCTTGACAGTCCAATTCAACGAGACTGTCAGATCCCAACAACTGGACAACCGACACCTCACAAGACAGTCGCACCTCGGTCGGTGCGGAATCACCAGGCTTACTCAGGTGTAAATCTTCGGGGCGAATACCTAAGTGTACGGGCTGGTTGACCCGCTGTTGGCAAGCCTCCTGAAATTCGTTGGCTAACTGTATATGAAGACGGCCAACCACAAATTCCCAACCCGTTTGCAACTGGACAATTTGTCCCTCAAGAATATTCATCGGAGGACTGCCGATAAACTCGCCTACAAATCGATTTGCAGGCGTTTCATAGACCACACGTGGTGTGTCGACCTGCTGGATCCGTCCGTCCCGCATCACAACCAATCGATCGCCCATCGTCATCGCTTCAACTTGATCGTGTGTGACATAGATCATGGTCGCACGTAAATGGCGGTGGAGCTTAACGAGCTCAGATCGCATTGTTACCCGCAAACGGGCATCGAGATTACTTAACGGCTCATCGAGCAAGAACACTTCAGGATCTCGAACAATGGCCCTGCCCAGCGCGACGCGTTGACGTTGTCCTCCCGAGAGCTGAGCTGGCCGCCGCAACAAGAGATCCTCAATTCCCAATATCTGGGCTGTTATCCGGACACGTCGGTCACACTCCTCCCGTGGAACCTTCCGCATCTGCAAACTGAATGCCATGTTGCGGTAAACATTCATATGCGGATAGAGGGCATAATTCTGGAACACCATGGCGATGTTTCGATCTTTCGACGCAACTCGGTTGACTAATCGGCCTCCGATAGTGATTTGCCCAGACGTCGCATCTTCCAATCCTGCGATCATCCGCAACAGCGTCGATTTGCCACACCCCGACGGCCCAACCAGCACCAAGAGTTCTTTATCCTGCACCTCCAAATCAACCGCGTCCACGGCAAGGACGTCCGTAAAGCGTTTCGTCAAGGATTGCAGTAACACGCGTGCCATGGGTGTTAGCCTAAACGCTTGCGGGGCAGACAACAACTCGCTGTACCCCGCACATCACGGCCATCTGAACACCTTAATATTGGTCAGACAGAAATATTGGTCAGACAGATTTGCGCGCCGCACCTGCTACTGAACGACAAGACAAACGCTTGTACCATGAGCACAACCTGAAAACCGGCGCGGCCGGCAAGCCATCCGCGTTCACATACGATGCTTCTACCGAGACGAGCTACCCCGAGCATTCACAGGACCTCAAGTGGTATTGTTAGGTATCGGCACAGTACTGCAACCGGATTCCGCACCGCTCGGGTTTGCAACGCTCGGATCGCACCGCGAATGCCGCGTTCTACTCGATCACGTATTGACGCCCTGTGGCAACCATTTCGATTGTGTCGCCTAACGCGGTCTGTAACTCATCCCGAACCTCTTCAAGCAGGCTGGGTTTCGTGTGGTTGATGATGACACGTGGCATGGCTCCCTGCCAATCTCGGGCAAACCGCTCGATGTCTTGGGGAGTCATGTGTTTGGCCTTCTCAGCAAGCCACTTGAGACGGTTCGGAAATGTGCATTCGAGAAACAAGCAGTCCAGACGTGGCAGACGGTTCAATGTCTCCATCCAGGACGTGCTGTACTCGGTATCAGAGACGAACCCGACAACACTCGTAGAATCAGATAGCAGAAAGCCATAGGTTGGTACGGTATGGCTCAACTGCACCGGCGTAACCTGGACATCGTGGCAGGAAACAGGACTTTCCACACCAAGCTGCTCGAATTGGCAAAACTGAATATTCTCTTCCTGATGGATGCGAACCAAATCAGGCCAAATCAGATCGTTGAAAAAAAATTTCTTTAGTGCATCGATACAGGACTCATGTGCGTAAATCGTCGGCACTGTCCCATTATTTGGATCGCGTTGCTCCAGAAAAAATGGCAATGACGTCACGTGATCCATATGACAATGCGAGAGAAAGATATCGGACACCCGATCCTGCGCATCCGAGGGAACCATCGTTCCCAGCACTCCGGCATCTATGGCAATACGCTCGTTGACAATATACGTCGATAGCAATTGACCTTCCTTCGGCACCGCATCGCCAGAACGAATCACGTCAACGTGCATATCTCGCCTCTCTCTCAATGAGTCCTACCAAGCTGCGCGCACAGCCTATTTCTTATGAAGCTGAATCGCGCCCATCCAATCATCGGGAGACTGAGGCCCAAATTTAGCTATATAGTCAACCAAGAACTTCGACGGACGATCCGTCTCTACCCATTGCTGCAACATATCATTTGCCTCTTGCCAATTTCCCGAGGCAAAGGAATCCAACGCTTGTTGGTAGTCGCTTATGAGCTTTGGTTCGCCTGATAGTTGGTCGTCCTGAGGCGTCACCAGGGTAAACACATCAACTACCGCATTCATACCAGCGGGCTTCAACGAGGCAAGTTGCCGAACTGATTTAGCGGGAAACACTTCTGACTCGGCGAGCTGGGCGGCAGTTTGCTTATCAAAGCACATCTTGCAGCCGAACAGCTTTGTAATTCCTTCCAGACGTGCGCCTTGATTGACAATGGGACCAAAGACGCCGATTTTTGCCTGCTGTTGGGTACCGATCTGTCCTGCCAAACCTGTCCCAGTCGCAATGCCAATCCCTAAACTCAATCCTTCGAGCATCTTCTTCTCTGACGCTTCCGTCGCATTGGAAAAATCATGCAGGATCGAGAGCGCCGATGACACCGCGGAGACAGCCGGAGCCGAATCCGCGATCGGCCATCCCCAGAAGCCGAGCGCAGCGTCGCCTTGAAAATCCGCGATCGCTCCCTCAGCATCGATAATTCCACCTGCCATCACACTCAAGGCACTCCGGATTCGCTTATAGAGTGACATCAAGTCATCGCGGTAGGTTTCACTAATGCGAGAAAACCCTCGCAAATCACAAAAGAGTACCGCGAGCGTCGACTCGCTTGGTTCAAGCGCGACGCCACCACCGCCACCAGAAAGGACTTTGTCAGCAACACTGGGCGACAAGAAACTCGACAGCGCGGACTTTCGCTCATGGAATGCGTTGGCGGCTGTGATGGACCTCAAGAACTCGCCAACAAGCTCGATAAATCGGCAATTCGACGCAAGCTGATCTTGGTTCGCGACGACGCCCGGACCGGAAATGTAAATACACCAACAGGTTTCGGCCGCCTGAACCGGTACGGCAATCGCCCATCCCAGTCCATCTGTAATCGTTGCCTGAAGAGATCCGTTATCCGACGGTCCCCAAGAGTGTACTGTCGTTTGCCCCGAACTGAGTGCCGCCGCCGTGACGCGTTTGCTGGGACGAAACTCCGTTTTCAGCGTAGCTCGCACATCAAAAGAGAAGTTGACTGGTACGTAGTCGCCCCATGGAGATTCTCGATTGTCGTCTGACTCCTTTGATCGAAATTCCATCACCGCGGCCGCATCCGCCAGCGGCTGTGTTTGCAACACCAACTGGGCCAACTTTTCAGCTAATTCCTGCCCCCCTTTGGCCGACTCAATGAGCGACGGAATCTTGGCCAGGGCAGCCAGTTGTTTTTCCGGAGCATCGGGCGATGCGGCGCGCAATTCGCTGGAAGTAAACGTCACCTGATTTAGCAGCTCGGGCTCATCCTCGCTGTCGGCGTTAGCGGCAAACACTTCCGACTGCAATGCCTGTCGAATCAAAGAGAACCTTGTGGTTCCAATCTCAAACTCGTCACCCGTAGATAACGTCAATTCGCGGACGACGGAGCCCTGAAAGATGATCGAATTTCTCGCGTTGTCATTACAACGGATCGTAACTGAGTCACGATCAGAAACGATCGTTCCATGGTGACGAGAAATCGCACTATCCCAGCGGAGCGCAAGCTCATTGTCGGCAGACCTTCCGAATTTCACCGGCTTGCCGACAATGGGGCGTGTCTTCTCGACATTAGCTCCAACTCCATCTTTCGCAACGAGCACGAACTCACTATGGTCCATAGCAAACCTCTGCCGAATCGAAATTATCAAGTAGATTCACCCATTCACAGCCGCCGTCACGAGCACATGAATGGGTCACCTGCAATGTTGGAAATACCGCATCTCATTTCCGAGAAAAAGCGGCCTGTCTTCGGACGGTATGCCTGAGGACCACTCGCTCCCACACAATTAGCAAGAGCCACTGATCCTCGAGGCGAAACGCCGCGCTGCCGTGGCTCGCCCATAGAGCGAGCCTGCGACAACACAACCTACATTCGCTGTCGTAGTTAGCCAATAGCGTCTCGACCTGGGAGATCGCTTCGACGACACCGGCCACGACACACTAAATCTCTTTACTCAGTGCCTGGATCTCCTGATTAAGAATTCGATCGTTGTGGGAATAGTCAACGGGGCAATCGATGAGATGCACACCTTTCGTCTGGTTGCATTCTCTCAACAACGGCAACAGCTCTTCTGTTTTCTCCACCCGGTGCCCTTTGGCGCCATAGCTTTCTGCATAGGCAACAAAGTCCGGATTCCCGTAATCGAGTCCAAAGTTATTGAATCCCATATTGGCCTGTTTCCACTTGATCATACCATACGCGTCGTCACGCAAGATCAAAACGGACACATCCAACCCCAGACGGACGGCGGTCTCAAGCTCCTGTGAGTTCATCATGAAACCTCCGTCTCCACAAATCGCCAGTGCTTTGCGATCTGGATAGACCAGTTTTGCGGCCATCGCAGCCGGCAAACCGGCACCCATTGTCGCCAGCGCATTATCCAGCAGGACGGTATTCGGCTCGTGTGCCCGATAGTTGCGTGCGAACCAGATCTTGTACACACCGTTGTCCAACGAGATGATCCCGTCCGACGGCATCGCAGCGCGGACATCGGCCACCAGTCGTTGAGGAAGAACCGGGAACGACGATGCATCTGTCTGTTCCAGAACGTGAGCGTCCACGTGCTTCTTCACTTTTTCGAAGAACGAAAAATCCCAGCTCTCCTGGGGCTTAAGCAATTCATTTATCTGCCAGATGCTGTTCGCGATATCGCCAACTACTTCGACCTGGGGAAAATAGACCGGGTCGACTACGGCAGAAAAGAAATTGATGTGAATGACCTTTACGCCATCCTCGCGCATGAAAAACGGCGGTTTCTCAATAACATCGTGCCCCACATTGATAATTAAGTCAGCATGGTCGGTAGCCCGATGGATAAAATCCCCCGCCGACAGCGCGGCGTTTCCAAGGAAACCAGCGTCTCGTTCATCGACCACGCCTTTGCCCATTTGGGTCGTCACAAAAGGAATCCTCGTGCGCGATAGCAAATCCCGCAGCATACGACTCGTCTGTGTACGGTTTGCTGCTGCGCCGATGACCACCAGTGGCCGACTGGACTGTTCAATCATCTCCACCGCGCGTTTAATCGATTTGATTTCCGCAGTGGGCCGTCGTGCCATACTCTTATTGAACACCGGAGTGTCGGACTCTTCGGCGGCAATGTCTTCAGGCAACTCCAGATGGACGGCGCCGGGGCGTTCTTCCTCACCAAGCCGAAACGCTTCACGAACGCGCGAAGGAATATTATCGGCTCCGGCAATCTGATGCGTATACTTAGTGATCGGCCGCATCATATCGACCACATTGATGATCTGGAACTGTCCCTGCTTACTCGCTTTGATTGGTTTTTGACCCGTAATCATCATCATCGGCATGCCACCGAGCTGCGCGTAGGCGGCTGCCGTCACAAAATTCGTTGCACCCGGACCAAGTGTGGACATACACACGCCCGCTTTGCCGGTCAGTCTCCCATACGTTGCTGCCATAAAACCTGCACCCTGTTCGTGTCTCGTCAGGATCAACTTGATCGACGAACCCTGCAGGGAATCGAGCATGTCCAGGTTCTCTTCGCCAGGAATACCAAAGATGTATTCCACACCCTCGCGTTCCAACGCTCGTATAAATAGATCTGAAGCTTTCACTGAGAATCGCTTTCTGCCTAGCTGGCAAATAGGGGAAATCAAATTCATCCTAGCGACAGGTAAACTACGGATTCACACTAAATGTTGGTCCGGGCTCGCGGTGGATGTGGTAATTGTGGCATTTTAGACAGTTGTCACGCGTCGAAGAACGGCTATGGCAGTCTCCACAAGTGCTGGTCTCAACGTCTGAAAAATCACTTTCGAAATGGGTGTGATCAAAGGCTGGGACCCATTGACGGTCAAAAAAATGGGGGCGATATCGACTTACGTCCGTTTTGATCTTATGGCAATAGCTACATTCTTCACCCTCGGTTTCATGACAACTGATGCAGTTGCGCTGCATTGTGTCCTTAACGTGTGGCAAATGAACAAAACTAGTAAACAAGCTCACCCGCTCATCAGGCCGGCTACCGATCCAATTGATTGCTATTCCGTCATCGGTAGCGGACTGATCGATCGAATGACATTTCGTGCAGCGACCCGCCGTAAGCGGTGATGTCATCTCAGTGAACAAGCGCTGCACCGCCTTTCTTACGCTCGGCTCACCCTTCGCGGTTTTGGGAGAAACAGAGTTCTTGATCGAAATTGCCAGATCGAGCCATCGCTTCATCCGACCATCGGCGTGGCCAACCGGCCGATAACGTATGGAAAGGTCCGTACTGTCCAGGTACCAACTGATCCGATCATCACCAGGTGTCTTAGCCACTTCGGAAAACGTCAAGCCGTCCTGACGCAAGCTCTCCCCATTTTCACCGATTTCGTCCATCAAGCCATTGAACCAGTTTTCCGCAGCGCGAGCGGACGCCAATTCCGCCTCCACGAGCAGGTCCACTAATTGCGAGACAACCGTAGCCGATGTCAGCATGCCAATCGTGGCATCGAGTCGAGCCTGCAAACGCGCCCGATTCCCCGTCGCCAGCTCGTGCAGAAGTTGCTTGAGGGCGTCAGCAAACCCCAACACCGCTTCGATCTGTTCTGGATTTGCATCGTCCAACACAGGCCAGTTGATGCCAGCCAAGACGTCGGCGTGTTGGGCATACCGTTCATCCGCCAACAGCAGCAGCGCCAAGATTGGAGGAACTTCTCCTGACGCCCCAAACAGATCACTCCCTCCCAACCCCGGATGATTCGGCCAGATGCCAAGAGTAAACGGTTGGTCATCCTCGGCCAGCGTCGTCGGGTCCAGTTTCGGAACACCAAATAACACGACACCGGGTATCGCCGAATCAGAGATCTGCGGTGTATGGCAACTGCTACACGCCTCCTCAAATCCCCTTACAACAAATTTATGTCCATTGCCGTCCAGCTCGTGACAAGTGAGACAAGAAGTTGGCTTTTTACCTTCCGGCATGATTCGCTCGAACGAATCGAAATGTTGGTTGAAATGGGTCGAATGGTCAAAGTAAATGCGGGTTCGACGAGCATACGGATAGTCAGAAAACTGGGGATGACCATCGGAGAGACTATGAAATGTAGTCTTGTGGCAAGACTGGCACTGTTCGTTCGAAATACCTTTCAAATCGTGGCTGCGGCCCCGGTGTTCCTGGTGGCAGGTCGCGCAATCTAACTTGTCCTCGTTGTTATGGGGTGTAAACACAGCCCGCGCGGCCTTGATGAGCAACCGGGTGGAACTCGGACTTCTTGCCGCTAGTGCCGACATTTTCTCGAGCTCCGCAACCTCGAGCCCATGCGCATGCAAGGGACTTGTCCCCAGCTCACGATGGCAGGAAAGACACTTCTGTTCGCTCTGGACCGAACGGTCACTAGGCGACAAAGCCATACTAACCCAATCGGATAAACCCACCTCACCCGCCTGGTGACAATCCTGGCAACTACTGGTTGAATGGACCGAAGCGAGTCCGCCAGGAGAAACGATGCTTGCATGGTAACGTCCAGCTCCAAGCGCTAACAAGACCCCCAACACCAGCGCGACCGTGCCGATTGTCAGTGCCCGCCGTTGGGCCCAGATACTCCGGTGCGGTCGACACACCGCCGCTTTCTGCGAGCACTGTCCATCAGCCGATGGACCATGCAAACACTGTCCGCGTGTGCAGACCCACTTCCCGGCCTTCCTGGCCGGCTGGCATTCAGCGGGAATCTGGCAACAACTACCGTTCTCCAGAGGTCCCACATCGCAACCATTGGACAACATCGACACGTTGTTGCAGTAGTAGCGGTCCCCGTCCAGATACGGTTCACAAACGGCACCGCAATGCCCACTGCCACTAGGACCCAACGCGCACGTCAATCCCTCGCTCGCACGGCCACAGGTCCATTGCTGATTCGGGCGTTCGTATTCACCTCTGTCAAAATCAAAGACATGCCGCGCTTCGGTCAAGAGCCTGCTCCTGCAAAAGCGTAAACCAGTACGATGTGGAAAATTGCCATCACTACCAACGAATAGGACAACGGAACATGGACAAACAGCCAGGTTTTCAGAATCTTTTGGTGGGCAAAGTGAAAATCCAGATCACTCTTTACTTTGACGTAATCCTTGATTGCCTCTATTGCCTGCTTTTCATGGCTGTTGAGATATCGCGTATACGCGTCCATCCGGCGCAACAGCTTCAATTCGCTGCGGCGAGACTTGATAAGATGGTTCCAGAAATGATGGTGACGCTCAAAAAAAGGCCTGAGGTGCTTCGAGTAGAACTCGGGGACCGCTGTCGAATCGTCTTCTCTAAGACAAGCCAGGACTTCTTGTTCAACAGCCGTTCGAATTCGGTGCAAAACGCGTGGAATCCTCGCATAGAACACCTCTTCACCCCGTTCGGATAACCGACGAGGAAAAACCCGACTGATCCCGAGCCCGACAATGCCACTCAACGCAACTGTCAAAAACACCCCGGCTAGCGCGACTTCGAGAACTCCATTGGGAATGCGCCACCCAATATGCATACCAAACACGGCAATGCTCAGTAGTCCCACAAAGATGTGCACTTGCAACCATGTCGAAGATCGCCCCAGCGGCAAGAAAGTGATCCGCTTTCGCAGGTTGTAAGCCGTCAACACCACAACGAGCAGAAACAGCGTCCAGCCAGACACCATCGCGGTGCGGTGCAGCGTAATCGACAGCAGGTAATTGGCCGCCACAAACAGCAGCAATAAAACGAGCAGCACCGCGCTGTAGCGTCTGCGTCTCACGCAAAACGGAGTTATGGTTGTTATTGATTGTGCCATTGCACCAATTGCTCTACATCACTCATATCAAGCCGTATCATTGCGTCGTGAGGGCACGCTCGCTGACACGCGGGACCACCCTTTTGCTCAACGCACAGATCACACTTCGTAGCTTTCGTGATCGGCGCCCGCGACGCCACCGAACGGTCTCGGAGAAATAGCCCGCCGCTATCCCGAATCTCCACCATTCGAATCGCGTCGTATGGGCAATTATTTGAACAGGTTCCACATCCGATGCAACTCTCGTCATTGATAGCAACTTCACCATCGTCAAGTTTCCGACTGATCGCACCGGTAGGACATTCAATCATACAGATCGGATCGCGGCAGTGCATGCACGCATTCGCAACCATAACCCCGTTATTAATTGGCCCATTGCGTAAGAACCGAGGGTTATTGTCATGTGATGCCGCACAGGCGCGGACACAGTCGTCACAACGGGTACAGCGATCCATGTCAATCAACATCGTCGCCGTACCATTGACAAACCGATTTCCAACCAAGAATTCGACCAAATCCTGATCGACTCGTTGCACCGCGTTGCTGCGTCCGGTCGCTTCCGTCTCCTGGACCTTATGGTGCCAGGGGGAGTCTGGGTGATTCAAGATGTACTTTTCTACCAGCGCGGTGGGCACCACAACGGCCATCAGGTAGCCCAGTGCCCTAAGCGAATGCTGCAGCGAAACCGGCTTGTTACTGCCGTGACCTGCCATGATTTCATTGAATCCAAAATCCTGCCCCGGCCCCAGATACGAAGCGGTACGTTCTCCGTGGTGGAACTTGTGACTGACGCGTGCCAACCCGCAGCGAATCATCACGATCCCATTCGGGTAATCACCCTGACTCGCAATTAAATGCTCACCCGAAAAATCACCCGCCATCGCTTCGTCCGCCATTTTGCGGAACGATTGCGCGCGTCCGTACTCGCCAAATACTTTGAGTTCGACACCATTGGCGAGTTCACTCAGGGCGTCGTCATGCCCCTCTCGCAAGTGACTGAACATTGGCGAGGCCTCCAGAAACGCGCGCAGCGATCGCTCCCGAAATCTCTTGTCGATCAGCGCCTGTATACCCTCGTCACGACGCATGATATCGCGCAATCCTTGCCAGCGAATTTCAATCAGTCGGCCGTGTTCGACGGCAAACAGGGTAGCGGTGCGGCGCGTGCGTCCTAAAGCGGCGATCTCACCGAAAAACTGTCCGGGCTCCAGAAAAGCATGCGCGTACTTCTTGAGAACGCCATCCAGGTCCTGGAGATAAATCCGGGTTGCGTTCCCTGCACCACGTCGCTGAACGGCCGATTTGGAACCGGCAAAACTGAAGCGTCCGCGAAATTCCGGAAAGCGATGGTTCGTAAACAGCTGCGTCAACGCCTGCAACAGACTCTTCGGTCGATCCCGTCGCCGTCCAAGCATCTCCTGCGGCATTCCCGACTCGGGTGGTTCAATCTCCACCGCAATCCTGCCCGAAAGGATAAAGAATGCTGAGTTACCCCAATCCCCTTCACGCACGACGATGTCAGCCGGCTGTACGTCGACGATTCGCGCGTGCGCTTTAAGCGTTGCGCGAAACCGGTCCGATTGTCGATACTCAGGATCGAGTGTTTCAAACGCGGACGCGGCTACAAGTTCGTCAATTGCAGCCTCGTCCAGACCCTCGTCGAAGGCAATGTCAGATTGCGTTTTGCGTCGTACGTCAGATTCGGTGGTCATGAGTCAGCAAACTACTCTTCATCGGGAACTTCGGGCTCTTCCAGGGCATCCAGCTGGTTGCCATTGCGTTTTACAGCAAACTCGCGAGCGATAGCCGCAACAGCGTTGGCAGCGTCAACGCATGCCTGCCGATCATCGTCCAGCACAAACTCTTCATCGTCGAGCTTTGTATAAATCTCCTCAGCTGTCTCGAGCAGTTTTTCGAGTAACGGCAAATCTCCAACTTCTTCCAGAATGTCTTCCTCGATCAGCTCATAAGCGTCGACAACACGTTCGGACATCGCCTCACAATAATCACCTTCTTCATCGGTCGCACGCGCGAGCGCGCGCAAACTCATTTCCAGATCAACCGTCGCGCCAACTACAAACATCAGCCGCTTGCGCCCCGCCGCCGTTCGTCTCTCGCCATGCCACAGAGGGTCTAACCAAAGCGTCGCGACTTCAGCATTCACCTGTTGATCGAGGTGATAGTTATGGCGAACGTCACCTAGAGATTTGATGGAAAAATCAAAATTCTGAGTGGCGACCGGATGTTCAGCTTCGTTCACCAGGGCTTCGTTGTTGACGAGGTGGCACGAGTAACAGGCCTTGGCAAGCTCGTAAATGTGCTCTGACCGCAGTTGTCCAGATTTGCCACACTTGGCCTTGCGCTCCAGGTAATGCTCTTTGGTCTCATCCGAGCGGGTCCCGCCTTCTTCTCCGTAGACCGAGTGCGTATTCAGCCACCCATCCACCCCACCTGACGGGCCATGGCAAGACTCACAGGAAACGCCAGGGAGCACCCGCGCTACGCCATCAGCGCGAATCTGCCGGGTCGCGTGGCATTGCACGCAAAGCGAATTGGAAGCCGCCACCTCGCCGAATTCGATATCGAGCGCCTCCGCATAGCGCCGCGCACTGGCGGTCGACCCAAGCAAGTCAAAAGCCCGCGTCGCATGCTTTGAACGTTTCCAGCGCACATACTCAGAACGATGACAATCCAGACACTGCGTGCCACCGACGATACGTGCGGCGGCCTCCACCTCGCCCGCAGCCTCCTTCTGTGGGTTCGTTGAAGCCGCGCTCTGCTGTCTCTGCGAGTCTTGGTCTTGTGGTTCATCTGCCTGAATCCTAGGCAAATTCACGGTCCCCAGATACAGCCACCCGGCAATCATCGCGCCCCCACAACATCCAGTCGTCAGCAGCCAGGGGAGGCGGTTTGCAAACATTAACTCACCAATCTGAAGTCCCAAGTTCCGAAATTCCAACACGCCAACAACAAGAGTCCGCACATTTTCCAGCACAACCCAAGTCGCCGAGAAACGGACGGTGGCGTCTTGGCAAAATCAGTTCTTAAAGGCTTTCCCCTTTGCTTTTCGAGGCGGCTTGACACTGGCAGGCAAGCCAGCCGCATTCTTGTATTTCGCAATAAAGGCATCCGCGACGGCCTGTACCGCGTCAGCCGCCCCACCGTAGAGCTTCTCGTCAGCTGATGTTGTTCTCTTAAGCGTGCTTTTCTTGATCTTGCTCTTCTTCATAATGTCAAATACTGCCGCGAGATCATCGATTTTCGCGTCCTCCAGCTCATCAAGCGCATCATCAATACGATCGTTTACGAGATCACCAAGAGTACCTCGCTTAGCAGACGTCACACCTGCACGTATCCGCAGACTGAGTACCAGGTCCGCCAGCTGCCCGCTAACAAACATGAGCTGCTTGCGGCCTTTTGCAGTACGCCCCGCTCCACTGGCCATCCATAAACTGGGAACTTCTGCGTTGGACTTTGAATCCAATAGGAAGTTGTGACGCACCTCGCCTTGCACCCATTCAACAAACTCAAATTTCGTACTACTAGGATGCCCCGCCGCAATGAGCTTCTCGTCGGGGACGATGTGGCATTGCAAACAATTCGTGGCAAGTGCCAGCGTATCTTCTGCCCGATTCATCCCCGCTTTTCGCGTGGCCGCCTTTCGACTCACCAGATGATCGGTGGCCTCAGACTCACGTTGCGCCAAGAGTGCGACCAAAGTTCCCGTTGTTCCCTGGCCATAATCACTGTGAACTGTCAACCAGCCGCCATCGCCTCCAGCGCCACCATGACATGACTCGCAGGAGTTCCCCTTGGAGATAGTCAGTTTTCCCGCCGTTTTCTGATGGGTCCCATGGCATTTGGTACAAACCGACTTTTCGCTCTTGATATCAGCAGCTGAGATCCCCAGCTTCTTGGCGAAATCAGGCGCCTTCGGATGGTCAAGTAAATCCCAAGCGTTCTTGCCATGCTTGGACACTCGCCAAGCCGACAGCTCGGACGGATGACACTTACTACATGCGTCACGACCCACCACCGCTGTCACATCAATCTGTTCTTGGGAAAAACCCGTCGCAGATGCCAATAAGAAAACCGCAGTAATAACGCGAGTGAATTCCATAACCCGGCCGATCAACCAGAGTCTGCAGGCCTGGCAGTCAGTTTTCATGAAATACCCCTCGTCCACACACTCAAGATCTGCGGAAATTTGTCCAAGGCGATCGTCACAGCGGCTGTTATGCCACGAGGGAATCACTCACCTTATACAAAACGGACATGGCTTCCCGCTGGCCAACCTCCTGCACCACGCATGCGTTGATCCAACCTCAGTCATGCATCAACCACCAAATCGCCGTCAGGGCAGGCGACACACGCCAAACCGCAACCCGATTCAATGTCACAGTCTGGCTGGGATTCGTACTTCACGCTGCCCGATTTGAACGCAACCTTGCACGTCCCACAACCACCGGTCCGGCATCCCGAATTGATCTCAACTCCATTCGATTCGGCCAGCTCCAGTAAAGTCGAATCCTTGCCAACATCCCAGCTGATTTCTTTGCCTGAACGAGAGAACGTGACTTTTACCTGTACTGCTGCGGCACCACCAGCCACTGGCTCCACCGCATCCCTCGGTTTTTCGCTCTTGGCTTTGATCGAAGCTGGCCCAAACGCCTCAGAGAAAATATCATCTGCGGGAACTCCCCACTCACCCAGCTGGTCCGTGACCGACTGCATGAACGGGGGTGGACCGCACATGAAATAGCGGTGGTTGCTGGTCTTGAGGTACTCTTTCATCACGTCGACACTGACGCGGCATGCCTCATCGTAATCCTGCCCTTTGACGTCTTGCCCGTCTCTCGGACCGCTATAGCAGGTCACGATCCGAATATTCCGGTTATTCGAAGAGAGCTCTTTTAATTCAGCCTTGAGTGCATGATCGCCACCGTTACGGACACCATAAAATAGAACCGCCTGCCGTTCGCTTCCGCTATCGGCAATCGCTCTGAGCATACTCACCATAGGCGTTATTCCAACTCCGCCCGCGATCAGGACAGCAGAAGGTTTTGCCTGCGTGTCCATGAAGAAGTGGCCGGACGGCGCGCGCACATCGAGAATATCGCCCTCGTGTATGTGATCGTGAAAAAAGTTCGAAATTAAACCTGGTGGTGCATCCGGTACTTTACGCGGTGCCGGTACTCGTTTAATGGTGACTCGATAACGATCGGAACGCGGCCCGTCTGACAACGAATAACAGCGAATCACCGGCTTGGGCTCGTCCGGTACATCCAACCGAAAGGTCAAGAACTGGCCCGGTTTAAACGCCGGCAGCGGTTTGCCGTCATGGGGCTCCAGATAAAAAGAAGCGGTCCCCTTTGCCTCTTCAATTTTCTGCCGAACAACGAACTTGCGAAAACCATTCCAGGCGTTTTGGCTTTCCCGCTCGCGACGGGCCCGCGCCGCCTCAATACGCTCCATCATGAACAGATCGGACAGTGAATTCTGCTTCCTCTGTCGCGACAGCGCCAACACAGAAGTGACGGTTCCCAGGATGACTTGCACAGCAACCAGCGCAATCAGCGCCGAGCCAATAAGAATCGCTGCCGTTTCCATCAAGCAATCGGCTCCATCTACACACGAAACACACGACGGTTCGCATGTTGGGTTGCGCATGTTGACTAGATTGACGCGGCGCTCGATCGGCGAAACGGCAGACAAACACGCACCTAAACAGATCTCACCACAAGTGCCAAATTTTCCCAGACTGAATCGTGCTGTCAATTGGCACGACTAAAGTTTTGTGTTTTCGGTACTGCCAACCCAGTGCGACAAACTTCGTCAAGAGCCGAAAGGCCATCAAAAACGTCCCCAGCACGCTGGCCCTCACTTGCGAATGTGGTATTTTGACGCACCGATGCTTGGTTTGCGGCAATCCGCCGAATTCTGCAGCGACCACTGGCTGCGCTAATCGATTAAGCAGGCGTCTCTTGAATTTGAGACACACCTCGGCGTTCTTTATTCTACCGCTGCGCACAATCTAGTTTGCGACGGGTTCCACATATCGTATTAAGAAGGCGACAACCGATGCCGAACGGACATTCCTCTGCAGTTGACACATTTATGCAGGGCTTGAAGAAACGCAATCCAGGCGAACCAGAATTTCACCAGGCGGTGGAAGAAGTCGTAAATACACTGATGCCCTTTGTCCAGCAGAACAAAGAATATGAGGAGGCACGTATCCTCGAGAGATTGACTGAGCCGGACCGGGTCGTCATCTTTCGCGTCTGCTGGGAAGACGACAAAGGTAATATCCGAACCAATCGCGCTTGGCGCGTCCAATTCAACAACTCGATCGGCCCTTACAAAGGCGGCTTGCGATTTCACCCGACCGTGACATTGAGCGTGCTCAAGTTTCTGGGGTTCGAACAGACTTTCAAGAACAGTTTGACTGGCCTACCAATGGGTGGAGCCAAAGGGGGATCTAATTTCAATCCGAAAGGGAAAAGCGACCGCGAAGTCATGCGATTTTGTCAGTCCTTAATGATTGAACTCCATCGACACATCGGTGAGGACACGGACATACCAGCTGGTGACATTGGCGTCGGCGCACGGGAAATCAGCAACCTCTTTGGACAATATAAACGCCTCGTCAATCGCTTTACGGGCGTACTCACCGGCAAAGGTCTTGCCTTCGGCGGTAGCCTGGTTCGCACCGAAGCAACCGGCTATGGGGCGGTGTATTTTACGCAAAACATGTTGGCTTGTTCTGGCGACAGTCTGGAGGGCAAAACAGCTGTTGTCTCAGGTTCTGGAAACGTAGCGACTTATTGTGTCCAAAAACTTATCCAGTCGGGTGCCAAACCGCTCACCCTGTCAGACTCTGGAGGTTTTGTTCACGACCCTGCGGGAATTACACAAGAAAAACTGGATTGGATCATTGACCTGAAAACCCAACGACGTGGACGAATTTCCGAGTACGCACAAGAATTCCCCGGCGTTACCTTCCACGAAGGCCAGCGCCCTTGGTCCGTAGCCTGCGACCTGGCATTTCCCTGTGCAACCCAGAATGAACTTAACGAACAAGAGGCCCAGACATTAATTCGCAACGGTCTCAAAGCGGTTGCCGAAGGGGCAAATATGCCTAGCACGTTGGGAGCGATTCACACGTTCCTCGGCAACAAGATTCCATTTGGACCCGGCAAAGCGGCTAACGCTGGCGGTGTAGGCGTTTCGGGTTTGGAGCAAAGCCAGAACTCACTCCGTATCGCCTGGTCCGCTGCAGAGGTTGACCAACGATTGCAGGGTATTATGAAGGGAATTCACGACCAGTGCGTTCAATACGGCAAAGGGGAAGATGGGTATTGCAACTACGTAAGGGGCGCGAATATCGCTGGATTCGTGAAGGTCGCCGACGCAATGCTGGCGTATGGAATCGTCTAATTGACTGGGCGTTCTCATACAACTTCGCCTATGAAGATCTTCGGCTGCACGCTACGGCATGCAAATCGAGAAGCAGCAGGCAACGGCCACAAATGGCAGACGCAACAGCATCGATCAACCGTTGGCGTCTGCAACACCCGGCCGAACTCGTTTGTCCAGCTGTCCAGTCTTATGTAGTTCTTCAATCACCGTCGCCAGTGAATACGGTCCCTCATAATTCAACACTGCGTCCATCACACCCTTGAATCCAAGGCTATTTAATCCGTTGGTGTAGTGCTTCATCGAATGCCCGAAATGAGTTCCGATCGGATCAAACCGTCTTCCCTCCGAATCCTGGTAAATCGTGGCCGGTACATCCAGAACCACATGAAAACTGTTCCGCGCCAGTGGATCGGAAACAAGCACACTACCCGAGCGGTCTGAACAACTGACAATCGGTGTCGTGTGATTCCCAGCGAACACAAATTCATCGTACTTACCCACCACGGAAAGCCGGTTGCAATGTTCCTGTGCTGGTAACACCGTAGTCGGACCCAAGTGAATCGTCAGAATCGATTTCAACGCATCGACGCAAGCTGCCTTGGATAATCCCAGGTCTATCAGCATCTCCTCCAGCCAACGAACCACCTGATGAACAACACAACAACCCACGCTCCCACCTACCAAAACAAGCCCACTTAGATTCTGAATGATCTGATCCTCTGGAAGTGGATTACCGCGTATCTTGCCAGCGGACCGGTGCAGCGTGCCATTTGGATAACTACCTGCGTCTGTAATCATCGCTCCAAAAATACGTTCGGCTGCCATCACAGATACAGGGTGCATGAATTGTGGCTTCACAATCGACTGAATTCGCATCGCCGGTGTTTCTTCTTCGCTGGCAACCATGTCGTAAGCCACAGCGACAACCTGAGTCGCAGTTCCAGGATAGTCCGTAACCAATCGGCTACCTGTCAAATAGACCTGGGCCGACATCACATTGCGGGCATTCCGCAACGCCTCGTTTGTCGTCAAATGGTTTAACCGTGCGTTCTGCTCCGCAAATGCGCGCCCCGTTGCGAACACAATCACTCTTTTCCGCGCATGGTCAATACTGGCCGGCACGAGCGTTCTGGTTTCCGGATCACTTCTATAGAAATGGCTCTCGTATCCAACGCGATGGTGGTCTGTCTCCTGAAAAGGAAACTCCAAAGCACCACGGCTGTCGAGCGAGAATCCATAGGCCTTGGCCGCGCGTTTTGCATAGTCCACCATGCTCCGCGCCTTCTCCGCACCGAGCTCATCCCAGAGGTTTTCACGAGCCTCTTCCAGCTGGACCAATACTGATTCTTCCAGCACCTGTCCCGCTTGCGTTGTCTCAATCCCCCGTACCAGCTGCTGATTGTATGGCGCCAATTCGGCAACGGTTCCCAGCGGCAAATCCTTGACGCTGGGAACGACCGAGGTATTCGAGTGTGGTTGATTTTCGTTCATTTGATCATACGTATAACAAGTGGCGTTTCACGATCCGTGCCCGAACCACCAAGTCGGCTCGGACAACCTCTGCCTTAAACTACACGGCGGTGGGTCGGACACCAAAGAGTGTTTCTGGGTGCGTCTCCGTGACACCACATACCGGCTCCAGCACAATCAAGGCGATGAAGCTGAACTGGTATAGAAGGTGCCGGTGTCCAGGCGTGAACCTGGGCCGGTGATAAATGACTTTCATGCCAATCTGTTCTACCCGGTGCCAGGATCCGCGCTGTCACCAGCCATAAATTGCCACTTGGGACACGCGGTAAATACAGTTGTCAAGCGACCGCACCGCTGTGTCAGCCGCCACATACCACATCGACAGTAGGCTGCATCATGCCAGGACTTCCTGGACCACATGTGCTTCAGCCGGCCCTGTCAAACGCTGGTCCAAACCCTGATAAAAGTAACTGAGATCCTCGTGATCGAGCCCCATCAGATGGAGAATGGTGGCATGTAAATCCCGGACATGCACTGGTCGGTCTACGGCGGCGAACCCCAACTCATCCGTCGCACCAATCGCTTGCCCGCCTTTCACACCACCACCGGCCAGCCACATCGTAAACCCATGCCAATCATGGTCACGCCCAGGCTTGCCAACTCCCTCGCTCGTGGGTGTGCGTCCAAACTCGCCCCCCCAGACAAACAGCGTTTCGTCCCATAGTCCGAGGTCCTTCATATCCTGCATCAATGCGGACATCGGTCGATCGGTTTCTGCCGCATGTAATTTATGGTTACTGATACAATCCGTATGGCCATCCCAAGTGTCCTCGATATGGCCACCGCCGGAATAGAGCTGAATGTATCGGACTCCTCTTTCGAGCAGCCGTTTGGTGATCAGGCACTTGCGGCCGAAATCTTCCGTGCGTGGATTATCCAAACCGTAACGTTCGTGAGTCTTTTTACTTTCTCGTGACAAGTCGACAACATCCCTGGCGGCAGCCTGCATACGAAAAGCAAGCTCATAAGATTCAATACGTGCCTCCAGCTCAGACTCGTTCTGCCGCAATGCGAAATGCTCCTGGTTCAGACTCTTGAGCAGATCGAGGCTGCGTCGTTGTCCCTGCACGCTGACACCAGCTGGGTTCTTGAGATTAAGCACGGGAGATTGGCCCGCGCGAAAATGTGTACCCTGGTACGCCGCCGGGAGATAACCACCACTCCAATTTGATGCGCTGCCAATCGGTCCTCCGCGGGGATCGATCATGACAACAAAACCTGGAAGTTGTTGATTCTCTGTACCCAACCCATAGTTCACCCAGGAACCGAGACTCGGACTGCCGATACCGACCTTGCCGGTATTCATCTGGATGCACCCGGACGCGTGGGCCGCCGTGTCGGTGTGCATTGAACGGATCACGCACAAATCATCCGCATGGCGCGCGAGATGTGGATATAGACTGCTAATGGGCAGTCCACTTTCCCCATGCTGTTGAAAGGGAAACGGACTCTTCATCAAGTAACCAATGGGACGCCCATTGGAACCGACCTCAATGCCACCCGAGTACTTGGTGTCATGGTGCTTCTCGAGCATCGGTTTCGGATCAAAGGTATCTACCTGACTTGGCCCGCCATTCATGAACAAGAATACACAGCGCGTGGCGCCGGGATCGAAATGAGGTTTACGTGGCGCAAGCAAGCCCTGTACTTTTTGTACATCCTCAGCGCGCAACCGCTCAATAAAACCATCACGACTCAATAGATCCAACAGCGCCAGTCCCGTGAATCCGGCACCCGTTTCCCAAAGAAACTCACGGCGGCTGTGACCACAAGTGGCAGGAAGCTTTGCTAGCCGTCGACGTGGCATGGACATGACTGGTCTCCTCGCAAACTCAGTCCGTGTAAACCAATTCATTCAGATTCAATATGACACGACACATCTGCGTTAGTGCGTAATGACGCGCGTCCGCCTCGTTGAGCCCCTCTTTTTCCTCCGACCGACGCAGCGCCTCGCTGCGGAGAAATTCTCGTATCTGATCTTGTTCGCGAATCGTGGGTTCGCGAGAGAAAGCCAGCCGATAGGCAAGATGAATCTGGGCAGTCGTATCAACGCCAGCTTGCGTCACCAGTCTTTCCGCAAAATAGCCTGCTTGGCGATTGACGAAATCACCGTTCAGCATGGTGAGGGCCTGCGGAGCGACACTTGTGATCAATCTCTCAGGAGCTGGTCGTGTCGTGTCACAGAGATCCATAACTTCCAGAAAAGGCACGATCATTGACCGTTTGACATAGGCATAAATCGTTCTTCGATTCGCCTGACGTTCATCGAACTTTGGCCAGATTTTCAGCTTGTCGGCATGGCCTTCAAGGATTTCTGCTGGAATGAATGGATACATACTGGGGCCATACATCGAACGATCCAGCTTTCCGCTAATCGCCAGCATCGAGTCGCGAATCGCCTCTACTTCCAACCGCCGGTAAGACCGCCGCCAAAGCAGATTGTTCTCGGGGTCAGCAGCCGCATACTCGTCATTCCATGCCGCACTCATACGGTACGTATTGGACGCAAGAATCAGACGATGGAGTTTCTTGAACGACCAGCCACCTTCGTGAGCAAACCAGTCAGCCAGCCAGTCCAGTAAACGAGGATGTGTGGGAGGTGCTCCCATTACGCCAAAATCACTGGGAGTCCGCACAATCCCGTAGCCAAAGTGGTGCTGCCACACTCGATTCACGATCACACGTGCTGTGAGTGGGTTGTCCGCCCCGGCAATCCATTGAGCCAGCGAAAGACGCCGTTGTGAAGTTCGTGGCGACGGCTCAAGAACACGGAGTGGCTCGTGAGCAAGCACCTGCGGCACGCCAGGCTGCACTTCCGGCCCTGGACTGTTGGCTTTGCCACGCAACAAGAGGTGGGTCGGCGGCGCTTGCGGAGAAGACTCGACAAAAAAATAACCGCGCGGCAAATCAGGCGTTTCACGCTGCAAAGCAGCAATCGTACTCAGGGCTGCCTGACATGCTTCCCGTTGCTTCTGGTCAAGCCAGGGAGTGAGTGCTGTCACAATCCGCGTTTGATGACTACGCACCTGCTGGCGTTGCTCGGTAGTGCACTTTTCCCATTCGACCTTCAACGCATCAATCACAGTCTTGGGCAGTGTCGTCTCCACCTCTTCCGCCGCAAGTTTCTCCAGAAAGTGACTTGCAGCACCTCGGCAGAACGCATGGATCTGCCCGTCCTGCTGGACAATTGCTAGATCTCGTTGCTTCACTTTGGCGAGCTGGAGATGGGAACCCGCAGGAGAATCTAGATCGCTACGTCCCGCCTGCGGACGTTGCAACGGGTTGAAAATCGCAATCACCTGATAGTATTCACGCTGCGTATAAGCCTCAAACTTGTGGTCGTGGCATCTAGCGCACGCCAGCGTAATTCCGAGGAAAGTTTGTGATGTTACGTTCAGCATGTCATCAAGCTGGTCAAAGCGATCCTCCGCAAAGTCCGCAGGTTCATCGTCCCATGGGCCTAATCGATAAAACCCGGTTGCGATAAGTGTCTCACTCGTCGCATTCTTCAGTTCATCGCCCGCAAGTTGCTCTCGTACAAACTGATCGTAAGGCTTGTCTTCGTTGAAGCTTCGAATGACATAATCTCGGTAACGCCAAACGTGCGGCTTGATCGCATCCCTCTCGTAACCATTTGTCTCTGCAAATCTCACCAGATCGAGCCAGTGCCGCCCCCAACGCTCCCCATAACCTTTGCGAGCCAGCAACTGGTCCACCAACTTGTCAAAACCGCGTGGTGATACGTCTTCGCTCACCACCTTTTGTTCTTGCATCGTAGGGGGCAGGCCGATCAGATCGAGGTAGAGCCGCCGCATCAAAGCCACCGGACTTGCGGGTGGTGCCGGGGTCCAGTTGCGTTCCTCGAGCTGGGCAAGCACGAAAGCGTCGATAGGATTTCGCACCCACTGCGTCGCGCGAACAGCTGGCACTTGGGGCCGGCTCACCGGACGATACGACCAATGTTGACTTTCTTCCGCGCTGCTTGGCACCGCGGAATCCGTTGGGGGATCAACCGCCAAAACCTGGGCGGCCCCAAGCAGAAATGCACCCGCCACGAGACCATTAAACATACGAATTGACAAATTCACGGTACTCACCAGCGATTCTTCCTGAGTCGCAGCACGGTTCGGATCACTTCTGGAAGCCATCATACCTCTGAAAGTCGAACGTAACAAACGTTCGGGATCCGCAGCGTAAACTCGCGTTGTAGCCCACGCTCGCTCAGCATCACTGGCACCAGAATATAACGGCCGCGCTGCGCCGCCGCTGATTGGGAAGGGCGCGCTGCGCGCACATGGGCCGGTCAACAGACGCACCGGGAAACCATTCTCATCTCCCAACACTCGGTTGTGCCAGCTCGCAGCACCTGTCAGACAAGGACGCTACCCACCCCCATGCTCGCTGATCTTCCAGTAATAAGTGGGAGCCGTGGCTCAACTCCGCCAGTTCGACAACAATTCGGGGGTAGTTATCTCTTCCTACCTGGACGTTCCTGCCGACGATCCGTTACGTGTCTCTAGGGGAACCAAGTCGTCCAAGAACCGCCATTCTTTCAGGTACGTGACCAAATCCGCCATCTGCGTCAGAGAGATATTCTTTTCGAATCCCTCCGGCATGAGCGAAGTCTGGTTGGAACGAATCACCTCAATCTCGCGCCGCAGCACGGTCACCCGTTTTCCTTTTGGCTGCTGAAGTGTGACGCTGACACCGGTCTCTTGTGCCACAATGCCCGTCAACACTTTTCCGGAGTTCGTCACAACTGTGTAACTCACATAGTTCGCATCGATGGCGCGATTGGGGTTCAAAATCGACTCCAAGATTGCGGAGGGGTTGTTTCGCACGTTCGGTTTCTGTGTGAAATCGCCAATGTAGGGTCCCACAGCCACTCCCAACTCCCCAATACGATGACATTCAGAACAGTTCTTGCTGAAGACGTTACGACCTCGCCGCACATCTCCTCGGGTCGCAATTGCTGCCTGATATTCCGAAATTATCTTCTGACGATTCGCTGGCACCATGTCACCGAGCACACGTTTCGCCAGGCCGCTCACTGCAGGATCCGGATCCTGTGTCAGCTGCTGGACCGCGGTGGGGCTCAATTCAGTAATGGCGATGTTCTTGGCCACCAATTCCCCCAGCAATATTCGAACTCGCGCTCGGTTCGACAACATGGCATCAAGTACAGCCCGGCGCACCGCCGGTGTTTGAGACCCGAAATCGGCCATCAAAACACGACTGATCTCGGGGTCGTCATAGCTGCTCGCAATATCCACTGCAAGAAGTCGCAATTCCTGCGACTCGGTTGACTGAACGATCTCGAGCAATGCTTGCCCTGCATGTGAAAAACCTGCGTACCGCAACACTTCTAGGCAATCTCGCCGCAGTGGCAACGCGGTTTGGCGATTGCGCGCCGTGGCGGTGATGCGCGACAACACCGTAGTCAATCGCCGTCCTGTCGATCCGTTCTGATCTACCAGCTCCGCAATCAGCGCCGCAAATGAACCACTTCTCCAGGCAATACCACGTCCTAGTTCTGTTAACACGATCAGCTGTCGGGCAGTGAGTAAGGGTGCGGAAGGGGGCTCCAATACGGCGGCAAGTACCTGCACAATCTCAGACTTCTGGCGCCGTGCGCCGATCAGGTGTGCCAAATCTCCGATGAATTCCCTGGCTACCGGCGTGTTCACCCCATCGTCGCGGCGTCGGAGCAGTTTCAACAACATCTGCCCGGCGTATTCCCCGATCGCGCTCAAGACAGCCATTCGCGTCCACGAATCGGTTTGCTTGTGCAAGGCAATCTGTTCAAGAGCTGTCGTTACCTCCGCCGTATTCCCGGGCTCACCCAAGGACAAGGCGACCTGGAAACGTACTCGCGCATCTGAATCGGTCGCAAGATCAATAACGCGGCTGAGCACCGCAAGAGAGTCTTTCAACCAACGTTCCGATAAGCGCACCCCTTGTTCGCGAACACGTGGATGGCGATCGGCCATTGCAGTCATAACGTCCTCGGGTGAAAGACGTTTGATACCGTCCAGTGACCACAGCGCATGACATCGCGCCGTCGCGGTATCACCACCGCGCAACATCGCTCTTAAGAATTTATCTGCAGTCTGATCCTGACGTTCGTACAGCAAACGCGCCGCGGTCTCACGCCACCAGGCATTGGAGGCTGAGAACATTTGCACGAGCTCAGCGGTGGAACGCGACCTCAAACCACCGGCCCCAAACCGATTTCGCTCAGTAGTTTCAGCGGCAACCGCAGTGGCTGGTTGGACAATTCGATAAATCCGTCCCCGGTCATTGCCCGCCTGCAACGGCAACTTCTGACTCACATCTTCAGGAATCCAGTGCGGATGTTCGATGACAGCGCGATACATATCAACCACATAAAGAGCCCCATCGGGACCAATCGTGAGATTAACCGGCCGGAACCAATCATCGGGACTGGCCAGAAATTCGACCTTAGGACGGGCGCGACGAGAACGAAAGACTGCACCATCTGGTTCCAGAATCCGACGGTGCACCAAATTGCCCGGGGGCTCGCAGACGAAAATGTTATCCAGGTATTCAGCGGGTAACGCGTTACCGCGATACACCGTGACGCCGCAAGCCGCTGTGATTTGTCCCGCGTGGTCAGAGTAGGCGGTCCAGTTTCTGGAGAGCGAGAAGACCTCCGCTTCTGCGCCAGCTGGAGTCACGTCATACGTCAACGCCGGCACTTGAAGCAATGGCACACGATCGGGATAACGACGCTGCAACACAATCTGTTTGGTGGCATTGCGGTTGGTGCAGACGAAACGGTTCCCGAAACTATCGTACGTCAAACCAAATTGTCCGCTACCGGTCACCGCATCATAGCCACCGGTAAGAGGATCAAAACGAAAATCGCGTCCTGAAATCGAAACCGGCCTGGCCGGCGTACCATCCGCAGCAGAACGACCAACAATCGTCCCGTCTCGCAATCCATTGGCAATGTAGATTCGATGGTCAGGTCCAAGTGTCGGGTGATTAGCACGCAACTGTTCGTTTTCTTGTGCGAATCCTGAAAACCAGGTCTCCCGCGTATCCGCCTTGCCATCTCCGGTGGCATCACGGAAATACACGACCTCCCCGGCTAAGGTGATAAATGCCCCACCTTTCCATAGCTGCAGTCCGGTCGCAAACAACAACTGGTCGGCAAACGTAGTGGCCATCTCAAAATGCCCGTCTTGATCTCGATCTTCAAGGATGCGCACTCGTGACTTCGGCGCCTCATTAGGTCCCGGCCCACGAGGGTAATCACTCATTTCTACGACCCAGAGACGCCCCCTTTCGTCAAACGCGATTGCTACCGGATCAATGATCTGTGGTTCCGCAGCTACCAACTCCACGCGCAGTCCCGGTGCAACTCGGAGGTGACGCAGCGACTCCTGGGGAGAAAGCGGGCCCTGAATTGTCACACTTGCTGGTTTATTTTCCCCGGACACCGTCGCACCGCTGGATACCAACGCCAGAAAAATAACCGTACAGATCAAGTAGACTCGGGTCATGCTTGCTCCTGGGATTGGGTGCAACCGGTGCTGGTTGTTACGCTCCGCTTCCACGTTGTCCACCAACACAGCTTGATAGAGAGTTCACCTTCTGTGATCGAGCACCGCGTCCCCCGCTACGTTTTTGCTCCGGCAATCCAACAACACTTTCGCAAATATGACCTACCTCGCTGCGGTGATCTCGATCTGGTCAATGACCCCCTGAAACCCGTTGGACAGGCGACTCCCTCGCCATCTCCCTCCAACTGTATTCTGCACTTCCCACCCTGGCTGGGCACCCTGGCTGAAAGCA
The DNA here is from genome assembly GCA_002709225.1 of Planctomycetaceae bacterium. Classification (GTDB taxonomy): domain Bacteria; phylum Planctomycetota; class Planctomycetia; order Pirellulales; family Pirellulaceae; genus UBA9264. The sequence continues at coordinate 34,463 of PAQH01000017.1, forward strand.
ATCGGCTGGCCACCACTGGCATCCGTTATCCAGGCCGCGTGTTGCCCGTCCAAAATGAGGCCAACCTGTGTCACTCCTGGGTCCTGACTCGGGCGGCGGACGAAAACCAAATGATGAAACTGACCGTCGGCCACCTGCTGCGGCAACTGCAAACGCTGTGTTACGATGCTGCCCCCCATCACGTTGCACCACTCAGCTACGACGTGTCCAGTGGAACTGACGGACATGTCGGCGACGTTGGGCAATTGGCCATCACGGTAACAGTCTGCTCGAGACCAACTTGAAAAACGTAGGATCGTACGGGGTCCCGAAACGCCAGCCGCCGCCGGCTCACGACGTTCCGAGCCGTCACGCGCGACCTTGAACCAGGCACCCAAGGTAAACGTCGTCCACGGGCCCAGGTCCGGCGACCTATCAGAAAACTGTAGTGCCTCCTGGCCATCAAAACGCACCGCTTTTTGGTTCCCCGGGACGGACGCTGGTACGTCTCTGGTAAACGACGGCCAATGATTGGAAACGGGCGTCAGCCAATCCCATGCCTGCCCGCCGTACGACCGTTCACGCGCCTTCTTCCAGGCCAGTTCATAGGTCATCTTGTAGCGCGTCCCGTCAAACAGTCTCCCCCTCCCATCCTGTCGAGCGGGTTGCCTGTCCACGTCAAAATCAAAACGCACTACGGCAGGGTCGGGGGACAATTCTCCCACCTCGTAAAGATGCACATCCATGGGACCAAAATCGTCGATAATCTTCCCGTCGACTATCCGCGCCTCTCTCCCTTCAGAAAGAACACGCGCGACACCGCCAGCTACCCGTGGGTGAAGTGCAATCTGCACCTGATCAAACCGAGTCAAACTACCGCTATTAACGGCGACGATATAGCTCTTGTTTAGTTCAGGAAGGTACTTCTGCATCACATGGACACCCACATCATAGGGTCGTCCCCAACCAAGATGGGGTTCGGTAATAAGTGGTGTCACGATCTGCGTACCAGTTTTCTCAGGCAAACTGAGTACGGGCTGGAGCGTCGCGATTTCCAGACACACCTGGCGTATACTCTCCGCCAGGTCGGGTGCAGATTCGTGAATAAAATCTCGCCCTCTCCCATTCTGGTACCGAAACCACTGGACGCCGCGCGCTCCCTCGACAATGGCCAGGAACGCCGTCGCCCTGTTTTCCCGAGGCGTAGGATAAATAAACCTTCGACCTGGCTGCATCCCTGTGTCGTCACTGGAATCGAATCCTTGTAACAAGCACCACACGGGGCGCTGGGGACGACTGGAGTTCGCGACCGCTGTCATCATCTGACGCACATAGTCCTGGACCCAGGCAACCGGCTTGCGTCTCAGGATATTGGCTGAAGCGCCGACGTAGGGATCAACAACCCAAATATCGATTTCATTGACAGCTCCAATAAACTCAGTCCAGTGGCGCGGCGAAGGCTCAGCGGGTGCCAANACGGTTAGCGCCAGACACCCCGGGTGCTTCTTTTTGTAGTTGCGTGCCGTAACATTGAGATCGATCGCGCCTTGTTTGCGGGCGGCGTCAGTGCGGAGATTCATCAACGGCTCATCGTCTACATTGCGGGCGAACTCCTTCATTAAATTAACATCAGGCTGCCCCGTAACATCGCCGTAGTCCCGCAAATAAAAGAAGGGGTTCACACCGCTACGATTAACGATACGACACCCCGTGAGGTAACAATAAAACTGTCCCACATAGACTTCCTGGGCGGCCCACCAGCCTGCTGCAAACACAGGTTTGCCGTCAAACACCAGGTTCCCCTGCTTGTCGATCCGAACGTCCGAGAACACCTGGCACGGCGCTGAACGAATCGACAGGGCAAGCACCATAAGTACCAGCAGAGACCTGGAAGTCGTTTGCATCATCAAGATTTTAATCGCCTTTGCAGGGGACCGGCCAAACACTTGAGCTTGCTGGCAATCCCACCCGCAAGCTTTCCTGGTCAGATTAGCCGCTACTTTCAAACGAGTCCATGCTGGGCCCCATCCCCGTCGCCGGCATGAAGCTATCGCGATAAGCCTGCGGGTCAATACGGCAATCGATCAACGTCGCACTCTGAGCATCCCAGGACTGCCGCAGCGCTGCTGTATACTCCTCCGGTGTTTCAACAACGACACCATTGAGACCAAGTGTTCTAGCGATGCTGGCAAAATCTACCCGCTGTAGCTGCAAGCCGTAACTCGGCAGGCCTTGAAACCGCTGCTGCGCCTGGATCGTACCCAGGGCCCCGTCATTCATCACAATCAACGGTGCCACAACACCAGCGCGGGAAAACACTTCCAGCTCTCCGAGTCGCATTAACGCGCTGCCATCTGTAGTAAAACCGACCATCGGTCGCAGTGGGCAGGCCAGCTTTGCGCCCAACAACGCAGGAATCGTTAAACCCATCGTACGACCGACGGTAGAACCAAAGAACGTATCCGGAACCACCACTGGCCAAAGGTGCTCCAGCATCGATTGAAACACGCCCGTCTCTGCAAACAACAGGCCATCGACCGGAAGTTGTTCGCGTGTGATTGCAATCACATCCTGAACAGCAAATTGTGCTGCTGGCGGGCGGGCAAATCGTGGTGCCGCAGCAGCACGCAACTCGGCAATTCGAGATATCGGGAAGCCCTCCCGGCTCTGCCTCCGGGAAAGCCGCTCCACGGTTGGCCTCAGGCGTCCGTCCACCCGCCATTGTGGGGTATCACTGAGCGCTGCAAACTGTGGGCAGGTGACCAACTCACAAACCGGTATATCACTATCCCAACGCGCTTCCTTCATGCGCCCATCTGCACCAATCACAAGCACTCCATCAGCCTCCTCTAGGAACGACCGATAGAGCGTGTGCGGCGGCGCGGTACCAATGTAAACACACCCAAAACGAGGATGTATTTCGGGAAACACACCACGTCCGTCCATCGTAACCAGCACCACTGCCTGGAGCGTGTCCGCCAGTTCGACCAGTGCGGTCGTCAGTCCTTCCTGGCGCACATCATCTCCCGCAATAATGACGGGTCTTTGAAACGAAGCCACCGCGTTGCAGAGCGCCTCCACTTTATCAGGGGCAGGCTCTGGCAACCCTGGCGTGGCAACTGCAACAACATCCGGATCTGCCACAGAAGTCCCCAGATTGCGAGGAAGCTCTAGTAGTACCGGACCCAAGCGGGTACCAGAAGCAATCCGAAATGCATCGTGTACGGTTTGCGCCGCGGCCTGTGGCTTGATGCGCAAACAGGCTCCAGCCGTACTCTTGAAAAGTCCTGGATGGTCCGCCTGCTGACCCCAGTTTCCAAAGTCGCCAGCTGCAGGACACTCACAGACGCAAACCACAGGTTTGCGTTCAAACTTTACATTCACTGCACCACTCACCATATTTCCCGCGCCCGGACCTTGAATTCCTATCGCCAGTCCAGCGCTACCAGAAAAATAGCCGTTGTAGGCAGCCGCAATCACCGCGCTGGATTCATGCGCTGTGCTCACGAACTCGACGCCACGGCGACGTCCTGCTTCTAGTACGTGCAAGAGGACACCGCTACTGGGTAACCCGAAGAAATGCCGGACCCCTTCCTCCCATGCTCGGTCGACGAGTATTTCAGGAACTGTCGTCATTTACACTCGCTCCAATTGGTTACCACGCTGCATGGCAGGACTCAGGCAGGTTTGCCAGTGCAGCATTGCCACGCGCAGTTCACAATTGGGCTCGTTCGGCTCCCGCAGTGCTGTCATCGCAGCTGGAACATCCAAATTACAAGGCGCGGCATTAGTTTCGACGATAACTGTGGACTGTGAGCACCAAACCCACAACAATTTTGTGGTATTGTGCCTGGCTCAGATATTTTGGCACAACACCAGAGAAACTGCGTAAGATCAGACCACACGCAACTCCATCGACTCTAACAATCTTTCACCCTGCAGAAATTATGGACTGGGTACATCTTCATCTGGCTCTCAACCACATTCCCGTGCTGGGTACACTGTTTGTCGGTCTTCTACTGGCAACAGCACTCGTCAAGAAAAACCGCGAATTGATGCGACTCAGTCTAATCTGGTTCGTGACCCTGACGCTCGTGTCGATCCCAATCAAGTTTACGGGTGACTTTGCACAACAGGCAACCGCCGACAGCGAATGGCTCTCCGCTGAACTCGTCGCAAGCCACGAACAAGCGGCAGACCAGGCAACCAGTGCGATCTTCTTGCTGGGTCTTTTCGCCGCCTATGGTCTGTTCCAGTGCCGCGCCAACCGCCCAATCCCGGTCTGGCTGACTGCCGCAATCGCCATTCTCACACTCCTTACCTTTGCACTAATGGCGCGCACCGCGAATTTTGGCGGTCAACTGCGGCATGAAGAAATCCGCCCAACAACACACAGCACTGAATCAGAGACAAAGACAGTGTCCCTGACGCAATCCGGTCCCCGCCAGGTTCAACACTTTGGTACCTCTGCCAATGTCCGCTACTGTGGCGTTTCTGGTTTGGCACTCGGCAACTTCTGCCGGCGATAGTCAGCCAGGAATCGTTGCGTACCCTGCCCTGTCTTGAACTCCTCAGGGAAATCGCTTGCCAGCCAAGTCGTAGCAGATGCGGAGCACACCGTCCTCCGTAATTTCGTAGATCGCAAGCTGGCTTTTCCCCTTGTTCGCTCCATTTGTGCTTGTAATCGTAAGCCGTTTCGGATTTGCCTCTTCGTCAATCTTGTAGGTTCCGCGATCCGATCCTTGACCACCCGCAATTGTGGTTGCATAGGTGTCGGCGGTCAGAGTCAGTGTCATCGCTTGCAGAACGGTATCAGGCAAACCCTCTCCCCCCAGTTCCGCCTCGAACGGTTTCCAGACCCCCACTCGCGGTGGCATCTGCGGCGCAGCACCATCCTCCTCGGTTACCGAATTCGTTCCCGGTACCGGATTTTTCTGCGGCGGCAAAAAGAACATACCCGCGATTTTGTGCTCTTGATCAAACGCCAATCGAAATACCAAGGGCGACTTCTCGAACGTGCAGTCCACATCAATCACCATGTGAGGCCCACTCTGACTACGGCGCACGGCTGTCTGTTCTTGCAGCGCACCCACCTGTGCCGTGACAGCTTCCCAGGTTTGTTTGAGTTTCTCGGGAGGCATGGCCTGACTAACCTGGGTATCAAAGTCCTTCGTCGCCTCTCCCTATTTTCCGGCGACCATTAATTGCAGCAGTTGCCCAGCGGCTTGCTCCAGGTCATCGGCAGGCGGTTCAGCAGCCGACGCTGGTGGTTGGCCAGTATTGTCACCCGCCACTCTGTCAGCTGACTTGTCCCCATCAGCTGACGCTGTCTCCTGCTCTGCCGCCGGTGAGAGTTCCACGGTGCCGGGTACCACCGGGCCGCTACGTGCCGTCGATGACGTCTGTGAGGTTTGAGGTTGAGAACCACAACCGAGCGCAACAAGCAGTAACCATGCGGAGAGCGGAGTCTTCATGCCAGTCCCTGTTCTCGCGAGTGTTCTAAACGCAAATCGTCTGACGGCTCTTCATTTTATAGCAATGTCAGGACAGAATGGCAGACTTGCCAGACCTCTGGTTCGTACCGCACAACAGTAAAACCGTTGTTCTCGCAGCCGACAGGACCTGGCGATGTTTCACAGACTTCGCACCGGTGTCATAGAATAGAAGTGACATTACAGCGGCCTCTCATAGCCGAGTTTGTTTGGCGCCAGAACTGCCACGGAATCCACCAAAGGCAAATTGGAAAGCAACCGGCATGCGACACCTACTCCAGTTGGTTGGCCTGTCGGTATGTGTGGCATCCTTTGCCCAGCAGGACATCGAGGGCGGCGAACCTCATTTCACCAACATCACCAACCAGGCTGGCACCGGTGGCCCGACCAGCCCGCACACAGGCGGTCATGGAGTCCTGTTTGCCGACGTCAATGCCGACGGACTTCCCGATCTGTATATCACCATGATTTTTCGCCAACCGATGGCCGATTTGTTCTTTCGTAACATCGACGGACGGCAGTTTACCGAAGACGGAAAACTGCGTGGAATCGCAGACTTCGATGGAGGGTCCCACGGCGCCTGCTTCGCGGACCTGGACAACGATGGCGACTTTGACTTGTTCAACGGCACAACCTGGGACCATCCCCGCCACCCCGCACACAAT
>PAQH01000018.1 GCA_002709225.1 Planctomycetaceae bacterium
TCAAGACAGCTCAAAATACCTCGATCGGAAACCGTGTAGAGTAGATCCCCCACAAGAATCGGAGAGGGCGTGGACGGTCCGTTACGTGTGTGTTTCCAGGCCAGATGCGTGTCGGTAATATCACCCTTGCCGCCCAGGCGAACGGCCAGAACGTGCGGCTTGGCAAAGTCCGTCACGACGTACGCCAGATCGTCCCGCACAACAGGTCGCGGTACGGCCGAAAAACCACTGTACCGGACGTGCCACAGTTCGCGACCGGTATGGGGATCGTAGGCATAGCAGCCTTGCGCCGAAGGGCTGATCAACCAATCGGCGCCAGTGCCTCGCACCACGGTCGGCGTGGTAAACGCCTTGCGGGCAAAGTCTCCCACACTGGACAGATCGATCGATCGCGCCGTGCGCCAGACGGTACGTCCAGTCTGTTTGTCGAGCGCCACTACATACTGCTGGTCGCGGCCATCGTAGTGACAGACCAGCAAGTTCTCGTAAAGAACCATCGACGAACCCGGGCCCTCCTGGTGATCGACGAGCAGGTCGCGTCGCGACCACATCTCGGCACCGGTAGCGGTATCGAGACAGGCCACTCCATACGTCCCAAAATGAACATAGACGCGACCGGTTTCAATCACCGGAGAAGGTGAAGCATAACTATTGAGTGCGTTTCTCGGATCCGGAGTGGGGATCTGAAACAGCACACGTTCATGGATTTTCTGGCCCTCGTTGCGGTCCAGACAAACAACCCGCAAGTCATGGCCATCCGGACTGGCTGTGGTCAACCAGACCTGGTCACCATGAATTACGGGCGTCGACCAGCCAAGGCCCGGAACCTTGACCTTGAACCGTACGTGATGTTGTTCATCCCACGTTTGAGGTAGCTGCCGCGACACTGCGTGGCCATCGCCGTGGGGACCGCGAAATTCAGGCCACTCCGTCGCAACTAATCGCCGGGCGCCGGCCGTACCAAGACCACCACAGCACCAGACCCCGAGAATCACGATACCCGACACTCTGCAGAGACGAGCCATATTCATTTTCCTTGGTACTCTTTCACATCGGTAGGTCACAAAGAGCCACCTCGCAGTCCCGTATCATTTTACGGTGCGCGGAAGCACCTGGCACGACCGGGGCTGCCAGGTTGACCCTTCCACTTGCCACGGGCCTCAACCAGTCGGCTGCGTGTTATTGCTCCTCAGCCAATTGCTGTTGCAATTGCGCGTCTTTGGCCGCAATCTTACCTTTCAGGGCGCGTTTGAACTCGGCAAAGCGGTCGCGTAATGCATCGTCAGCAGTGGAAAGCACTTGGACCGCAAACAAACCCGCGTTACGGGGACCACCCATGCCGACCGCCACGCTCACGACAGGGACGTCACCGGGCATCTGGACCGTCGAAAGCAGCGAGTCCATACCCCCTAAATCTGGTGTGGGAACGGGTAACCCAATCACAGGTAGTGGTGTATGCGCTGCCACGACACCGGCGAGATGCGCCGCTCCTCCGGCAGCCGCAATAATCACGCGCAACCCGCGGTCGACAGCCGACGTCGCGTATTCAAGAACAGTATCCGGTGTACGGTGAGCGCTCATGACGCGGACTTCGTACTCGATACCGAATTCTGCCAGCGCCGCTGCCGCCTTTTTGATCTTCGGCCAATCGCTATCACTACCCATTACAATACCAACTTGAGGAGACATTTCAGATTTTTCCTTGATGCACCAAAGAGACCAATATTGTTCAACCAACCAGGGCCGGCTGCCTGGCGCGGTAACCATATCGGACACGCCAAGCAGGTGAGGACAATGTTGCTCGGCAGCGCACCGAGAATCCTCCACGACCGCCCTGCCACACTACTGGGTTTTATCCCGTCGGACGGTGTCTTGGCAATGTGGCTGCCGCCCGATTTACCAGAATCCGGGCCGCCCCAATCGAGTGATCATTCGGCCGTAACGACGACGGTTCGTTGATTCGCGAGTTCCAGCTTAACGGGCCCTTGCCGCCCAGCGACCAGCCGTCGGAACACCACCGGACGGGCCACCTTTTCGTTCCCAACGCGGAGGATGAAATCGCCTGCGCGGAGACCCGCCTTCCAGGCTGGCGACTGCGTCGCCACCGACAACACACCCACACACTGATCGAGCGGGACTCGCTGACTTTGATCTGCCAGATCCGGCACGCCAATCGCCGTCGAAAAGTCGACCTGCAAGCCGCGCCAAGGTACGGGGTGATCCTGAACCAGCTCAACCGCCACCTCCGTGACGTATTTCTTGGAAAGGATTGCGTTGAGATCCAGCTGTCGTGGCACTGGTTCCTTCAGTGGTTTACGAACAATCTGCAAAGCAACCTCGGCCAGTGCCGGCTGTCGTCCAATCTCTCGAAACAACGTGTCACTGTCATGGACAGGCTGCTGATTCACGCGTGTGATAATATCTCCCCTCCGTAAGCCCGCCGTGGCGGCCGGTGTACCCGGCAACACGTGTTCCACCAGCGCACCGCGACGTCCGCGCTGGCGGTCAAATCGAGATAATCCGGTCGCCTGTACTCCCAGGAACCCAAAATCAGGGCGCCGTCCCGCTTTGAGATCGGCCAGCACTCTGCGAAACGTCCCGTCCACAGGAATGGCAAATCCAGCCGAGATTTCATAACCCTGCAGCGCGGCCAAAGAACTGGTCAAGCCAATCATCTGGCCCCGCAAATTCACCAACGCGCCGCCACTGGTCCCCAGATTGAGACGGGCGTCGGTCTGAATCAATGTCCCCAGCTCATGAAGTGACGCCGCGGCACCCGAGCCGTTTTCGGCGGGAAGTGGTCGTCGAGGTGCTTTACGGCCCAGGTTAGAGACAATTCCCCAGCTGGCACTCACCTCACCTTGCCGAGCGATCCCATACGGATTGCCCAACGCGATCACAACCATCCCCTTTTTCAGTAGATTGCTATCGCCCAATGGCATCGGAACCAGGTCCGCCGCGTCAATCTTGAGGACCGCCAAATCGGTCCACGGATCGACAGCCATTACTTTTTGCAGACGGTGGACCGACGCTTCAAATGGCCGTCGTTGGATCCACACAAAATAATCGTTTTGAGCGATCTCACCCAGGACATGGTAGTTGGTCAAAACAAGGCCACTTTCGTCAACTACAACACCGGTGGCAAACTCATTGGGAACAAAATCCGGGCTCAGTGGATCGACGGTTGCTTGCCGGCGATTCCCTGAAGCGTCCTTGCGCACCCGCGCGATCGCAACGACCGATTTTTCAGTACGGGCGATCGTATCCACTGTGAGCGCTTCCAACGCACGCACAGCGTCCGCTGCCGTGGTCTCCTGGGCCGCGAGAGGTCCCCTCGCGCTACAAATCATGTAGAACAGGATGACCAGAGAGAGTCGATGGGACAGCGATCTACTCAGCCACGTAATATGTTGTGACATGGGACGTTCCAATCACACCAAAACCTGGCCGGCTTTGCTGGCCAACAACCCTCAGCATATCGACGCGAGCAGCGCCGACGACTCAGGCACTCTAACTCAGGCACTCTAACAAGGTACCTGGGCGGCGGCAAACCACACAAATCCGCCATTGAATTTTAGGCGTTCGAATCGGGATCCTGCTCCGGAACCTGTGGTGCTTCTCCCAAGACTCCCGCAGCTGTCAGGATTTTGGTGTCAATTTCCTTCGCAAGGTCCGGATTTTCCATCAGGTGAGCGCGGGCTTTTTCCTTGCCCTGCCCGAGATAGGCATCACCGTACTTGAACCACGAACCACTTCGACTCACCACTTTGTGAATCACACCCAGATCCAACAAATCTCCCTCATAACTGATCCCATGGGTGTGCATCATGTCAAACTCGGCAACGCGGAATGGTGGCGCCACCTTGTTTTTGACCACCTTGCAACGCACTCTTTGCCCAACCACATTTTCGCCGTCTTTCAGTTGGCCAATCCGTCGAACATCGATCCGACAAGAGCTGTAAAACTTCAATGCCCGACCACCGGGTGTCGTTTCCGGGCTGCCAAACATCACACCGATTTTTTCACGAATCTGGTTGATAAAAATAACGGCTGATTTGCTCCTCGCAATGGCACCGGTCAGTTTGCGCATCGACTGACTCATCAATCGCGCCTGCAGACCGACGTGAGAATCGCCGATTTCACCCTCCAGCTCCTGCTTGGGAATCAAAGCCGCCACCGAGTCGACGATAATGACATCAACTGCATTAGATTTGACCAGCATCTCTGTAATCTGCATGGCTTCTTCGCCATGATTCGGTTGACTCACCAGGAGCGTATCCAGCTCGACACCCAGTTTTTTTCCCCACGTTGGATCGAACGCGTGTTCAGCGTCGATCATGGCCGCAATACCCCCTTGTTTCTGGGCTTCGGCGGCCACATGTAAGGCCAGGGTTGTTTTGCCGCTCGATTCGGGACCAAAGACTTCGATAATGCGGCCGCGCGGAATCCCTTGCCCACCCAGGCCCAAATCGAGCGAGAGACTGCCAGTGCGAATACCCTCAATCGCCCGTCGTTGGTCGCTACCCAACGGCATGATGGAACCTTCGCCAAACTGCTTTTCAATTTGCTGAACCGCCGTTTTCAGGTTCGGATTGCCCTCGATCACCGCCGCCGATTTCTTCGAGGATTTGTCGGTTTTTGCCGATTTAGCGGAACTTGATTTCTTGGCCATGCGCTTGGTCTTCTCCACCGTGATCATCGATTCACTCCTTTATCAAAACCAGTTCCGCTGAGACAAGCGACCGATTCCCCATTTCCCAGCCCATAGTGAACAAGTGAATACTATATCGCCCTGGGGTCGTTGAAACAAGTTCAACTTGTTATCCCCATCATCGCGGTCCGCCGGACACCTCTGGTCACACAAGGACCGCCTTTTTCTGCTTTTTCGGGCTTTTCTTGTCAGTGAGGTGGTACCAGCCGCCCGTTCCGCCGGTCGCTGACCTAGGACCATTGGCAGCCTTCCGATAGAATCCGCCGCCCCAAAAACAAATCGGTCGACAAGGAGAATCCGTTGAACCAGTACTCCCGGGTTTGCTTCGCGGCAGTCACACTGGCCTGTCTTCTCAGCATCCCATCCCAGGCAAAACCACCCCTGGCCAGCCCAGAGTTATTGCCCGACGCGGAACTGACGGACGTGTATTTTCTGGACCCGGAGCAGGGGTTTGCCATTGGCGATCGGGGTGTCATCTGGATGACCGTGGATGGTGGTGAAAGCTGGCAATGGACCCGTTCACCCGTGAGCTGTCGTTTGGAGTCCATGCACTTCATCGATAGCCGTAACGGCTGGATCGTCGGCGGCTATTCACACCCCTACACTCACAAGAGCACCGCCGTCATTCTTCGTACCCGGGACGGTGGTAAACGCTGGTCCGCGATCAGCGGCTTATTACTACCCGCACTCAAACAAGTACATTTTTCCGATGCCAAAACAGGATGGGTGATCGGTAATGCTTCAGCAATGTTTCCGTCCGGCATTTTTCGGACGCAAGATGGCGGAAGAAGCTGGTCGGCGGTCGCCGGTCCGCGAAGTGAAGGCTGGCTGACGGGGCACTTTGGCCGGCTCGACAGGGGAATCGTGGCGGGTCGCAATGGAACATTGGCAAAGATTCTGGGTGCGCGGAGCGAACCGGTACGAACGACAAGTGTGGGCCCCCGCCATCTGCGGCGCCTGGCCTTTAGCGACACTCGCCGCGGTTGGCTCATCGGTGATGGTGGTCTCGTCCTACGAACCGAAGACGCCGGAGAACATTGGAAATCAATCGGAGAAGACCTGCCACCGGGTATTGCCCGTCAATTCGATTTTCGCGCGCTGGCAACGTTCGACGAGCACGTTTGGATCGCCGGATCGCCCGGAACCCGCGTCTTGCATTCTCAGGACGGCGGTGAACACTGGAATATTTATCCGACCGGCCAGCCGCTCCCACTGCGTGCTATCACGTTTCATGATGAGTATCGCGGTTGGGCCGTCGGTGCATTGGGAACCATTCTGGCTACACGCGATGGTGGGAAAACCTGGCAACACCAAGCCCGTGGCGGCGATCGGGCAGCGCTGCTGGGACTGTTTGGAGAACCAAACCAGATCTGCTGGGAACTGCTTGCTTCCTTGTCCGGAGATGAAGGCTATCTGGCCGTGGTGGAATTGCTGCATCGAATGCGTATCGAGGGAGCAGCCCCAAACGAATCTTCATGGGACGAACGGACCCATCGTGGAATCGTCGCGGTAGGAGGATCCGGGGTCGATTTCAGCTGGAGGTTTCCGGTACGTCCAAGAGGGCTCAAATTGACGGCCACACAAATTCAAGAAGGGTGGAACGCCGTGAATGACGGGCAGGCCGGAGATTACTTGTTGGAACATCTGGTGAAAAAGATCCGTCAATGGAGGCCCTCCGTGGTGGTTACCGAACCCGCCAGTCCTGCTGGCGCGAATCCCTCGTCCCATCTGACCAACCAGTTTGTGCTAGAAGCGGTCTCCCGTTCCAACGATCCGCTCTTTTATCCTGACCAATTGACTGCGCTCGGACTCGAAACGTGGCAAGTACTCAAAGTGTATTGCACGGTCCCCGCCGGCGAACCTGCCACCATCGATCTGAATACGTCACAACTGGGTCCTCGGTTGGGCTGTTCGTTTGCTGAGTGCGCCGCCGCAGCTCACGGCCAAATCGAATCGGAGTACCACCCGGCTCCCGTGCGACGTGGTTTTCGCTTACTCGTCAATCACCTCCCCGGAAAACTCGGTCGTCAGGGATTCTTCAGCGGCATTCCGTTACGAGTCGGCGGGTCGGCGCGGCGGGAAATGGGGCCCATCCAAGGAGACCTGCAACAGCTGGCCCGGGTTGCCCAGCGTCGACGCAATCTCCAACAGATGATTGATCGGATCGACAAAGATGCTACCAGTGGCGCCGCCTGGATCGGACAAGCCAACGACCTGACTCGTGGCCTGTCACGATCTGCTGCCGGAAACATTCTTTCCCAATTGGCCGCTGGCTACCATCGGTCCAATCATTCGGAGTTGGCCGGAGAAGTCTACGAGCTTCTGCTCCAGCGCTATCCCAACCATCCACTCAGTGAAGCAGCCGCCATCTGGTTGATCCAGTACTACAGTAGCAGTGAAGTTGGCTGGCGGTTGCGACGAAAAACCCGCTTCCGCGTTCAACAAGCGGGTGGCACCACGATTGAATTGCCCGGCTCCGACGTACGGCCGGCCGGTTACCTCGAAATCGAGCAGCCACAGCCTGTGCAAACTACCAGTGCGGGTACCGCTGCGATCGGCCTAAAACCACACGAACGTGCGGGGCGCGCGGCCGCGATCGGACGACTCCTGGAACGGACCAATCCCGGGTTGTTTGCCGAACCTGCAGTTCGGTTTCCGTTGGCTTCCGCTTACCGGACGCAGGGTTTATCTCGAGACGCCGAACGCTATTTTCACGCGTTGACTCAACCAGGTGTGGACCCACACTGGCAAGCCTGCGGACTCGGAGAACTTTGGCTCAAACACGCCACAGGCCTGCCACCAAAAGCACTGCTGACCTGTTCACGCGCGCAACAGAAACCGCGCCTGGATGGAATCCTCAACGACGTGATATGGAATGCCACGACGGCAGTTCCCTTGTCGAGCGCCCAACACGATGATCACGATTGGCCGTGCGTGGTCTTGGCCGCACAGGACCGAGAATACCTGTACCTGGCAATCAGCGCGCAAAAACCTACCTTGACCCTGAACACCACCAGCAACCGCGCTCGCCCCCGTGATGCTAACCTCTCCGCACACGATAGGGTCGAGTTCTTGATCGACATCGACCGTGATTTCGCCACCTACTTCCGACTGAGTGTCGACCACCGCGGGTGGTCCCGCGAGTCGTGTTTCGGTGATTTGACCTGGAATCCAAGCTGGTTTGTAGCGGCTCGGGATGCGGAACGGGAATGGACCTGCGAAATCGCGATTCCACTTCACGAATTAACACCGCAAGCACCGTTAGGCCAGGACGCCTGGGCAATCGGGATTCAGCGCATCGTACCTCAGGCGGGCTTTCAATCCTGGACGCAGCCGGCCGACATCAATATCCAGCCGCGAGGATTCGGATTGATGGTGTTTGAATAACCAGGGGCGAAAGTTCATCAACCAGCGGCCGCGCCCCCTGCCCGGACCACGGCCGGCAACGCCAGCGCAAACCGGGATTACTACGGTTTCAGAGGTTCCAAGAACCACCCCATTTGGAACACCTTGCGTGGTGCCAGACGGTCGATGGGCTCGCCCTCGATTTGTCCAATCGCCCAACCGCAACCAAAGTCAAGCGGCGTCACTACGTTGCGATTGAAATACTTTTTCAGGGCTTCTACCGCTTGCGCCTTGATGCCCGTGGCATCGCTGGCTTCTGCGTACTGCAAACGGCCAAGTGTGATCGCAGCCATAAATCGAACACGGTCAATTTCGACAAACAACTCTTCCACATCGGTCAACCGTTCAACCATGGCGGTGGCCAATTTGTCGTCCCGTTTGCCCGTCGCCAACTTACCCAACGACCAGATGCCCGCGGCACGCGTTTCCGGCCCCAAATCATAGTTCTTGGGTACACAACGCCACAACAAATCTTCTGCCTCCTGGTATCCCATGAGCCCAAACGCCTCGAGCAGGTAGCAGCACTGCATATCCTCGGGACCACCCGGCTCCATGCCACTGGTGGCGCCAGCGCGAACCGCCCGATCCGCTTTGCGGAACATGGCGGGCAGTGCCGTTGCTACGCGTAATTCGCGCAGTGCCCAGGCAGCTGTTACGTACGCTTCCGGCCGAGGAAAATCCAACAGCTGTACGAGCCGCCCCGCGGCACGCTTATGGTCAAGCGCCGCCAGCAACAAAATCGACTGCTGTTGTCCACGCCAAAAATCAGTTCCCAACATGGCTTCGGCTGCAGCGCGAACCAGCGGATCTAACGCTTTATCGGCCTGCGCCAACTCGAGCAACGCCATCCGCGCCTGGGTGCGTACTTCGGTGTGCTTGTCGTTCATCATTTCTGCGAGTCGATCAACCACCGATTTGTCGGCCTGCTGCTCGATACTCTGAATTCCCAGCTTGCGTAGTTTCGCATCCGGACTATCCAACGCCACCCAACCCGGTTCGACCGCCGTATCAGGATCAATTTCCGTCAACCGTTGCAAGGCGACACAGGCTACCGAGGGAAACGGGTCTACTGCCAGTTGAGCCAGTAGTTTCGACGTCTCTTGACTCGTGTGCCGGCTCAGTAACTGGCCCGCCACTAGGCGGTCCACCAGATGCGCTGGACCTTCCTGCTCCGCCAGCCGGCGGGCATCCTCTTCTAATCCCTCGGTCTGCAGCCGCGCCAGCGCACGCGCTAATGCCAGCCGGGAACTCGTGGTATCTCCATACTGTTGGCCAGCGTCGACTAGCCGTTCTCGGAGCGCAGCCGCCGCTTCCTGATCGCCACTCAAACCTAATCCTTGCGCCGCCAATTTGAGGCGCTGAAGCGGACAGTTGACGTCCTGTATGTTTTTCAGCCAGATCTCCCGCATCGGGGCGAACCGCCAACGCGCCAACGCCGGTTCAACCAAGAGGGCCATATCCAGGCTGCCTCCCTTGGTCACCGCGAACAAAGGTTCAGCGGCTTCTTCGATGCCCAGCGCAACAAGGGCCCGCGCGCACGCCAACTGCAAAGCGGGATGCGCGTCTGCAGCTCGCAGCGTTGTGATCAGAACCGAACTACTCTCTGCTAACCCTGCCATTCCTTTCGCATGTGCGCGGGCAATGGTCTCAGCTGCCTGCCGCTGAAAATCGGAATCCGGTTGCTGCAGGGCTTGGAGCCACAGCGGAAGTAACTTGTCCGAAAAAACCGATTCTGTCTCGGTCAAAACCACTTCGGGATCGGCATCCATCACCGTCTGGAATTTAACGAGATCCGCAGCGGACACCAAGGAATTCGCCGGCAGGACAACCCCGCCAACGAGCAGCAGTGGCAGCAGCAGACAACCGCGTGCGCGGCATGTGGCAAACAGTATTTCTAATCCCATAGCGGCTCTCGTGTTTATTGGGGCCGGGCTAAACGCCAGCTCTGCACGCCGAACAAAACCAACAAGACGGCCGACAGAATCCCGGTAAACCACCACGCGTGAGGAATCAACGAATAAGCCTCGAAACCAGGCGTTTCATTGACGGCCAGGGCCGCGGCCACAGGATTGCAACGCAACACCATTTCCACGGTACGTTGACCAAAAGGCGCATCGCGCGCAACCCAGACCAGCATCGTCCCAGCACAAATCGTCAGCAGCACCGCATATGCGACCGTGGTCGCGACCGCTGTTCGACGAAAAAGACTGCTTACGGAAGCACCCACCGCAACCGCTAACAGGGCAGTCAATAACTGGCAATTCAAGACCTGGATAATTTGTTCTTTCAGCGCCGGTTCAATCGTAAACATGAAGCCGTAACCAGGTAGTGTGGCGCATAGTATCAGCAAGACCGGCCAGATAACGCTCATCAATTTTCCGGTGATGATGCGCACGCCACCGAGCGGGGTCATCTGCAACAACTGCCAGCCACCACTTTCACGTTCAGCACTGATCAAACCGGACGCCAGGCTGGGAGTGATCAACACAATCAACGCGGACTGCAAAACCACCAGGATACTGCCAATCGTTTTAACGTCCCAGGCAATCGTTCCGGTCGTTGCCACAAAGGTCAAACCAAGTGACAGAATTGCACATCCGAAAAAGATGCGCAGCAGCCAGTTCATGCGGCCAAAACGCCGGCAACGAAATTCCTTTACCAGCACAGGATTAACAAGCGGTGGAATTCCGGCTTTGCGTCGATTGGGATCGACGATGAATAGAAAGCGACGGGCAACTCGTTGCTCGAACTCGAGTTCATTCGTAATCATGCCCTGCGAACGTGTGCGGTCAAAAATCCGATAGTTCAACCGACTGATTGTCCAGACGATCGCGCCCAGTGACACGCATAATGACAGCACCACAAAACGCAACAGTGTACCGGAACTCGAGATTAGCCCCTGGCCACCTACATCGGTTTGGCCGAGCACCTGCATCACCGCTGGAACGGGTGACAAATTGCGGAGCCAATCAGCCAACAATGGCAATACACCCGCTTGGCCTTGCAGAAAGTAGTGGGGACCCAGACTGACCACCGCCATGATCAAGATCAGGAAGTAGGTATTCTTGAGCGCCGTATCGGTCGACTTGGCGATGGAACTGATCAAGAGCGCAAGCGTCGTATACTCGAGCACAATCAACAGCAATACGCCGTACAACGCCAACAGACCTCTGGTAAGCGAAATTCCTCCCATGGCAAAACAAGCGGCGGCACCTGGCAAGCTGGTAATCAGAACCAACAACACAAATCCGCTCACGCCGAAGAACTTGCCAATATAGATCTGTGCTACCGGCATGGGTGAATTCAGCACCAAAAGCAAGGTACCCTGCGTCCGTTCACGGACGATCGAGGTGGCTGGAAAGGCGGGCGCCATCAGCACGAGCGTGGTCAACAGACCATAGCCAAACACTCGAAATACCTGCTGGGATAAGGCGCCGGAGAGATCGACCTGATCCCCGGCGGGCCAACGGAAAACGACCAGTAGCGAAAACACAATCGCCACTAGTGTCAGCAGGACTACTGATTTCTGACTGCGGAGCGCTGCCAGTAGTTCTCGGCGAATGATTGGATTCAAACGAGCCTCTCCCTCGAGCTGAAAATGCGATCTTCAAGTATACACTGGAAAATGGTCTTCAGCACCCGGCTGTACACCAATCCTCTTCTGCAAGACACGCATCGAAGCGAACACGAAAACGCTTCAGGAGAGCGGCGCCTGGCGGACAGCCCCATCGAGTGCGATGGCAACGGCGGCAACCTGGAAACGACAACCCACCACCCCTTCGGGTATGATGCGTCAGGCGAAACGACTGCGTTTCCCAATTCTCATTCAGCGGGAACAGGTTGGGATGTGCTCTCGTATCATTGAGCAATACCAGACGTGCCCTGGTGCTAAATTGTGTTGTGTGACGCTGGCTCTATGTCTCATCCCGCATTTGGCTGCAGGGGCGGAGAACTTGGCGCTGGTGGTCAACGGCGATAGCTGGATGTCGCGCAGTGTCGCGAACCATTACATCTCGCTACGGGAGATTCCAGCGGCCCACGTAGTGCAGCTCAACGACCTGCCCGATCTGGAACGAATCGACGTGGAGCGATTTCGCCGCCAGATTCTGCGGCCCGTTCTCAACACGCTGCGACAGCGGCAACGTCTGGCGCAAATTGATTACCTTGTCTATTCCAGTGATCTCCCCTACATCATCGACGCAAGTCATGATCTAGGTGCTCACAAGCCGCCCAAATGGCTTACACCGGTTGCCTCGGTGAACGGACTGACTTTTTTTTATCAACAGGTGCTGCAGTCAAATAGCAGCTATTTGACTGGCTACCCAAATCGCTATTTTCGTCGCTTGCTTCCGCCAGTTAACGAAGATCCGCTACCAGCCGATGACCGTAAACAATGGGAATCTGCGATCGAATCGATCAATCTCGGTCAATGGCAATTGGCACTCACTCACGTGGTACGGCTGCTCGATCGACATCCCCGAAATGCAACGTTGTTTTTTGCGCGTGCCGGTTGCCAGGCGCAGCTGGATCAGTTCCAGCTGGCATTAGAATCGCTGGACCAGGCAATCGACTTTGGCTGGTACAATTACCACATTGCTGCCAGTAATCGTGCTCTGCTGCCCCTGCATAACGTGAGCGGCTTTCAATCCAGGTTGCAACGGATGGCGCAGCTCCCCTGGCCCATGCAAGAAACACGGGGGTTTCGCGCGGCACACCATTGGAATGAAGCAGGCGTTGTCAACCAACGAGCGGGGCACCGGTATCTGCTATCCACCGTATTGGCTACGACCTCGGGCCGGGGTAACTCACTTCCAGAAGTCGTCAATTACCTGCAACGCAGTCGGAATGCAGATGGCTCATTTCCCGCGGGAACGATCTACTTTCCGGTCAATTCGGACCCGCGATCAAAACTCCGCGAAGATCTCTACCGACCCGCAGTCGAGGCGTTGCAGGCACAACAGATACGAGGTCAAATCCTGTCGGGTATTGTTCCGCAAAACCGACGCGACGTGATTGGTTTAAGTACGGGAACCGCCTTCTTCAAGTGGCGACAGTCGGGCAGTGCCATTCTAGCCGGAGCGATATGTGAACATTTCACCAGCTCCGGTGGCATACTACTGGAGGCCGCGCATCAAACACCCCTCACGGAGTTCCTCCGCTGGGGCGCTGCAGGCTCCAGCGGCGCGGTACAAGAGCCGTATGCGGTCGCTGAAAAATTTCCCAGTCCGTTTATGCACGTACACTACACTCGTGGGTGTACGTTGGGCGAGGCTTATTATCAGTCCGTCGCCAACCCGTACCAGTTGTTGATTGTCGGTGACCCTCTCTGTCGGCCCTGGGCGCAAATCCCACAATTTGAACTCAACGGCATGCCAGGGGGGGGAATACTGAAACACCCCCAAGAATGGTCTGCGAACATTGATCCCGCTACCGGCGGTCCGACTCTGATTCGTGATTTCACGCTTTACATTGACGGGTACCAGCACGCCGTTCATCCCCCGGGGCAGCCGTTTCGTCTGAACCCCAAGAACCTCGCGGACGGACACCATCAGGTCACGGTGGTGGCAACCACTAATAATCCACTTGCCAGCAGGGGCCGCCGCAGCTATCCGGTTACGGTTCATTCCCACGGACGTCAGGTCGAGCTGCGCTGCAACCGGCAGGCAATCAGATTTGATGAACAGTTGCAATGCGAGGTGCGGGCAGCGGGCGCACGTTCGATTTCTGTATTCCATGACTTTCAACCCCTGGCAACTGTCAACGGTGCAGAGGGTGTGGTCCGGCTCGCTGCCCAGCGACTGGGGCTCGGGCCCGTTCGCTTATGGGCGGTCGCCCGTTATGGCGATAACGCGTCCGGGCGCGCATTTAGTCCGCCGCTGTTATTGGTGGTCCACCCCCCACAGGCAATCGCAGCGCTCACGCCGGCCCCCAGGGGAACCGAGCCCGGAGTGCTAGTGACTGTCGAGCCAGGGCGGCGACAAGTAGTGACCTATCCCCTACAACAAGCGAACTGGATCGAATCACTCAACCTGCCTGTGGGTGCCAGGTTTTCCGTGGAGGCGTACTTTAATGTGACCCGAGAATCGCTCTTTCAATTACAACTGCAGAGTAATTGCCAGGCCAAGTTGTTCTTGAATCACCAATCGCAACCCGTACTCCAAGCCCCCAGTAAGATCTGGGGCCTAACACCCATCGTACTCAAGCCGGGAACACACCGCCTGGTTTTAACTGGACGAGTTGCCAACAAACCGCGTCTGCGATTTCGCCTGGGGAACGCCGGAACACGTAGCCTCGATGGTCGGCGATACTGGCATCTGAGGCCTTGAGTGCAACGATGCCTTGTGCAGATCGCCCGTAACTAGCGCGGTTCCCTGCCCGCGGTGCCTGGCGCGTGACTCTGTCCTACCGTAGCGAGACGCCACGCAGCTCCGTCAGCCCGTAACGGCGAGCGAGAAAAACCCTCGGGAATACCTGCTGACCAGCCGTGCCAGTTCAATTCCGCGACGCCATTCTCAAGTCACCGTAAAGCGTCTCACCCTCCCGAAGAATGTAGAATTTGACCAATTCACTTCGTGAGAAATCACTGCTCTCGATGATAAATGAGAGGTTGTCCATTGTGGTGGTTTCCAATCCTTTCAGGCCAATCAGAATATCTCCATCCAGGAGACCCTGACGGTCCGCAGGACTATCCGCCCGCACTGAGATGATGCGCAACCCACCGCGGTATTTCGTGGTGGTTTGTTGGAATTCCGTTGGTGGAATATTCTCCAAGCGTAAGCCCAGTAATCGCCAGAGGCGATTTTCCAGAGAAGGTGAGCTGGCGGGGCTGTCCACCAGTCGCTCCGCGCCATCTCGAATGACGCGGAACTGTATGACATCGATCTGGGAAAACTCGCGACTGTCGATGATAAAGGCAATGTCTTCCAGGCTCACGGTGGCCCATTTATGCAAGCCGCACAACACATCACCGCGAACGATGCCCTGACGCTCCGCCGGGCCGTCCTCACGCACATCCAAAACTTCGAGTCCGCCCCGATACTTGGTGCTAATCTGTTGAAATTCAGTTTGCGGCAGGACCTTGAGCCGCATACCCAGCGAATTCCAAATGCGATTCTCCAGGCTTCTCGATCCGGTTGAACTGGCAAGCACGTGTTCCTTGCCGTCGCGCAGAATACGGAATTTCATTGACTCTGTTTGCGTAAACTCACGACTCTCGATGATGAACGAAATGTCTTCCTGGCTGGTCGTCGCCCATTTGTGCACTGCGAACAGAATGTCACCCGGACGAAATCCCTGGCGATCGGCGAGACTGTCTGAGCGCACTTTGATGACGCGCAA
This sequence comes from Planctomycetaceae bacterium, assembly GCA_002709225.1. Taxonomy (GTDB): domain Bacteria; phylum Planctomycetota; class Planctomycetia; order Pirellulales; family Pirellulaceae; genus UBA9264. Next base: position 15,455 of record PAQH01000018.1, read on the forward strand.
CCCACCGCGGTATCTCGGGCTGGCTTGCTTCAGTTCCGATTGCGGAACGCTCTTTAGGTGAAGCCCCAACAATCTCCATGTACGGTTAATCAGTGGTAATGATGTAGTGATTTTTCGCCCTTCGCGACGGATCATCACTTCGACTTCATCACCCGGCGACTCACCAATCAGAGCGCGTTCGAAGTCCAGACGCTGATGAACTGCCACTCCATTGACCGATTCGATCACATCTCCAACTTGTAAAACGCTTTGCGCCGCGGGGCTGTTGGGCGCAAGAGTACGCACCGTAAATTGCGGTCCACTCCGCAGTTGTTTTAGTGCCTCTTCAAGCTCGGTAAGTTTCCGTGTATCGGCGTTCGAAACAAGCGGCTCTTGGTCTTCCTGCACTTGCTCGGGCACGACTCCCAGATCTTCTTCGAGTGTTTTCCGAAGCGCGTCACATTGCCTGGTCAGTACCTGACGGCGGTCTTCACCTACGACACCGTGGGAAAATCCATGCTCAGTGCTAATCAAGTCTGCTGCGACTTCCATGGCCTTGTCCACCGGAATCGCAAAAGCGATCCCCTGTGCTCCAACACGCACAGCCACGACCAGGCCTACCATTTTTCCTTCGATATTGAGCAACGGCCCTCCCGAATTACCCGGGTTAATGCTGGCGCTGGTTTGAATCACGTCCTTGTAATGCTGTGTGTCCCCCACCGGAACATCGCGGTGCAGTGCGCTGATAATGCCCTCGGAGACCGTGTGGTTGTACCCGTAGGCATTACCAATAGCGATGACGGTTTCACCCTCCATCAGATCACCGGAAGTTCCGACGTTAATCAACTTTAGCGAACTCTGCGGTGGGACCTTAATGACTGCCAAATCGTTGGCCGCGTCATAGTTAATTAGCTTGCCAACGACCCGATCCTGGTTAGCCAGCGTGACATGAATCTTTTCAACGTCTTCAATCACATGGTAATTCGTGAGGATGTAACCGCGGCGGTCGATGACTACCCCGGTTCCCATGCCGTTGACCAAGCGAACGGCTCCCTTACGAGACGCCGCCGTGTCGGATCGGATCGTCTTGCGACCGTGGATGTTGACAATCGAGCGCCGGGTCTGTTTGACCGCCGTGACGACAGGAGTGTGCCGCAACGACTCGCACCGCGCAGGCGATTGCCAGACACCAAGAGAGTTGGCAACCAGACAGCCGGCGAGTATCCACGCCAGGTGTCCAAAGTAACGAGTTCGTGTTCGCATGTGGGTCGTATTCAACACGGCAGTCCGAATCCCGTGACGCGGCTCGTGGCGCTGGAATCGCGCACCGGGACCAATTAAGGATGCAGTGTAGATCGGCGACCTCGCGACACCTCGTTAGGCCGGTGGTCGAGGCCCGCAGACTCACCCCAGGTTTACATTATTGGTGTGAATATAGGGAACATGCCTAGCATAGAGCCCTCTAGCCCCACGCGCATTCGCCGGCCGTACCGTGGTCGCTCTGCTACGATCGCGATCTGGGACTGCTTGCGAACCGTCACCCACCCGCCTGGTTTGGCGTGCCGCGGCGCCCCTGGGGCGTACCGCCAGCAGCTGGATAAACGAGGCGCAACAACTGCAACAGCAAAAACAGGCCAAACGGATAGACGGGCCACAGCCTCAACCACAACGGGTACCCCGACTCGGCTGTTGTCGTTTCTGCGGCAGCCTCCTCGGCAAAGTTTTGCGCTGCATCCGGGGCTCGGCGATGGCGCGGCAATTGCAAGCCTTCCACCACCGAACCAACAATCAAGATCATCAACGTCAGCAGCAACAAACCACAACCCCCAACCGCCATCACACCCTTGAAGGTACCCTCTTCTTGGGGCCGCTGGTCCAACAGCTCGATCGTGCGACCACGCCGCAGACTTTGCTCGACACCATCCACCACTTCGAGTTCCCGGGTCGCTTCCAGCCACGAAGGATCGTCGACGTCCGTTTCGATCGCCCGCTCTAATGCGGTGATGGCCGCTAAGGCGGGGTCCCAGTGATCCCAGCGCTCCGCATCATCCACCCCGTCGATCGACTTCCAGCGCTGCAATTCCTGCGGCATCTCGAGCCCACAGCTACCGGCAGTGCCAATCACCGTCAAACGAGCTCGAGATCCCGCCGGTGCCGGATGGACAGTCCAACGAGCGATCCTACCATCCTGTCCAGAAAGCGTGACAGTCAAATTCGTCAACTGACGCCCGTGGTCACCACCCATAGCGCTGACACGCTCAATACGACCCAGCAACGGATGCAAAACGCCCGCATCCCGCACCAACTGATTCAGCACCGACCGCGGGTGACGATCCTCCATTTCTCGATCCAAGGTCACTTGCTCGAGGCGTCCAATCGCGGGCGCCTGACCCATCGCAACAGATTCCACCAACCGCATCAATGCTGGGTGCCAACGCCAGGGTCGATACGGGATCAGCACCGACCGGGTATCCTGCCGGATCATGTCGAGTTCAAAAGCGATAATCGCCTCGCAGGCCGGGTGGGTTACCAGCAGCGGCTTGGCAGATTGCACCAATTTGCGTAGCTGATCATCACGTGGCGCGTCAGCGTCACTGGCCCCAACAATCACCGCGTCAATACGGTCATCGTGCAATAGGGACTCCCAGTCATCGGTCCACTCACCCCCAGGTGGCAACAAGGCGCGCAACTCCGCCAGCTGCGCTGGCGGCTGATAGACACCAATCAATGCATGCGCTGGGCTGCGATTAACCGCGCGGGCAATCGCCAGCGTGTCAGCGTCAGATCCAAGCAATGCAAGTTGCATCAGCAGGTCGCCTAGAGCCGTCGAATGTGGAAACCACCGTCAACATTGAATCGATCGCCGGTGCTAAAAGCGAACGTGTCACTGACCAGGGTCACTGCCACTTTCGCCACATCCTGAGGCGTGCCCCAACGTCGCATCGGGGTCAATCCATCGGCGATACGACGATCATAGACGGCCTTAACCGGATCTGTCATATCACTGGCAATGATTCCGGGGCAGATTTCAAAGACGCGGATTCTCTCCTCGGCCAGGCGATCCGCGAACAACCAGGTCATCATCTCCATGGCCGCCTTGGCCATGCAATAGTCCGCCCGGTTCGTAGAAACTGCGTACGCCGAAATCGAAGAGATATTGATGATCGTACCCTGCTGGATCACCTCCTGCTGGATCAGTTGTCGCATCGCGTTTGCAGCACCCTGGGCAAGGAAAAAAGGCGCTTTGAGATTCGTATCAAAGACTAGATCCCAACTGGACTCGGTCGCAGCGAGCAGGTCCTTGCGACCTGGAGACGTAATCCCCGCATTGTTTACCAGCACATCCAGCCGGCCAAACGCTGCTTGCGCCTTCGATAACAAGCTCTCACGATCCGCTGGCTTGCTGATATCAGCGCCGACCACCACAGCCTGACTCCCTGCGGCGCGAACCTCCGCGGCGACCGCGGCGGCAGCATCCTCACTGTGGCAGTAATTCACCACCACATCGTACCCCGACCGACCGAAGGCCACCGCGATGGCGCGACCGATGCCACGTGACGAACCAGTGACTAGCGCGACAGGTCGGGAATCCATGGAAATGCCGCAAAGGAAAATCGAAACAGAAAATCAGCGGGCCGCTGAGCATTTGAGCCTAACGTAGGACTCGATCTCACTGCTGTCAACGCAGGCAACGGCCAGAGCCTGCGGACCACAAACAAGACGTCCGTGATATTGGTCATCATGACCGTACCATTAACCCACAGAGAACCCCCACAGAGAACCCCCACAGAGAACGCTTATCAGCGGGCGGTCAGCGTAACACATACCGGCGACAAATCCGCGCAATGGCCTCTTCGTCACCGAGATGGTGCGTTTCGATTCCCTGTGCCAGCAAAGCACCTGATGCACTAGCAAACTCATCTACCTCGTGAACATTGATCATTGCACTAACCGCGTAGCCTTGTTGCTTTAGCGACCCCAAGGCAATGGCCGTACTGGGGGTCACCTTCCTCAACAATGCGATCACTGTTGCGTCCCGCGGAATTCGGCCAGTCGTTTCGGCGAGCAATTCGAGTATCTCCAGACCGTCAGTCAACTCAACCCGCGCCAGCGTTTCCAAGATACGCTGCATTTGTTCGGGTCCCCGCGCAGTGGGAACAATCAATGGCTGTAACCGATCACTCTGATCCTTCATAGTCGCTGCTTGGCGAGCCGCCTCCCGCGTTCGATGGTCATAAGCCCAGCCTTCGCTGCGAATCCTGTCGACGGCATCGCGACCGTTGGTAATCAGACCTACCTGTTGCCCCATCTCAGCGACTGCGTTGGCGATCGAAGCTGTCGCTGTAACTACCAGGTCACTGCGCACAGGTTCGTTCGCACGATCATACGACGCGCGGTGGAAATCCAACAACAGTGTCGCCCCTGAAACGGTCGAAGGTTCATAGACCTTGCTGTGCAGCACCCCCGTGCGTGCCGTCGACCGCCAATGCACGCGATTCAACGGATCACCCGACTGATACTGCCGGACACCCGCAATGCGCGTCGGGTCTTCGTAAAGTCGGTAAGACATACGCACTTCTCCAATCGGACGGCGTGAAGCAAGGTCGTAACCATCCAACTTCACGACGCGTGGGTACACCATCAAGAAATGCGGGGCGCTCGCTACCCGCCAGCGGCGATGGAGACCAAAGAGATCACCGGTTTCCAGGACCAGTGGACCAAGCTGGTAGTAACCCCGTCGATTACACATCAACTGATACAACACGGTGTGCTGCTTCCCAGCACGAATCATGGCCAACTTCATACGCTGACCAGTCAATGCCAAGCTGGGGGGATTGTGCTTCAACGCGCTGCGCGGCAACAGGTCTTCGAGCAATACCCAGGGTATCGGCAAGCGACCACTATTGCGCACCTTGACAACAACACTCACGCGCTCGCTCACTTGAGCCGTCAGCTGATTACACTGCCTTTCGGCACTGAGATGCCGAATCCAGGACTGAGCGAATCCACGACTGAGCAACATTACTGCGATCAAAGCGTACATCGCGTACGCCAGCAACTCGAGCTGAAATGCGATTGCCATCGACAACAGGAGTAACGCGCCGAAAAACCACTTCATCTCAAGTCCATCGATTCGCTTTTCGGAGACAAGGCCCTTGGTATTCCACAATCTTCTCGTCGCAGTGCCTGCGATGCAAACCATCTAGTGGCATTTACTGTAACTCGATTCAAGTGGTCTGACGTGACCAATAGCGCGTCGGCGGTGAATCACCTGCGTCTGGCAATCTCGTGGGAGCACACAACGTTTTCTGGAAATCGGGAGACCGAGATGTGGGTTGCCAACTCTGATTGCCAGCATGACCGATTTCCGAGGGCGGTTACTGGCGGAGCACTTGCCCTGCTGCGGCGACCCGGTCCATGTCGAAAGGACCCGTTCGGTCAATCCATCAGCATTTTGCCTGAACTCACCCGCCCGCTGCCATTTGAATCTGGCCGGGGACAAGGCCGTCGATAGTAGGGAAGGGGCTCACAGCCGGAGGGCCGGTAACCGGATTGCGTACGGGCGCGCATTCGTGAGATCATGGCAACGGCTAGGGATTGCACCACCAAGTCGTGGGGAGAGGCACTCCGTGGTCCAAGACTGCGACACGGGCTTTCTGTCGCCGATGGATGATGCTGAAACGCCCTCAACCGGATCTACGTCCCCCCGCTTCCACCGATTGACGATTTGATGCGTACGCTTGTGGTCATCGCCACTTACAACGAAATCGAGAATCTTCCTCGTTTGGTTGAAACCATTCTAAGTCTCCCAGACGATCTGGATGTGCTGGTTATCGACGACAATTCTCCCGACGGCACGGGACATTGGGTGCGCCAACAATCAGACCAGGAACCTCGACTAGACCTGATTGAACGGACTGGGAAACTCGGATTGGGAACAGCCACCTTCACCGGCCTGCGCTACGCGATTGAACAACGCTACGACTGTGCTGTCACCATGGATGCCGATTTTTCGCATCATCCCCGGTACATTCCCAAACTTGTTGCAGAATTATCGGACCGACGAGACCCGACCCCGGATGTCGTGATCGGCTCGCGCTATGTACCCGGGGGCAGAATTCAAGGCTGGCCACTCTATCGCCGCTGGCTAAGTTGGGCTGTCAATCGCTACGCCCGGCTGTTCTTGCGGTTGCGGGTTGCGGACTGCAGCGGCGCCTTTCGATGTTACCGACTCACGGCACTCCAGAATGTGGACTGGGAGCGCATGCACTCCTCTGGCTACTCCTACCTTGAGGAACTTCTCTGGGTTTTGCAGCAACAGGGAATGACATTCACCGAGATCCCGATCGAGTTCGTCGACCGGCAAAGCGGGCACTCCAAGATCAACAGCCGCGAAGCGATGGCCGCTTTGTGGATCATCTTTCGGTTAGGCATTTGGGGTCATCGCTGACAGGCCAATACCCACCCTCCAACGGCACTAGAGAATCCCTGGCAAGCACCGAGTGGGCAACCCTCAAGTCGGCCGTCCCCAATGGTCGCGATAATCACGCGTTACCAGCCCAGGAACCTCAGCGTTACCCACCAGTTGTTCTTTCTGCGGATCAAATTGCAGAGAAGTGCCCAGGCGGGTGGCATGGTTACCCAAGTGGCAGAGCGTTGTCGTCAAATGTCCCAACTCAATATCCCCATTAGGTCGTGTTCCGTCGCGCACTGACGCGAGAAAATTAGCGATATGTTTCTCGGCGTTTTGAGCCTCTCGTTCGATTGGCACATCGATCCGCTTGTGGCGCGGACCATGCACCTCTAGCTTGCCCCGGCGACTCAGAAACATCTGGCCTGCGGTTCCATAAAACTCAACACCACTATCCACGTTGTGCGGGTAGTTGGTGGACCACAAACGCTGCTCATACACCAACAGGCGCGACGTTTCGCTGGGTGTCTGCGCCGGGTATTCAAACGTCACCTGCTGGGTATCCGGGAATTGCTGATCGTCATCAAAAAAGAACTTGCCGCCCAAGGCAACAACCTTGGAAGGGTGAACATTCACGCCCAGGCCCCAGCGACAATAATCGATGTCATGGACTCCGTCATTTCCCATATCACCAGTTCCGAAGTGATACCACCAATGCCAGCCACCGTGCACGCGATTGGCCTGGTAGGGAATCATCGGAGCCGGTCCGACCCACGTCTCATAATCCAGGCCAGCTGGTGGATCGGTGGTACGCCCTTTGCCGATCGATCGACGCTTCTGGATATTCCAGGCTTTGGCTACCAGCACGTCGCCAATGATCCCCTCGCGCAACGCCTGGACCGCTTCAATCATCATCGTGGTGCTGCGCACCTGGGTACCATGCTGAACCACACAATTATTCTGCCGGGCAGCTTCCACCAGTAAACGCCCTTCACGAATTGTGTGCGAACATGGTTTCTCGACATAAACGTGTTTGCCTGCCTTGCAAGCCAGGATGGCAGCCGGGGCATGCCAGTGATCGGGTGTGGCCACAATCACCCCATCGACGCGTTTGTCGTCGAGCACGCGACGCAAATCCGAAACAGCCTGGGGAACCGCATTCCCCACCGCTTTGACTCCGGCAGCCAGGCGATTTTGATCTGGATCACACACGTAGGCGATCTCCACCTCCGGATTGGCGAGAAATCTCTGTGCCAGATAAGTACCCCGACCTCCACAACCAATCAAACCCAAGACTACCTTGGAACGGGCCGCGTAAGCGCGCCGCGGCGTCAGGTGGGCCGCAGTTACCGCGGCTGTACCTACCGCTGTACTGGTCACAAACAGGCGACGATTCGGTTGGGACACGACACACCTCCCGGAAACAAGAAACCTGGATCTGCCAACAAACGGTTACCAGTTTAGGCTGCTGGAAACCCTCTGGCCACAATGGCGCCTGACATCGGTACTCAACTCGATCTCCTGCCAACCCGCGGCGAGTCAGCGCGGGGGACGCGCTGGCTCGGGACAGGGCAGGGACTCGCCAAACTGCAGTAGTTTTTTCCAGACCGGGTCTTGCGGATCCGGGCGACGCGGAGAACGTAAGATCAAGACAGCTGTATGTTTGGCCACGGGGCAATACCAGCGGTAGGTTTCCAGGTACGTCTTGAGAGGTCGTTTGGTCACAAATGGATCAAATCCATCAAACACCACTCGGCGATACACCACCATCTGACGACCCAGTCGGCGAGTCTTATCCGGACTCATTTCCATCTTGATCTGGTCCGACCTGAATTGTTTGCCGTACAGGCCCGCATCGTATTCGCGGAGTGCCCGTTGCAACGCAGCGCGGTCGCCGAGCACATCACCTCGCAACCAATAGAAAATGGGATACGACCAGAAATAAGAGTCTTGCTTTTGGAAGAACCCAGGTGGAAATCTCAATTGCAGCCGACCCTTCCAGGAAAGTTGCCGTGCCCAGGGCGGCGGATAGGGAGCGTCTTCGATGCGCCACTGGGGCGGAACAGGAAGTCGAGGCGGTTCGGTTGCCGGCAACGGGGCGATCACACCAACCCAAACGAAAGCCGACCAGCAGACGCGCTGCCACCTCCGACTGGACCAGCACACAACACCCCTCGACAACAACCAGGAAGTCATCTGTCTGCCCTCTAGATTGTCTGTTGAAAACTCTCGGAGGACGGATTAATGACAACATTGCCACGCACATCGCGGTCCACCGCCGTGGCGCGTGCGGTTGCATCTGCCGCCAATGCCAGGTAACGGCGCCTGCGCCAGACTGGGAGACTTGAGTAAACATAGATCACGGCCACGCTCAGACAAACCAGACCGATCGAAGCATACATCCAATCGAACCCATAGCCGTCCGCAATCCTCCCTAAGATCGGTGCGCCGGCAATCATCCCAATGTCCAGCATGATCAAAGAGAGCGAAGAACCACTGCCACGGACCTCTTGTGGAAACGACTCCAGCGCTAACGAAGCCATCGTGTGAAAAATAAGCGCGTGACCGGTCCCGCATAACAATGCCGGAATGGTCAGTCGCCAGGGATGTGCAGCCGACACAGAGACAAAACAGAACATCCCGACAGCCATCGTCAGCATTCCCGCAATCAGCACTTTACGTCGACCGATCCGATCCGGCAAACGACGCAACCCGACCCGAACCGTCAATCCCCAGCCTGCATAGCAACCAAAATAGAGACCGACCACGGACAGCCCAGGGATGTGTAACTTCAGCTCGTCGACATAGCTGGCCAGGAAAGCGAAGGGCACCGTCATACACACGCCAAACGCAAAACAGCAGAGCAAAATCGTCCCCGGCCAATAAACCCAGATCGTTCGGACAAACTCACCAATCCGGAGCGAGCTCTTCTGTGGCTTGAGAGCAGGACGCCGCAAGAAAAAAACCAACAATCCTGGCAACACCACAGCCAACGTGGTCACTGAAAACAACAGCTTGAAATCACCCGGCGTGCGGATCCCGTCACCCAGAATCAAGTCGCCCAGAAGTGGACCTAGAAGCATTCCCAAGAATCCACCGGCACCAAGTATGCCAATGGCCTCGGTGCGCCGACGAGCAGGCGTCGTCAGGGTGATATAGGTCAAACTGCTGCTGAAAACGACTGCCGCACCGACAACGAGACAGGATCGCAGCGCATAAATGGCCCACCCGAGCTCGGTAACCCACAGGTTTCCTAACGAACCAATCCCAAAAATGACGAACCCCAGATTCCACGTCGCGCGGGCTCCGATCCGATTCATCAACAAACCCATCCAGGGGCGCAATAACGGCGCGACGATCGAGCCGACTCCCATGATCCAGCCAATCTGGACCAGATTTCCCTCCAGAAACTCGATCCAACGGTTGTAGTGGGCCATCAACGTGTTGGCCAAAGTGAACATCGTCTGGGCCACAATCGCCAAGACAAAATTACCGTCGTACAGGCGACCGGCGCGCAGCGCCTCATCGGCGAGCATCGGCACCACAGTTTCATCGCGGGAATCTTCGTAGACCGTCACTAATTGGATACGCAGCGCGCGGAGGAAGGGAGTGGATCGGCTTCGCAACACCCACCTGTGGTGTCCGCAAAGCGGCTCAGGGCTGCAGGCCAGCGTGACTGCGAGAGCCAACAGGCGACTGGCGAGACCGGTAACAGTACCAGAATAGCCCGGCACCGACGAATCAGCAATCGACTTCCGGGGCCCCCACCCACTTCGTCAACCAATCCCACTACCAGCCAACACACCCGGCGCCGCCATCCCACCGGCGCGATCCACGAGTCCTGGACCACCAGTCCTGGACCTTTCGACGACCCGCCATCAACGGACTGGAAACCGGGTCTCCCTACTTGATTAGTTGTAGAACAACTACGAAAACCCAAGAGCGAATGGAACCGGATCTGCTGGACTGTGCAGTGCAGCGGACGACAAACGGTTCACCTTGAGTACCGCGCGGTACTCGATGCGGTCACTGTCTTCCGTGGAACGAAAGGACTCGATTGCGATGGCGCGCGCCCCAAAGTATTGGTTGATGAAAACCGAACCGAGTGCCTACTCCATACAGGATCTCTCACGGGAACCTGACCAAACGACCTGCTGGGATGGTGTCCGCAACTACCAGGCGCGGAATTTTATGCGCGACCAAATGCAATTGGACGATCGGGTATTGCTGTATCACTCCAACGCCAAGCCCCCAGCGGTTGTTGGTACCGCGGTTATTGTTCGTGAAGCCTATCCCGATCACACTGCCTGGGATCCAAAAGACAAACACTACGATCCCAAATCGTCACCGGAAAATCCGCGGTGGATGATGGTCGACATCCAATTAGATGCCATTTTCGACCGCCCTCTACCCCTGGACGAACTCCGTGGTGTGCGGGCCTTGGGCAAAATGGAGTTGCTGCGTAAAGGTTCTCGGCTTTCGGTGCAACCGGTGCGCAAAGGCGAATACGACACGATCCAAAGATTATCCCGAAAAAACTGAATGCTCATGGCGCACCCGCTGGATTGGATCACCGCAGGTTTGCACTCACTGGAAAACCATGGCCTGCGGCGAAGACTGTCGACCCGCCATTCAAGTTATCGAGGACAAACCATCCGCATGGATGGTCAAGATCTCATCGCCTTCGCTTCCAATGACTACCTCGGATTGGCGGCCGAAGATTTGGTCCCCGCGGTGCATCGCGCGATCGATACCGTCGGCTGGGGAAGTGGAGCAAGCCCTTTGATCTGTGGCCATGGCGCGATCCATGCCGAACTGGAACGGCAATTAGCGCTTTTTGAAGGCACCGATGCGGCGCTGCTTTTCTCTTCTGGATTTGCCGCCAACCTGGGTTCAATCACCGCCTTAGTAGGCCGCGGTGACGCCATTTACAGCGATGCCAAGAACCATGCCAGTATCATCGACGGGTGCCGACTTTCAGGCGCAACAACTTTCGTATTTCCGCATCGCGATGTGACGTCGCTGCAGGGGCTGCTGGAGGACTCCTCCGCATTTCGGCGCCGTTTGATTGTCACCGACAGTCTCTTCAGTATGGACGGAAACCTGGCACCACTGGACAAACTAGCGGAGCTGGCAGAACAGTTCCAAGCTATCCTGATGGTCGATGAAGCCCACGCGACAGGCCTGTATGGGAAAGACGGCCGCGGCGTGGCGCAACATCTGGGCGCCGAGGACGGTATCCACCTGCGAATCGGTACATTCAGTAAGGCCCTGGGATCGATCGGTGGTTTCGTCGCCAGCTCACAATGTGTTGTCGATTGGCTAGTCAACCGGGCACGGAGTTATGTTTTCTCGACCGCGCTTCCCGAAGCCGCCGCCGCCGCCGGCCTGGAAAGCTTGCGCCTGGTACGCGAAGAACCTCACCGGCGGACCCGGTTGCTCGAACGTAGCGCCCATGTGCGATCGCAGTTGCGCCAGCAAAACTGGGACCTGGGTTCGGCGTCTAGTCAGATTGTCCCGCTCTATGTGGGTACCCCACAGGCGGCCGTAGAATTGTCGACGAAACTGCGGCAAGAGGGATTTCTACTCCCCGCTATTCGACCACCGTCGGTACCTGCCGGAGAATCCCTGTTGCGTATTAGCCTGACTTACGGGCACACAACTGATAGCGTTGATGCCCTGGTGTCCGCGTTAGAGTCACATCGACCGCGCCCCTGATCGGACCACCGCATGCTAAGATGTGGCTCGCAGCGTGATCCAGGCGCCCAGTCGGGCAGCCCCTTCGATCCGCGGCGATCACCACGCAATGTCTGACGCCCGGTTTCATGCCCCGGTGAATCTTCGATGGATGACGATATTCCCTATCTGTTGCTAACCCCTGGTCCGTTAACCACCACGCGCACCGTGCGGGCGGCCATGTTGCAGGATTACTGTACCTGGGACGATGAATACAACCAGCGGGTCAGCGACATCCGGCAGAGGCTGGTACGGCTGGCAGGCGTCGATGCCTCGCCAGACGCTGACCAGTATACGTCGGTGCTGATGCAAGGCAGCGGTACTTTTGTCGTGGAAGCTACGATCGGCAGCGTCACGCCCACCAATGGCAAGTTACTTGTGATCAACAACGGCGCCTACGGTCACCGGATTGCCCAGATCGCAGCGCGATTGAACATTTGCCATCAGGTGTTTGAGGTCGAGGAAACACGTGCTCCAAACCCGGACCAGATTGAACAGGTTCTCCAGCAAGAAGGCGATATCACGCACGTGGCGATGGTGCATTGCGAGACAACCACCGGCATGTTGAACCCGGCTGCAGAGGTCGGACAGCTAGCTCAGCGCTACGGAAAGGTCTTCGTGCTGGATGCGATGTCGTCCTTTGGAGGAATCCCTTTGAACTGCAGACAGTCTGGTGTCGATTACCTGATCTCCTCGGCCAATAAGTGTATTCAAGGTACGCCCGGATTCGGCTTCGTGATCGCCGATCGCAAGCAACTGGCTGCTTCACAAGGATCTGCTCGATCGCTAAGTCTTGATTTGTTTGCCCAGTGGCAAGAGATGGAAGCGCATGCCGGCAAGTGGCGGTACACTTCGCCAACTCATGTGGTGCGGGCATTCCTGCAAGCCCTGATCGAACTCGACGAAGAGGGAGGAGTTGCTGGCAGATATCAACGTTACACTCAAAATCAAGCACGCTTGGTGGAACACATGGAAGCGCTTGGATTTGAAACGCTGCTGCCACGGTCACTGCAATCTCCTGTCATTACTTCCTTCCTATTTCCGCGTGACACGGGATTCTCATTTGTGCCGTTTTATGAGGCCTTGAAACGACGTCGATTTGTGATCTACCCGGGTAAGGCCAGCCAAGCGGATACGTTTCGCATCGGTACCATTGGGAATGTTTTTCCTGACGACATCGACCAATTGGCGATCGCGGTCGGGGAAGCGTTACAGGAACTGAACCTACAGATATGACAATCAAATGAATGACTCCGATACCACGATTGACGCGTTGCGCGCCCTGGTACGTCGATTCGTCGACGAACGTAACTGGAGCCAATTTCATGCTCCCAAGAATCTCAGCATGGCGTTAGCGGTCGAAGCTGCCGAGCTGATGGAACATTTCCAGTGGCTTACTCCCGAAGAATCGCACTTGGTTCGGAACAACCCTGAAAAGAACCTGGCTGTCTGTGAAGAACTAGCTGACGTGATCTGTTACGCGTTGGCAATTGCCAATGTGTTGCAAGTCGATATCGCCACCACGGTCGAGCAGAAGGTTCGCAAGAACGCAGAAAAATACCCGGTCGATCAATTCCGGGGCCGTTACGGTCCCGAAGACCCTGCACCTGTCGAGTAGCGGCTAACGGCGAGGCCGATTACTGGACCCACCCGACCTGAGAGGATTCTTTTTCCGCGAGGTACGTGGGACCGCAGCTTCACGCTTTTTTTTCTGGATCACGCGTTTGATCGCTTCCGCATCCGGATTACCCGGATCTCTTCTGAGAACCGCGTCGGCGACGGTATTCGCACCTTCCAAGTCACCATTCTTGAAAGCCCGCTGAGCAAATTGAATCAGTTCCTGAGCGCTACTACTAATCAAGCGGGCCACCTCTCGGAGACCTGCCGACCCGGCGGTTGGCAAGCTCCATCCTTGGCTGGCCCGCGCCTCTTTGACCAGTTGTGGCAGAAAATTGAAAGCCTCGTTGGACTTTTCTGGCGCGATTTCCCACGATAGCTGTGTTGGCCGACCATCCAATTCCACCTGCAGCCGCGCCGTAAAACCGTCTCCGCGCTGCAACTTACCAATCAGAATACTGTCTCGATCGGTCCGCAGTGGCGGGATCCGTTGCGGAAACACCTCTTTGAGGGCTTTAGGAAGACCGTTGGAGACAGGCCAGAAAACACCTTGTTGCGACGCCACTGCCAGTGCAGTACCGGCTTGTTGGGGCGAAAGTTCAGGACGATCCACATAAATCATACCTCCAGTGTGGTTCGCCAAAGCAGCCAGCATCTGAAAGTCAAGTTGAGGACCAGTAGCAAAACTGGAGATCGAAATGCGTTGTGTAACGATTTGTTCCGCAAGCTCCCGAAATTCTTCGACTTGGAGAATATTTGCCCGGCTGATGCCGTCGCCGATGTAGATCACACGACGCGGGCGGGGGCTCCGCCTGGGGAATGCCTTGATAACTTCTCGTAATCCCACAGCCAGATCCGTCGCACCTAGCGGAATGCGTTGACTCAACAGGTCAATGGCTTTGAGAATCGCCGGATCTGTGGCACCAACCAATGCATCGTTCATGGGCGTTGGCAACAAGTCGATCGCGTACAAGCGCACACGACTTTCTTCGTGAAGCTGTCCCAGCGCCGCCCGGAGAACTTCTAATGATTCACTGCGGTAAGCCCCTGTCTGACTGGCAGACGTATCAAACAAGACAATCACATCGCAAGGGCGAACGGCGGGCACCTCGACTTGGGGAACCAGACTGAGCGCAAAAAACGTGTCGCCCGTCGCCGTATCGTAGGTGGCCAAACGGGTGGTCGATCCCAGTGGGTCAGCCGCCTCAGCCCGCGGTGGCAGGCTGCCCGGGAACAACAAACAGGCTACGCCAAACGACAAACTAAAGCACACAACGATGACGCCCCGAGTTTTTTTGTCTTGCATCATTGAATCCTGCATCATTCAACTCTGTGGACCAAAAAGTACGGCAGTTCAAATGGAACGACAACACATTTGTTGCCGTTCCACCAGCCAACGACCCCGCTGCAATTCGCGCTCCTACTGCAATGTGCGCTATTGCCAACCATCCATCAGCCGCCTCGACGGTGCACATCGCTTCTGGCGATGTCGTCCCAAAACTCCCAAGGACCAACATTTGCAGATCGAACCGTGAGCGGATAGGCCCCCAGTGAAACTACTACAAAACAGCTCCTTTGTCAGAGTAACCGTGTCAAATTGGCCGGCAAACCGGATCGTACCTAATACAACGAGATACAACGAGCCCCTGGCGGTGCTGGCCCACCGCCAGCGACCAGGCAGTACTGGGGCACCACCACCTACTGGATCAGGGCTTACTGCCGCGCTCTTTCAGACTAATCAATCCCCGCTGCTCCGCCAAATGACCGACTGTTGGAAAGCCGGTTATCGAATGACGAAATTCACCATGCGACCGGGAATACAGATCACCTTGACCACCTCTCGATCAGCGATTTGTGCGGCAACTTTTTCCTCTGCGCGGGCTGCGTTTTCCAGTTCGTTCGCCGTGGCATCTGCCGCCACTGTCAAGCGCGTGCGTAATTTTCCGTTGATTTGCACAGGGATTTCAATCGACGGGTCCGAAGTCCATTCCTCGTCATAACTCGGCCACGGTTCATAAGCCAGCGTTTGGTCGTGACCAAGTAACTCCCAGAGTTCCTCCGCAATGTGTGGTGCAAAAGGAGCTAACAACAAAACCAAGGATTCCATTGACGAAGATGGACGCTGGGGCTCTTTGGTGAAGTAATTCACGAATTCCATCATCCGTGCAATGGCCGTGTTGAAATCCATATTTTCTACATCACGGGTGACCGCTTGAATCGTCTTATGCTCGATCCGCTTTTGTTCATCCGTGGGTGGAACGTCCTGTACAGCGGTATTGAGTTGCAGGGTTTCCGCTCGATCCTCGACCAGCATCCGCCAAACACGGTCCAGAAAGCTTCGCACCCCTTTGACACCCTGCATGCTCCATGGTTTCGTCGCTTCCAGTGGCCCCATAAACATTTCATACAACCGCAACGAATCGGCTCCGAAATCGCGGACCACCTCATCCGGATTGACCACATTCCCTCGGCTCTTGGACATTTTGTGTGCCCGACTGTCCACGCGAATGGCTGGTTGATCGCGCAAGTAAAATCCATCTTTCTGTTTCACTACGAGTTCTTCGTCGACAGAAACTTCCTGAACTGGTTGGTTCGATTGTGTGTCCACCCGTTGGCGTTCCGCGTTCCTGCGAACCTGGGTTGCACTAATCCAACCGTGATCCGCATCCTGATAGCCAGTGAACTCCAGTTCACCCAGGATCATGCCTTGATTCACCAAGCGCTGAAATGGCTCGGGCGTGCTGACATAACCTCGATCGTAGAGAACTTTGTGCCAGAAGCGCGCATAGAGCAAATGCAGTACCGCGTGTTCCGCACCACCGACATATAGATCAACGGGCATCCAGGCCGCTTCCTTGGCGGAGTCGACGAATGCCGCGGTGTTCCGCGGGTCGATGAACCTCAGATAATACCAGCAGGAGCCGGCCCACTGTGGCATCGTGTTCGTCTCGCGCACATAACGTTGCCCATCGACCACGGTGTACAACCAATCATCAGCGGCTTTTCCCAATGGGGGTTCGGGGCGTCCAGGTGGACTGTAATCCTCCAGTGGAGGCAAATCGACCGGCAATTCATCGGTGTCCACAGCCCGCAACATACCGGTTGGATGCCCCGCCGCATCCAGTTCGTGCCAAATTGGAAAAGGTTCACCCCAAAACCGCTGCCGGCTAAACAACCAGTCGCGAAGTTTGTAGTTGACCGCACCCTGCCCAGTACCAGAGTTCGCCAAATCCTCGATGACCCGCGCGCGAAAGTCGGCGGTGGCCAGGCCGTCGTAAGAACCCGAATTGATCGCCGTACCTGTCCCTGCGAAGGGACATGTGGTAACGCCATGATCGGAGAACGCGAGCGCGGTTTCGTCCTTCGTCGGTTGATAGTCGGATGGCGGCTCAACGACTTTGAGAATCGACAGCTGATGGGCGCGGGCGAACTCCCAGTCACGCAGATCATGCGCGGGAACCGCCATAATCGCACCCGTTCCGTAACTACTCAGCACATAATCCGCAACCCAAATTGGAATGGCCTCTCCGTTGATTGGATTGATTGCCTGCGCGCCAGTAAAAACCCCGGTCTTTTCTTTTAGTTCGAGTCTTTCGCGATCACTTTTTGCGGCGGCTTGCTGGCAGTAGGCATGAACAACCGCTTGTTGCGATTCGCTAGTCAGCCGATCCAACAGGGGGTGTTCTGGTGCGATGACCATGTAAGTGGCACCGTAAAGCGTATCTGGGCGCGTCGTGTACACGCGTAACACGTCATCCCCTGGCGCTTGCGGAAAACCCGTTTCTCGCCGCGCCGCGGTCCAGGCTGCGAGCGCGTCCTGATCACCGAGAAAAAAATCCACTTCAGCGCCCGTACTGCGACCAATCCAATCGCGCTGCATTGTTTTGACGCTTTCCGGCCAATCGACTGCGTCCAACTCGCTTTCTAAGCGGTCGGCATAGGCCGTGATCCTCAACATCCATTGTCGCAACGGTAACCGTTGAACAGGGTGCGCGCCGCGCTCGCTAAGACCATCGATCACTTCTTCGTTTGCCAGCACGGTACCCAGCGCCGGACACCAATTCACCAACGCGTCAGCTTGAAAAGCAAGCCTCTGCTGATCCTGGTAACGCCGTACTGCTGCGCTTCCCTCAACCGCTATTTCAGCCGGGATGGGCAACTCATCTATCGGCCGCCCGCGCTGTTGATCCGCATCAAACCAGGTATCGAACAGCAACAGAAAAATCCACTGCGTCCAGGAAAAATAGTCCACATCGGTCGTCGCCAACTCACGTTCCCAGTCATAACTGAAGCCCAGCATTTTCAACTGGCGGCGGAATGTGGCGATATTCTTTTCTGTCGATTCGCGCGGCGGTGTATTGGTTTTGATCGCGTGCTCCTCGGCGGGCAACCCAAAAGCATCAAACCCCATGGGATGCAACACCGACTTGCCCTGCATCCGAGCATAACGGCAGACGATATCGGTGGCGGTGTAGCCTTCCGGGTGACCGACGTGGAGCCCGTCGCCGCTGGGGTAAGGAAACATATCCAGGACATAGAGTTTTTCTCCCTCGGGGAGATCCGGTGCCCGGAAAGTCTCCCGGGTTTCCCAATATGCCTGCCATTTGGGTTCGATTTCCGCCGGATTGTAGCGCACCATGGAAGGTCCCGGGTAAGTCGGACAATCAAGTGTGTAAGTAAGGTTTGAAGCTGGACTTATAGACAGCTGCTCGCCCTTTGAGGGACCGCCGATTCTAATGGGTTCGCTCTGCGCTGACAAAGGGCTACCATCCGTGGTAAGCGCTGCGCACCGTCTTGTCTCGAGGAGATCACAACACGCCTGCGATGGGCCTCCGCGGTCTTCGGAGCGTGGATATTCAGCGCAGTCGCGCCCTGCTAAACTCGGTTGCCCGACACCATGAGTTCCAGGCCTGTGGTGCGATCTCAATTCGCGCGACTTGCCGGCCCAGCCGTCGCGGAACTGACGCCTTCCGATACAACGATCTGAATAGAGTCATGCTCAAGGGAAAAAACAAACTACGATTGGATCAATCCGGTCAGGAATGCATGCGCGCCGCGGGCCGCTTCAACGCTGAATTACTTGATTTCATTCGGCCTTATGTGATCGCTGGTGTGAGTACCGGCCAAATCGACCAGCACGTCGAGCAATACACGCGCGATCACGGGCACGTACCCGCGCCGCTGGGCTATCAGGGGTTTCCCAAGAGCTGTTGCACCAGCATCAACGAAGTCATCTGTCACGGAATTCCCGGTGACTACCGATTGCAAGCTGGCGATATTGTCAACGTCGATCTCTCGACCATCGTCGAAGGTTGGCACGGCGACTCCTCGGAGACGTTTCTCATCGGAGACGTCTCCCAGACAGCCAGGGCAGTAACCCAGTGTTCTTTCGATTGCCTGTATCTGGCCATCGAGGCCCTCACACCCGGATGTCCTGTTTCCGATATCGGCAAGACGATCGTGGCAGAAGCGCGGGCCCACCAATTCAGCGTGGTCCGCGAGTATACGGGACATGGTCTGGGTCGACGATTTCATCAGGAGCCTACGATCCCACATTACCCGACCAAACAGTCGCATCGAGATCGTCTGGAACCCGGTATGTGTTTCACGATCGAACCCATGATCAACCAGGGAACACGATTGACCCAACAAGATCCCGTTGATGGCTGGACGGTACGTACCAAAGACGGTCAACTTTCAGCACAGTTTGAACACTCGATTCTGATGACGGAAGAAGGGCCGGAGATACTCACTCCGACGCGACATGGACCCCAGCCAGGTCACCGCTTCTAGCCCATCCAATATCTTGCGCTCAAATAACACTCCGCGCAACCGCCAACCAAAGGAACTCTACTGATGACCACAGACCACGCTGGATCACGCTCCGCGTCGCCACTCTCGACAAACCGGCGCAACCGTGCATCAAGCATTACCCGTCGGCGTTGGCTGGCTGGTAGTGCAACCGGATTCGCGGCTTCGGCGCCAGCCGTTCTGCGCGGTCGAAATCTGAATGAGAAATTGAACATTGCCGTCATTGGTTGCGGTGGCCGCGGTGCCTCAAATCTACGATCTGTCGAATCCGAGAATATCGTGGCACTCTGTGACGTCAATGAGACCAATTTGCGGTTTGGGGCCCAGCGGCATCCGCGGGCGCGGCAAGTAAAGGACTTTCGGAAACTGTACGATCGCGCGTCTGAGTTTGACGCGGTCGTGGTTAGCACCTGTGAACATACGCACGCACTGGCAACCATGCCGGCACTGTCACTGGCAAAACATGTCTATTGCGAAAAGCCGTTGACCCATAACGTCTGGGAAGCGCGGCAAATTCGCGAGGCCGCCAACAAGGCCGGCGTTGCCACTCAGATGGGAACACAAATTCATGCTGGTACCAACTACCGGCGCGTGGTGGAGTTGATTCAAACGGGTGCTATCGGGACCGTGCGGGAAGTGCATGTCTGGGTGAATCGAGCTTGGGGTTGGCACGGCAGCGCCGCCCAGGCCAAACAACACGGAGACATCGTCCAACGACAGGATCGACCTCGCGAATCACAGCCCATTCCCAGCGGACTTGACTGGGACTTGTGGCTGGGGCCAGCACCCAAGCGGGCCTTCCACCAGGTCTATTTTCCCGGACCCAAATGGTACCGCTGGTGGGATTTTGGCAACGGTACGATGTCGGATCTCGGCAGCCATTGGATCGATTTGCCGTTCTGGGCACTCAAGCTCGATTATCCACAGACCATCGAAGCTGAGGGACCGCCGCCGCACGCCGAGTTGGCACCCGCATCGATGCGGGTGCGCTATACCTATGCTCCCCGCGGTGAACGGCCGGGAGTCACAGTGACCTGGCATCAAGGCACCTACAAGCCACCCAGCTGGTCGGACCCTGCTATTCCCAACTGGGGCAGCGGAGTCTTATTTCACGGTGACCGTGGTATGCTCTTGGCCGATTACGGCAAGCACACGCTACTGCCGCGGGACAAATACCAGGATTTCCAGCGACCCGATCCCTTTATCCCAGATTCACTAGGACATCACCGCGAGTGGATTCACGCCTGCAAGCACGGTACCCCGACCACCTGCAACTTTGAATACGCAGGCTGGTTAACTGAGGCCAACCATCTCGGTAACGTGGCCTACCGCGTGGGCAAAAAACTGCGATGGGATCCCGACCAATTGAAAGCCACCAATGCACCTGAAGCGGAGCCACTGATTCGCCGGCCTTACCGCCAGGGGTGGAACCTGGTGTAACAGAGGTTGCCCGCCGTCCGAAAATCGCTCAACGCTGTTTACCGCCCCCTTCGGATTGTCTTGAAACAAGTGAATTGATGCCTGATTTGTCCACATCTCCAGAAACTTTTGTCACCCATTTGGAAAGTGCTCTCGATGGGACTCGGCTACCAGCCGACTCGTTACAGACGCTTCATCGAGATCGACCTCTCTGGGTACGCTACGATCTGGAAGCCATACGTGGTAGCTGCACACGCGACCAGCTGCGCGACAGACCGCCCGGCATGTGGCGGTACCGCGAACTGTTGCCACCCCGCAGCAGTGACTCGATTATCTCGCTGGGTGAAGGTCCCAGTCCATTAATTCGCTGTCCACGCCTGGGTGCACAACTCGGATTGCGCGACCTGTGGATCAAGGACGAAGGCCAACTCCCCACGGGTAGTTTCAAATCGCGGGGGATGGCCATGGCGATCACGATGGCTCAGCGATTTGGCGTCCAGCGCGTGGCATTGCCGTCAGCAGGCAACGCCGGGGGAGCAGCCGCAGCCTATGCAGCACGCGCAGGCATGGAGTGTTTTGTGTTCATGCCCGAGGACACGCCGATCGTCAATCAATATGAAGCGGTGCTGGCGGGCGCACACACCTTTCGGGTCAACGGATTGATCAACGACTGTGGCCGGATCGTTCGAGAAGGACAAGAGCGTATGCAGTGGTTTGATCTCTCCACACTCAAAGAACCCTATCGAATTGAGGGAAAAAAAACGATGGGGCTGGAATTGGCTGAGCAATGCGACTGGCAGCTGCCCGACGTGATCCTCTATCCAACTGGTGGCGGCACTGGTCTGATCGGGATGTGGAAAGCCTTTGCTGAATTGGGGGCTCTCGGTTGGCTGGAGGGCAACACCCGACCCCGCATGATCTCGGTGCAATCCGACGGTTGCGCTCCAATCGCCCGCGCGTTCCAAGCCGGGGAACGATTCGCCGAACCTTTTGCAGGCGCCGAAACAATCGCCCGTGGCTTGCGGGTACCCGCGGCGGTAGGTGATTTCATGATTCTCGACGCGGTTCGCGAAAGTGGTGGATGCGCACTGGCAGTCGAAGAAGCACGCATCACGGACTGGATGCGCCAGGCAGTGACTGCCGAGGGGATTTCTGTCTGTCCCGAAACCGGTGCCTGTATCGGCGCACTTGAGCAATTGATCGCCGATGGCCAAGTTGGTCCCGACGAGCGCGTCGTCGTGTTCAATACGGGGGCGGCGCAAAAATACGTGGAAGCTATCACCACGACACTGCCCCATATCGATCTCAGCCAGGAGATCGCCTGGAACGACATCGAACCCTAGTCGACCAATCCGCCAGGCCACTGAAACCGACACGGTAGATCCGGCTTAATCGCAGAGCTTGAGATTGGCTGTTGCGTCCACCGCCGCTTGCTGGATCTGCAGGGTCAGGCGGGTGGCGCGCAGCACTTCCCCAGACGACAAATGCAGATCTGTTGTGGCACCTTGGATCTCCGCCAGGAACGCGTCCAGGTAGGCGCCCGGTTTTCCAGCAGGCAAGGGGAGCTCGCGAGCTTCCTGTTCGCCATTCCGATAGAGTCGAATCGTCGGTGTATTGACACCCGCTTCGAGTACACCGTCGGCTCCCCAGAAGACAAACCTCCAGTACAACGGCATCTGGTATCCAAAAGAATCGGGCAATAAATAGGATACGTCGCCCATCACACCCGCACCGTTCTGGAGCGTTAATAGCGCCTGACCACCGTCATGAAAGTGAGGTTCGTCCGGCAAATTAGCGTTCCAGCTGCGGGCCGCTAGCAGACACTCCAGATCTTGACCCGTCGCCCAAGGAATAAAGTCGACTGCATGGACGGCAATATCATTAAGCGTGCCGCCATGCATCCCCGGGTCGAAGTACCAGTCTGGCCGCGTACCGTACATCAATGGATGCTGGCCAGCAAAGCTGATCGCCCGAATCGGACCAATCCGGTCAGCGCGGATCAGTTCACGTAAACCCAGGAACACGGGCAAATCCCGCATGTCGAGCATGCCGCTGACAATCCGTCCCTGCGCGTTGGCCAATTGCTCGATCTGATCCAGTTCGGCAAGCGAGATGCAAAGCGGTTTGTCACTGATCACGTGGCGGCCCGTTTCCAGTGCCCGGGTAATGAGTGCTCCACGTTTACCGTAAACATCTCCAATCGCGATGACGTCACATTGCGTCTCCGCTAACAATGCCTCGTAATCTTCATGCGTAACCGAGATCTGGCCCTCACGAGCCAGTTGTTCACGTGTTTCTGGATCCTGTTCACAACAGGCGACAATTTCGATATCTGCATGCTGCTGGCAGCGGGTGAACATATCCCGAATATGGGCGTGGCGAAATCCGACAAAGGCAAACCGAATCGACATCAGAAGTTTCTCCCAAACAGGGTCTGCCGAAGCGGGACTATTCCCCTTCTGGCTGAATCGAGATGCAAAACAAGTGGCTGCGGGACCGCAGCAAGAAGCAACCTGCTGAAATAGCCGGCGAAGCCAGGCAACCACTGGCCAGCCGATTCTTGGCCAGCAATTGGAACGATGCGCCCGCGCCAATCACCCAAGTCACTCCCAATTCATCTGTCAGGTACAACCTGTCTTCGGCAGCGACCGGAGAGGAGTAAAATTTACCCCCCAACCGCTGGCGGAATTGGAGCTTCCCAGTCCGCGCTTTCAAGCAGGTGAGAATGCCCGTTTCATTGAGCAGATAGAGATATCCCTGATAGACAATCGGCGAGCAGACGTAGGGCGCGCCGCGCGATTGTTTCCAGGCTACATGTGTCTCAGTGACGTCGCCGTAGCCGCCCGGCTTGACTGCCAATGCCGGTCCATCGCGACCAGAACTAGCAAAAATCAAGCCGCCGGCGACAACAGGTGACGGAGTCACCCAGGGCGTCATGCCAGTCACCGACCATTGTTGCCGGCCAGTGACCAGATCATAGGCCCGTAGTTGATCCTGGGCGTTGACGATCAACACCTTTTGCTGTGCGCTCGCCACGGCAATCGGCGTGCTCCAGGAACGAAGCAAACCTGCTCGTGGGGTTTTCCAGAGGGTCCGACCGGTTTGCGGATCGAGGGCGATCAAGAAGGAATCAAACGACTTGAAACGTGTGCCGTCGTGATCGCAAACAAGAAACAGTCGCTCGCCCACCAGCACAGGGGAACTGGCAAGACCCAATTCCGATTCAAACGCACCTAAATCACGGTGCCAAATCTGACGCCCTGAAAAATCGTGACAACTCAGCCCCGCGTTCCCTAACCAGGTGA
The DNA here is from genome assembly GCA_002709225.1 of Planctomycetaceae bacterium. Lineage (GTDB taxonomy): Bacteria > Planctomycetota > Planctomycetia > Pirellulales > Pirellulaceae > UBA9264. The sequence goes on from PAQH01000018.1 coordinate 39,734, forward strand.
ACACCCGTTGGCCGTCGGTGGTCGGGGTGGAAGCCGCATGCCCGGTCAGCGCCGAAGTCAATTCAGGCCAGTCGTGCGCAACCTGAGACGACCAGATGATTCGACCCGTGAGCAAGTCCAGACAGTGCAACCACCGAAGGCACCCTTCGTCTTCTGCGGAGGTCAAGAACACGCGGTCGTTCCACACGATCGGTGAAGAACTGCCCTCGCCGGGAATCGCGGTCTTCCAACGGATGTTGCGATCCTGACCCCACTGGAGAGGAACACCGGTTTCCGCTGACACGGCGCTTCCCTGCGGCCCCCGCCAGCGCGCCCAGTTGTCCGCTTCAAGGGGACATGCGATCAACACGCTAAACAACAACAGCAACACGCGCCCACCGACCCAAGATGCCAGTGCGCGCGGACTTCCCCAGCGATACGGCAATAAGAACCCACCCATCGGTCTCTTCCATGGGGGTACGCTCGGCCAGGCCCCAGAACCCAATCCGGTTTACTTGATGGGTGAGTAGTCCGTGGGCACCATGTACTCCGACTCGACTTTCTTGACCAGACGTCCATCCTTGATCGAGGCGGCATACGCCTTTTTCCAGGCGGGGTCGTTGACAAAACCCTTCCAGGCCTTTTCACGGGCTTCTAAGCTGGGGTAGGCCAACACATAAATCAGGGTGTTCTTGGACGTTTTGGCATCTGTCGGTGTCCAATACGCAACCAGATCCATGCCATGCTTCTTGAAAAGCGGGTTGGTGTGATCGCGGAACCGACTGTGCAGTGCGTCGAGCTTGCCATCATGGGTCGTGTAGGTCCGCATTTCAAAGAAGCGCACGGCCGCTTTCTTTTCGGCGCCGGCTTGTTCGCTGGACACAACCAAACCGAGAGCGACTGTGGAAATTGCCAACAGAGAACAGCAGAGCAGGCTACGTGGGGCCATGGGAGTTTTCCTTTACAGAAATGAGTCGGCGGGCGACGGCAGGCGATCAACGCGTCGCGGCTGACGCCCACCGTAGTTGGAAGGCCCTCAGATTATTCCGCGCGCAGCGCTTTAGCAACCTCCAGCTGCCACTATAATGTCTCCGAAACTGCATTATTGATGGTAATCCTATGCAACTCCAGACGCTCGACCTGGTTGTCTTCGTCGTGACGCTACTCGGCGTTATGGCGGTCGGCTTCTTTGCAGGACGCCAGGAAGAGACTTCCGAAGACTATTTCCTGGCTGGTAAAGGGATCCGCTGGTTCGGCGTGGCGGGGGCGATTTTCGGCAGCAATGTCAGCGCCAATCACATGGTGGGCATGCTGGGCGTGGGATTCAGTATCGGCTTCGCCCAGAGCCACTTTGAACTGGGTGCGATCGCCGGATTGTTGTTGATGTGCTACGGGTTCCTCCCCGTCTATCGCAAGCTCAATCTGTACACGCTTTCCGAATACCTGGAGCGGCGCTACGGCGGGGAAAGTCGGCTGCTGTACGCGCTGATCATGGTCATCATCATGGCCTTCGTACAGATGGTCCCCGGTCTGTACATCGGGGCGCGAACTGTCTGTGTCTTGATGGGGGATACGGCCATGGTGACCGAGCCCGGCTCGACCGATAACGGCAATGCCGCAGTGGCGACGACCCAGGCTGCGGAACCCACGGTCACCAGTACCGCCCAACCCCAAGCCGCTCAAGAACAAGTACGGACCAGCTACTATGTCGCGTTTGTCGTCGTACTGGGGGTAATCGCGGCAAGCTACACGATCATCGGTGGCCTCAAAGCCGTCGTCTATACGGACGTCATCCAATCCGTACTCATCCTCTTCGGTGGTATTGCCGTCGCCCTGTTGACCTTTTCCGAACTCGGTGGGTGGGGACGGATGATGACGCTTGACGCGGCCGCTGGAGCGAACGCGAAACTAAAGCTTTACGAACCCATGAATCACCCCGAGCTGCCATGGACGGGCGTACTCACAGGGCTGATGTTTATGCACTGCTACTACTGGGGTACCAATCAATTCATCGTCCAGCGCGCCCTCGGTGCCCGCACCGGCAGTGAAGCCCGCTTGGGAATTATCGTAGCGGGATTTCTCAAACTGCTGATCCCGTTCTTCGCGATCGGTACAGGCGTAGCCGCCTTCTATCTTTTCCGAGAAACGCCCGCTTTCCAGAACCAGAAGATTGCGCCTGATACGGTATTCCCCGTACTGGTGACCTATCTGATTTCACCGCTGGGTATTGGCTTTGTGGGACTGATTGCCGCGGGCTTGATCGGCGCTATTTTGTCCTCGATCGATTCGATGATGAACTCGGCAGCGACGATCATTACCGTCGACATCTACCGGAAATACTTTTCGCCAGAAGCCACCGATCGCGAAATGATTCGGGTCGGACGGCTTTCCATTATCGCACTGATGTTGATGGCCATTGTGATGGCTGTATTCATTATGGATCCCAATTCCCAGTCTAATTTCTTTCTCAACATTGCCAATTACTCAAACTACCTGACTCCCGGAGTCTTGGTCGCGTTCTTGATGGGCATCTTTTGGTCGCGTGGTACGCGCGTGGCCGCTTGTGTGACCATCATCGCCGGGCTCATCCTCTCGCCAGCGGTGCAATTTGCCTACGATTCAGATGTGGATCGCACTCTGTATGATCTGGCACTGGGACACAAACAACTGAGCGACGTTTCCATCGGTGACATTCCGAAAGATTTTCGTGATCACAGCGTCGTCGAATTCGAACAACACCTGCAGAAGGAAGTGTTACCCCAGATCTCCGTGTTGCACCGAGCGCTCGGACCCCAGTTGAATTTTTTCCACCGGGTCGTGGTCGTCATCGGGTTGTCGGCGCTGGTTTTTGTCGTCGTCAGCCTGATGCAGGCACCCGATCACGAAAAAAACAAGAACACCTGGTCCGCACTCGGCGGGCACGCGCCCCACAGACTGGGGCAGCTCGCAGCCAGTGTCGCCGTCTCCGTAGTGGTGTTCACCGTGGTGGCCGCCCTGATGGTAGCCGGCAATTTGGCGCCAGCGGTGGCCGCCTGGTTGGCCGCACTGTGGACCCTGGCTGCTTTCTTGCGCGAAGTCTGGCGGAGCTTCGCCGAGCAGGCATCCCGCCAAACAAGTTTCGTTCAATTCGTGGTGGTGGACGACCGCAGTTACGCTGGACTGCTGGCAGCGGCCGCGATGTTCATGATGTACTACTTCTATTGAGCAAGCCCCTTGCCGTCAGGCTCTGTTGCGAGCACATCAGAGCGTTACAGAGCTGCCGGCGACCACCGACTCGGTCTGTTTGTGGCACAGCAAAATCGCATCACGAGCCAGTGCGCCGGAAAGAATCGAAGAAGCTTCACCCGTTTCAATCGAACGAACCACTTCCTCGATTTGGACTTCAAAAGCGCGGATCGGGTCACCGTCTCCCAGATCGGGTCGCAGCACCTGATCGTCGGCGGTAAGCACTTTCAGGGGCATTGTCTCTGGAGCGTCTGTAAAACCCCCATGGTCGTAGTGCAACGTCGCCCGCTCGAGGTGGATCTCCAGGGCGTGCGTGAAAGGCCGCCCTTGCTGGTTAATGACCCCGCTCGAGGCGCTGACGACCAGTGACGGATCCGGGTACCGAAACAGCGTGGTACAAAACTCAACGACCTCGCCCCGCATCCGCCCTTGGGACACCAGGCTCTGGGGCATGCCAAATAACATCCGAATCAAGTGCGCATCGTGAACGTGTAAATCGACCAGCGGTCCGCCGACCCGCGCCGGATCGTAAAAGTCCTCGATCCAGGACGGATCGGAGACGACTCGTTTGAAATGACCGCCCAGCAAGCGACCGTAGGTACCACTGGCAATCACACTACGGGCATGCGCGTACTCAGGAAAAAAGGGGAGTACGTGACCAACCAGGACTTGCCGATCTGCAGCGGCGGCGGCGGCCACCATCTGGTCACACTCGTCGGTCGTCAAACCCATCGGTTTTTCTACGAACACATGTTTACCAGCCTGGAGCGCCGCAATCGCAGCTTCACAATGCAGGTGTGGAGGCAAGCAGAGATCAATTACATCGATTGATTCATCGGCCAACAGTTCATCGAGTGTCGCACAGGTCGTGAGCTGACTGGTGTCAACCTGTTCACCGGGGGGACCAAAATTTCCCTGGATGTCGGTCCAGTCCCCGGCACGTTTCTGTGCGTTGCGCGAACAAATTGCCGTCACCTGTGCACTGGCTACCTTCTGGTATGCCAGCCAATGAATCCACCCCATGAAGCCAATTCCGGCGAGTCCAACACGAATCATGATCCCCCTCCCCAATCAGGTAACGCTGTTCTGCAACATGCTCTATTTGATGCGGGACAACTGTTTAGGTAGACAAGCAGCTCAGCGACGGACATTCCGACCGAAACCCACTCACGAAGCGGATCCCGGCAGATGACAACTGGCCAACCCTCGTTTCTCCAAATATTGCTGGTGGTAATCCTCGGCAGGCCAGAAGGTTACTGCTGGCACAATTTCGGTTGCGATGGGACGGGCACATTCTTCCTGGTGTCGCTTTTTGGAGGCGACGGTCGCCGCCTCTTGCTCTGCCGAGTGGTAGTAGACGGCCGATCGATACTGGCTACCCACATCCGCTCCCTGGCGGTCCTTCTGGGTCGGATCATGGCATTCCCAAAAAACCTCCAACAACTGATCGTAGCTCACTTGCTCGGCATCAAACTCGACCTCAACTGCTTCTGCATGGCCTGTGCGATCCGTACATACTTGATCATAAGTTGGATGGTCCACCGCGCCCGCCGTATACCCAACTGTGGTGGAGTGCACTCCCGAAATCTGGCGAAACGTGTGTTCCACACCCCAGAAACAACCGGCGGCGAAAGTAGCTTTTTCCATTAGACCCTATCCCCTGGAAATTGACCGCGGTACATGGCGTGAATTCGGATTGTCACGCCTGGCGCAAAAGTCGTCAACGATCAGGGGAGATTTGATCCCTGAAAAGGAAGGAAGTGCTGCGCACAAAAATAGACAAACAGCGGAATCAACACTGCCGCGACGACGTTCAGCCAGAGACCCGTTCGCAGCATCGCGCCCATCCTGATGTGACCGCTGCCAAACACAATCGCATTGGGTGGCGTGGCGACCGGTAGCATGAACGCACAACTGGCCGCTAACGCCGCGGGGACGAGCAGCCAAAGTGGATCCAGGTCTCCGCGCCGAGCCACCGCAAATAACACAGGCAGTAAGGCGGAAACGGTTGCCAAGTTACTAGTGATTTCAGTAAAGAAAATCACAGTCAGACCGACAGCCACGACAAGCCCAAAAACAGGGAGATGGCCCATCTCGGCAAATTGGCTGCCGATCCAGCGCGCCAATTGGCTTTCCTCCATCACGGCGGCCAGACTCAAGCCACCACCAAACAGTAACAGGACTCCCCAGGGCAAGGTGGAGGCCGCTTCCCAATCCAATAAAAACGGACCGCGTCGCAAATCACTGGGAATCAAGAACAGACTGATCGCCGCCAAGAGTGCTATCCAAGTGTCATCGACACGTGCGAACATGGGAGCGTGCCGCACCAGGACTTCCCAATTGGCAAGCGGCTTGCGCAGTAGCCAAGCCGCCGCAGTGGCCACAAACACCGAGAGCACCAGCCACTCAGCGCGTGACATAGGCCCCAGTCTTTTCCATTCGGCCCGAATCACACCAGCAGCTGTCGATACGTCAACCGCGGGCAAAGAAAACAACATGCGCGTCAACAAGAACCACGTGGTGATCAGCAGAACAATCGCCAGTGGCAACGCAAAGAACATCCACTCGGCAAAACCAATCACAATGCCGCGCTGATACAAATCCCCCGCCAATAGCGCATTGGGAGGCGTCCCTACCAGTGTGGCCATGCCGCCGATACTCGCCGCATAGGCAATTCCCAGCATCAGGCAAACTCCAAAGGACCGCTCCAGTCGAGCAGCGCCCGGCAGGTCTGTTTTCCGCTGGAACAACTCGATCAGACTCAGTCCGATGGGAAGCATCATCACGGTGGTTGCGGTATTACTGATCCACATACTCAAAAAAGCAGTCGCCAACATGAAACCGGCTACCAGTTGCCGTGGCGAAGTGCCCACCGAAAGTACCGTCAACAGGGCAATCCGCCGATGTAAATTCCAACGTTGCATGGCAATCGCCAGCATGAATCCACCCATAAACAAAAAGATGTATTTGTTTGCGTATTCCTGGGCAACGGTCTGAAAACCGACCACCCCAAACCCGGGGAACAGAACCAATGGAAGTAGCGCCGTCACCGGCAGAGGTATCGCCTCGGTAATCCACCAGATGGCGATCCAGACTGCCAGAGCTGCGGTCACACGTGTCTGTTCCGCTTGCTGTTGCGGCGTGACCATCGTCGCCGACGATCCAGCAGAGCGCGGAGGCGCTCCCGCTGGGGCCGTAAATGCCACGGTCGATGGCTGAAAGAGCAAGTAGACTGCCAGCGCGCAGAGTGGGCCGGTGATACGTCCCCACCTGCGCCACGTCCGCTCCGCTGTGCCCACCTGCTTTCCATCATTCACGACAAATTCCCATACCAGGAGAGGACCGCGCGGGCATTTCGCCAGGAAGACGATGTGGGGCGTACGTGTTGGACAGCGTACTGCGGTTGATCCAGGTTATCGCCAGGTGGTCGATTTTCCAAACGTCGATTGTCTCGCACCTCAAATCCTTAATGCTGGCGGTTCAATTGCTAGCTACCAGTGCCATCAAATTGTGCTGGTTTTGTTTGAACAAACTCGATACATTGCGTCGCCCACTTTACCTATTGAGGAAGCTCCCTCATGCGCCCCATCAAAGTCGCACTCGTTTCCACAGCCAAAGACTGGCACGGTGGCGAGCAACAGGCGTTCTTGCTGGCGCAAGGTCTCCGCCAACAGGGGCACGATTGCCGGATACTGGCGCGCCGCGGCGCGGCGTTTGGTCGGCGGCTGAAGGAGGCTGGTTTTGCGGTCACCACATTTTTCGGGAAAGGCTGGAATCCACTTGCTCAATGGCGCATGCGAACCTGTTGGCGGAACTGGCAACCGAATATTCTACATTTCAACGATTCCCACGCGCTCACCACCGGCGGCTGCGCAGCCTGGCGTCTCCACCAGCCAGTCCGGATTGTCTCCCGCCGGGGATCCGCTCCGCCACACTCGGTCTGGCGTTATCATCACCTCGCCGACCAGGTCGTCTGCGTCTCCCGCGCCGCTGCGCGGGCATGTGTCGCCGCGGGGATCGACACACGTCGATTAGGCGTCGTTTACGATGGCGTCGACCCGCGCCGGATGGCAGCGGGCAACCGCGACCGCGGACGCCGCTCTCTGAAAATCAACGCGGGAACGAAACTGGTCGTTTGCGTGGCGTCATTGACAAGTCCCAAGGGGCACCGCTGTCTGCTCGACGCCTGGTCGAGAGTCGTCGGGAACCATTGCAATGACCAAGTGACGACAGAAACTCGGAATTCGGCCCAGTTAGTACTCGTCGGCGACGGTCCACTTCGTACGCAACTGACACAGCAAGCGGAAGCGTTACGGATCCGCAAGACGATTCGCTTTCTCGGATACCGCCAAGACGTGCCCGACCTGATCCAAGCTGCGGATGTATGCACACTTGCTTCCCATCAAGAAGGGTTAGGATCTTCGTTGATCGACGCCATGCTGGCCGGGCGGCCGGTGGTAACTACAACGGCTGGTGGGATTCCCGAGTTATTAGGGAATACATCGTCTCCGATAGCCTGGGCTGTCAAGCCAAATGATGCGGCCGCGCTGGCCAGCGCATTGCACACGGCGCTCCACTCAACCGCATTAGCGGCCCAGCGCTCGGCGTGCGCTCGACGCCGTGCCATGCAGCATTTCACAGCAGATCAAATGGTCAACCAAACACTGGAGTTGTATGAGCAGTCACTCGCTGTGAGGGAAACATTTACCCGCCGCGCCAGAATACCGGTTGGTGTCATCGACAAGTCAACCAACCGACCACATCCGGTGCGGCTCGGAATTTAGTATCCAGACAATGCCCGTCGACAAACGAGCGGGCTTTCCAACTCTGAATAACAAATGACACACCCACACTCTGCTGACCGCAGTCAACAAGTTCCCCGCCCAGAATGCCCAGCTGACGCTCCGCGTGGTTTGACGATCCCCGGAATGCATTCCCTGTTAGCGCCTCTCGTGATCGCTGACATCACATCCTCACATCCAGATTCGGCGCCACGTGTACTCGATCTGGGCGCCGGCCCCGGTGGTATGTCTTATCGCCTCCAGCAAGCAGGTTTCCAAATGGAAGCCTGTGATCTGTTCCCCGAATTGTTTCAATGTCCCGGCGTCACCTGTCAACTCGCGGACGCTTGTCAACCATTGCCTTACCAAAGCGAACAATTCGATGCGATTGTGGCGGTCGAAGTGGTAGAACACCTGGAGAGTCAATTAACGCTGTTTGGAGAAGTTCATCGTCTGTTGAAGCCGGGCGGAAAGTTCTTCTTTACCACACCTAATATTGCTTCGCTGAAGTCCCGGCTGTCCTATTTACTTACGGGGTATTTTTATTCACATGGCCCACTTGACCCCAACGTGGATGATCCCATCAGCCAGCACATCGGTCCTTCGACCCCTGATCGATACTACTATTTGCTTGCGCGGGCCGGCCTCGACCTGAACCGATTGACGACCGATCGCTTGCAGCGATCGTCGCTGGGACTGGCCTGGCTGGCACCACTTATTTGGGGTCTGACACAGCTAAGATTCTCGTCCACAAAAGGTACCCGCATGGAAAATGCCCCGCACACACTATTTGGTCGTACTTTGATTGGAGTCGCCCAGAAACGAGCGGGACGCCAACAACGGGCCGCCTGAAAACGGAGGGGCAGCCCAATCCACGACAACAGCGCGATCCCATCATACTGCGAGATTGCTCGGTCGAACCATTCCAGAAGATGCAATCGATGCCTGCCAGACCTGTCGACGCTCTGATTCGCTTCTGCCGCTTGCGCCTGGGACTCAAACCGATTCTTGACTACGCCCAATCACGTCGGCGTCTCAACGGGATCGCGGAGTTACCCATCGGCACCGTTTTTGACATCGGTGCGCATGTCGGCAAGATGGCACGTCGGTATCGGAAATTGTTTCCCGAGGCCAACATCTACTGTTTTGAACCCCTCCCTCATTGCTATCGGCGCCTGGACCGTTGGGCCACCAGGCAGGGCGGCCATGTCCAAACCTTCAACATCGCACTCGGCGATGTGTCTCGGCCGATTGAGTTTTTCTGGAACCAAGACCATCCTGGTGGGTCTGGCTTGCGGCCACCCGGCAGCGCCCAGCGACCCGAAAAGCACACGTCGTTCACTACCCGTATGGAAAGACTTGACGACGTCGCTTCCTCTCTCCGCTTGAAAGGAGAAGTTCTCCTCAAGCTCGATGTGGAAGGCGGCGAACTGGAAGTCCTGGCGGGAGCCCCCGAGCTACTCGGCAAGGCGTCCGCGATCATCGTCGAAGCGGCCATTGGCGAAGAGCGCGTGAGACCTCATTTCCACGATTTATTGCAGACGCTGGAAGCTCATGGGTTCTTGTATCGAGGTAACCTGGGCAGCGCGTACGTCGGCGGGATCCCAAGGTTAGTCGACGCCGTGTTTATCAAACCCCCCGCTCAGCGGAGGACCGCAGCCTGATGAACCAACTGACGGTGCTCATCCCTTGCAAGAACGAAATAGAGAACCTCGAGGAGTGCCTCGCTGCGGTCCGCCTGGTGGCCGATGAGATCTTGATTGCCGATTCTGGTTCCCAAGACGGCACCTTGAATCTCATTCATCGCCAGCCCGATTGTCGCCTTATCCAGCGCCAGTACATCCACTCCGGGGATTTCAAGAACTGGGCCATTCCCCAAGCACGCCATGACTGGGTGTTGGTGGTCGATGCCGATGAGCGAGTTACACCCGCGCTGGCGTTAGAGATTCAACAGCGGCTCGCGAAGACCAGTGATGTCGACGGTTATTGGATACCGCGTGACAACTATTTTCTCGGGCAGAGGATCCGTTATAGCGGATGGCAATCAGACCGGTGCCTGCGGTTATTCCGGCGTGATCAAGCGGTTTATGTAGGCGACACTGATCATGCCGAAGTCCAGATCAAATCGGGGCGGGTCGGACATCTCAAAACTGCCCTCCAACACAACACGTTTGCGGATTACGACTCGTTCTTCCGAAAACTCAATCGCTATACCAACTATCAGGCGGACCTCTGGAACGCGGCAGGCCACCGCGCCACTTTTCTCGACCTGCTCCTTGCTGGACCGTTGCGCTTTTTTCATGCGTATGTGTTGCGCTGTGGATTCCTGGATGGCAAAGCTGGGCTACAAGTTTGCGCATTAACCGGATTTTATTCCTTCATGAAGCGTGCCCGCCTGTGGGAACGGAACTGTTCAGACGATACTCATCGTAAACCAAGCTCCAGCCAATCAGTCCGCGCTGCCTGAGTGATTGCCAAACCCCACCAAATCAACCTGCCATGCGAATCGCTATTTTTTTGCCAAACTGGATTGGTGATGTCGCCATGGCGACTCCCGCGTTGCGCGCCATTCGGCAACACTACGGTTTTACAGATCACCTGATCGCCGTTGGACGACCCTACGTAGAACCCGTTCTGCAAGGCAGTCCCTACTTCGATGAATGGATGACCTACGAACCGCGTCCAAGCGGAAAACGCGACCTTGCGAAAGGTCTTCGACAAGCCAACATCGATATGGCGTTATTACTGACGAATTCACTTTCAACAGCACTTCTGGCGTGGTGGGGTGGCGCCCGGCGGCGAGTCGGGTTTGTGCGTTATTGGCGCGGGCCACTACTAACAGATCGTTTGCACGCGCCGCGAGGGGGCCGGGGCTTGCTGCCGCGTTCCGCGGTTGACCACTATCTCGAAATCGCCCAGTCGATCGGTTGCCAATCCACCTCGAAACGGCTGGAATTGACAACGACGGCGAGCGACGAGCAACAGGCTGATCACATCTGGCAACAGCCGGAAGTGATTCATGCCAGGCAGGTGGTCATCCTCAATACGGGTTCGGCCCGTGGGTTGGCCAAGTCGTGGCCGCTTGACTCGTTTCGGAAAATCGCTTTGCAGCTCGTCCGCCAACGCGATGTGGTAGTGCTGATGATTTGTGGTCCGGCCGAACGCGGTGCTGTAAAGCAACTCGTCGACCAAGCCGCGCATCGACGCGTCATCGGACTCCATAATCAGCCGCTGAGTATCGGGCTGAGTAAAGCCTGTATCCGCCGCAGTGATTGCGTGGTCACCACCGATAGTGGACCGCGTCATTTGGCTGCCGCGTTTGGTGTACCTTGCGTTGCGCTTTTCGGTCCCACGGATCCGCGCTGGAGCTCGAACTACCATCAACAAGAGACGCAACTCTGGCAGCAACTCGCATGCGCACCATGTGCTCGTTCGCAGTGTCCACTGCGGCATCACCGTTGCATGCGGGAACTGAGCGTTGAGCGTGTGCTGGCGGCAACCCTGGACCACCTCGATTGGGAGCGCCGACGAGAATCGGCCTGAGCGGACAAAGAGCTTGGGAGAGTCCTACCCCTGGATACATGCTCCCTGGCGAGTCAGCTGGGCATGGCACCCCGTAGACGCACAAGCCTCAATCCACATCGATTGAATTAACTACCTGTAAGCCTTCTGCCAGCGCTCGGATCGCCTCTTGTGCCAGTTGCTTGTGGTAGAAAGAACTGACCCGCCCGTGGATCCAGAGAACCTCTCCTTCACGTTCCACTTTGAGATCGCGCAGCGCGAAAATCGGGCTGGACGACAGTGCCCGTTGTGCCCGTTCCGCAACCCCTGACGACTTCTCGGAAACCACCACAGCAGACCTCCTTTCCCGCCAAAGAACTTATTTCACTTCACCAGTAGGTTCCAGAATCCAGCGCTTCCATGCTGGTCCCAATGTACGAGTGAACATAAAAAAAAGTCAAGCGTGGTATTTGAGATTTACTGCATGCGAGACCGGCCGCTCGCGGAAAACCATCTGCAGCGCATGATGCTGGTCGAGAATTCCTGATCTATAGTTCCAGATATTCTTCCAGCGCTTCTCGCATCACCGCTGCATCCGCATCGATCGCAGTCCAGACGTGAAATCCGATGACACCCTGGTTCACCAACATTCCCAGGCCATCAATCGTGCGACAGCCCTGGTTGGCTGATTCGGTAAGAAACTGGGTTTGTGGTGGATTGAAAACCACGTCGGCAACAACCATCTCCGAAGTCAGTGTGGTGGTATCCACCGGTAGGCGCGCGTCAGGGTCGCCCAAACCAATTGAGGTCGCGTTAATAACCACATCGGTTTCCTCAGGGATCTGGTAATCTCCATCCCAAATGGTGAGGTCGGCACGGACTTCCACTTTTTGGTTGAGCAAGTCGACCAGTTCTTGTCCACGCTGCTCGGTCCGATTGACCAGCGTAATGTGTTCCACACCCGACAACCCCAGTTCGACTGCGATGGCGCGTGCGGCACCGCCCGCGCCAAACAGTACGACCCGCTTCCCTTGCGGATCAATTTGTTCTTTCAGAGATTGGACAAAACCTTTGCCGTCGGTGTTTTCGCCCAGTAACCGATCACCCTCACGATTGATGCAATTGACCGCCCCCATCAACTCCGCCGCTTGACTGAGACCATCGAGGTGTTCAATCACAGCCACTTTGTGAGGAATCGTGATGTTGCCTCCCTTGAACCCGAGCGCCCGCATTCCGGCAACTGCCGCTGCTAGGTTTTCCGGAGACACTTCCAAAGTAAGATAACGCCAATCCAGACGCGCCGCCCGGAAAGCGCGTTCAATCATAAACTGGGTGGGATTCCCGGCAACAGGTTGACCCAAGCAACAGACAATCGTCTGCAGATGCGAATCAGGCACGGGTTGTTCTCCACCCAATAATGTAGTTTGTACGAAGCTCGCAAAACGACCATGACTTCATCAAAGCCACGCGCCAGCAATGTGCCGTGGCTCCTAGTCGCGAAATCGTCCTACGACGAGAGTGATGTTCTGTCCGCCAAAACCAAAACTGTTGTTCAGGGCGATATTGCAAGTCGCTTCCCGGGATGCATTAGGAATGTAGTCCAAGTCGCATTCTGGATCGGGATTCTCGTAGTTGATTGTGGGCGGAAGTACGTTGTCGCGAATGGACATCAGACAAACAATCAACTCGGTGACACCAGCGGCGGCGATCAAATGCCCCATCATACTTTTGGTACTGGACACGGGTGTTTTCAGCGCCCGTTCACCAAATACCTCACGACAAGCGAGTGATTCCACGCGATCGTTGACCGTGGTACTGGTACCGTGGGCATTCACATAGTCGACCTGTGACGGATCGATTTCTGCATCGGTGATGGCCATTCGCATACAACGAATGGCGCCCCGCCCAGCCGGATGAATATCCGTGACACGGTAAGCATCCGCCGTGGCACCATAGCCTAGAATTTCTCCAAAAATATGGGCGTCTCGACTGCGGGCGTGATCGAGTGATTCGAGTACCACCATCCCGCTTCCTTCTCCCAAGACAAACCCGTCACGCTGCAGATCAAAAGGTCGCGATGCCTGAGTCGGCTCATCGTTGCGCGTTGACAGCGCGGTCAGCAAGTTGAATCCCGTGATACCGAAGGGATGGATCATGCTGTGGGCACCGCCAGAAATCATGACATCCGCATCACCACGACGAATGATCTCCGTGGCTTCACCAATCGCCTGGCTGCTGGCAGCGCAGGCCGTCAAACAATTCACTTGCGGACCCTGCGCATTGAACATGCTGGATACATATCCCGCTGGCATGTTCGGTTCCTGTTCTAATTCCCCAATGGGATCAAGCGTTTCCAGACCCACTTGGGCGAATCGCGCCAAGTCGAGCTCACCATCTGCCAGGCCCGCAGCGACCATCCGTGAAAACGCCTCGAAATTCTGGTTTCCTTCACCGGCACCCAGGTAGACACCGAGACGGGTAGGATCCAGATCCTGGTCCTGAATTCCTGACGATTCCACCGCTTTAAGTGCCGCGCTGGCTGCAAAACAAGTATGGCGCGCACGCCGTTTCCAGAGGTCAACGTCCCGACCTAAAGGCAGATTCTCGAAGTCCTTGATCTCTGCCGAAATCTTGGTGGGAAATCGGCTAGCATCAAAAACCGTCGTATAACCGACACCCGAGTCTCCCTGTTTGAGACGTTCCCAAACTGGATCGACGTCCAATCCGAGTGGATTGACTAATCCCAAACCGGTGACAACAACTCGATTTTTCATTGCGCTCTGATTTGAACCAGGGTGAACAGGGCAAACATCGCCTTTGGGAGTGATCGAGTACGACCCGCAGAGAACAAGCCGCTACCGTTATCGACTCTCAGAAACAAATCCATGAACACCTACCCAAGTTGTAGGGAATAAATCTCAGAACCTGAAACGGATTTTCGCGGACTGGGCCCGGATCGATTGGGGTAATCGACACCCGCCCGCCATTCTGAATGCGCGACAGGAAAAGGACCCCGTCCGCGCAGACCTCCAAGGCGAGATCTGGATTTTAGCCGGTCTCCCCCGCCCCGGGTATAGCGGCTGTGCAGGAGACCCAGGCCCATTCAGGCACCACCGAGCTGCTGTTGAATGACTTCCTGAGCCGTTTCCAGCGCCGCGGCGAGCTGTTGCGGATCTCGCCCTCCCGCCTGGGCCAGATCCGCTTTTCCACCGCCACCCCCCCCTACTACCTGGGCTGCCGCGGAGACCCATTTTCCGGCGTGCGCACCGCGATCGGTCAATTCCGGACTCAATCCAGCCACCAGAACAACTTTCTCCTCGCCAGCGGGAGCGGCCAGCATCACCGCGATTGGTGGCGCCTGCTTGCGCAGACGATCGATCAGGTGACGCAGTAAATTGGGGTTGGCACCCGGGATTTCGGCGATCACCAGTTGATAATCCGCCAGCTGCTGAGCCTGTTCGAGGAGTCCTTCCACTGACACATCCCCCGAAGTAACCAGCTGCTGCCGTTGTTTTTCCAGGGTTTCAATTTCGGCTTGCAATGTCCGCAACCGCGCCGGTGTTTCAAAGAGTGCGACGTTCAACGTTCGCGCCGTTTGCCGCAGGGCTTCCTTGATCTCGGCGTAGCTGGCTTCCTGACCACTTGTTACTGCGATCGCATCCTCGGCGAAAACAGTCCGTTGTCCACCACCGGACAGCTCTTTCTTCAAGTCACGCACGGTGCGCGCCACAGCGGCGGCGGCCGCAGGGGTTTGCAGTACATCCACTTCCAGCAGTTGCGCACACTCCGCCAGTGCCAGCCTCGTCTGCTGGGCATGTTCGCGGGCTTTATCTCCCGTGAGCGCAATCACGCGACGCACCCCCGATGACACGGCTTCCTCGGCAGTGATTTCAAAGGATCCCACATCTCGCGTGTTCTCTAGGTGGGTTCCCCCGCACAATTCCTTGCTGAAATCCCCCATCGAAACCATGCGGACCGGATCGGGATACTTTTCACCAAACAACATCATGGCACCCGCCTGGCGCGCCTCAGCCAACGGGACAGTACTCGCTGTAATCGGCGCGGCAGCCTCAATACAGGAGACGGCATTCGCTTCGATCTTCGCCAGCTGATCGCCAGGCACCGCAGAGAGGTTCGTGAAATCAAAACGCAACCAATCGCCGTCGACTTTGGAGCCCTGTTGTTGTGCATGTGTTCCCAGGTTTTGTTGCAACGCATGGTGCAAGATATGTGTTGCCGAGTGCGCCCTGCGAATCGCTTGGCGCCGCAGGTTATCGACGACCGCCGTGACACGACTTCCGGTGCGCAACTCACCTTCCAGCAAGTGGCCACGATGCAACAACAAATCCCCCTGGCGGTCCGTGTCGGTCACCAGGAACCGCGCGCCGGCGGCGGAAATTTCTCCGCTGTCTCCAACCTGTCCACCCGCTTCACCGTAAAACGGTGTCCGATCCAACACCAGCTGCACTGGCGTTTCGGGACCGGCGGTACTCCACAGATCGACTAGTTGCTCGCCAGCAATGATGAACTTTAATTCTGCTTCCGCCTCGTTCGACTCGTACCCCAGAAATTCCACGGTATGCAGAGCTTGCTTGATCGTCGCCTCCGGACCTTTAACGTCCATCACCGAATGCGTTAAACGACCGGACGCCTCGCCATGTGCCTCCATCGCGCTCTGAAAACCTTCCCAATCAAAGGCCAGTTGCTGCTCCGCGGCCAGCGATTCAAAGACTTCGGGCGGTACCCCGTAAGTCTGGTAGAGGTCCGCAGCGGCAGCCCCATCCACGGTATTGCGCCGTTCTTCCCTGAACTGGGAAAACAAATGCTCAATCCGTGCCAGCCCATCATCGAGCGTGCCCAGAAAACCGGTTTCCTCATTCTTGATGACGTCAGCGACCCGGTTCGTGGTTTCCAGCAATTCCGGGTACGGACCCTTCATCACTTCTACCACGGCCGGCACCAGCTGGTACAAAAACGCCTCGCGCAAACCGAGCTGATGTCCGTCCAAAACGGCCCGCCGCAGCAGCCGGCGAATCACATACTTTTCCTTCTGCGGACCAGGGTAGACGTTCTCGTGTATCGCCATGGTACAAGCGCGAACGTGATCCGCCATCCGCCGCAACCGCCGGCCCGCATCACTGTCGGGTACGTAAGCCACCTGGCATACCTCGGACGCGGCTTCCACGAGTGGTCGCAAGGTGTCGATGTGAAAGTTGGTGTCGACTTCTTGCAACGTCGCGACGGTGCGTTCCAACCCCATACCTGTGTCAATGTTCTTGCTGGGTAAGGGGCGTAAATTGTCGGGTGGATTTCCCACGCGATTGAACTGTGTGAATACCAGGTTCCAGATCTCAACTTCCGGGCCGCCCCCTGGCGGATGGTAGAAAATCTCACTACAGGGACCACAGACACCGTCCGGACCGTCGGTGGGTGCTCCGGCTGGCCAGAAATTATCGTGCTCGTCCATCCGTTCGATGCGTTCGGGGGAGAGGCCTATCTCCTGTTGCCAAATGTCGGCGGCCTCGTTGTCGTCCAGGTAGATCGACACGCTCAAGCGCTCTGCGGCGATTCCCAGCCAACGTGGGCTGGTGAGAAATTCCCAGGCCCAATGAATGGCTTCACGTTTGAAATAATCTCCAAAACTGAAATTCCCCAGCATTTCGAAGAAAGTCTGGTGATACGCCGTGCGGCCCACATTGTCGATATCCCCGGTCCGCAAACACTTCTGGCATGTTGTCGCCCGGACGAAATCGAGTTTGACTTTACCCAGGAAGTGATCCTTGAACTGGTTCATACCCGCCGGGGTAAATAACACTGACGGGTCCCAGGTCGGCACCATGACGTCGCTGGGGCAACGCTTGTGCCCTTTGCCCTCGAAGAACGACAAGTACATTTCCCGTAATTCGTCTGTCTTCATGTTCTACAATCGCTGGGAGAAAAACGAAGAGTTGAAAGTGCCTCATGGACGCGCAACCCGCATCGCTTCACGGAAATCGCTGTACGCCCAGGGGATGACAGTCGCTACATGGCGCGGGTCAGGTCACCGACGGCGATCGAGCCAAGTCAGGGTCGCGCGCACGCAAATGGCGACAGTCAGCGCGGCGCCCTGTGTCTGGTCGACGACACCGTTCAGCAAACAGAGGCCAGTTTTGGGGGGACAACCGAGCCGGCACCCATAAGCGGTCATCATAGTCGCTGACACCCTGCCGGACTATGGGGAGCCCACGCTGGCACGATGATTTCCAGCGCCGTCGGGGCCCGACCGTCGTGTGGCACTGCGCGACGCCCCAGACCCGCGCCAAAAGATCTCTACCGACTCTACCTGCTAACGCGCGGCAAACCCTTCGTCCAATCGCGCAGCGCGTCACCGGCATTATTCGGCGGTCGCGTCATCCGCTGGGTCAATCGGTTCCGCCGGCGGAGGGGAACTCGATTCCGGAGGCTGTTCAACCAGGCCCGCCGGTTCGTCATCGATGCCGCTGGTGATGGTCTCGATTCCCGCGGACAGCGCGCTGCCGATGTGGGCCAGGCCTTCATGAATTCCCTGAACTTGCTGGATCAAATCATCCAACCGAGCCTGCGATGCTTCGGAAAAGTCCGTCGTTGTTGTCCCACTGATGGGACCGGCAGGAGCCGCCGCCACCGGGGGGCGCTCGGCTTGCGTGATTTCATTGACTCCGGCGGAGACAGCGGTACCAATGTTATCCAGACCCTGTTGCACACCTGAAATCTGATCGATCAATTGCTCCAGTTGAGGGTTGATCGTCGGCGCTGTGGTGGTCGCCACTTTGCCGTCGGGATTCTCACCCATCCGATCCACCCCCTCGACCACTGCCTTGCGGATGGCATCCAGCCCATCGGAGAAGTTGCTCATCTGCAAGACAACCTGGCCAAACTGGTCGTCGGCATCGAGGCCCTTCATCTTGACGTTCTGGGTATAGGCCCGTTTGATGTGGGCCCAGCGTTCGGCCTCCGCCTCGGTGAGAATCCCCATCAGCTCCCGGAACTTGAGCATATTGGCTTCGTTGTCACTGGTCAGGGTCTGCGAGTCGTTTTCATAATTGCTGACAATCAGGGTCTCCAGTTCCTGGTCATTCATGATCGACACCACCTTCTCGGCGATGCGGTTCATATTCCGGTACGACCCCTGCAGCTTGAAAGGCGGCTCGGTACGGTACTCGTCGGCCTGGGCGGCACTGCGAATGTATTCCCGGTTTACTTTCAGAATCACATCGCGCACCGTGACCAGCTTTTTCATCGTGGCCACCAGTTCATTCAACTCCTCGACCGAGTAGTTACCTTCCATCTCGATTCCCTCACGGGAATCCTGACCGGCCATCTTGATGATCGCGTACACATCCTGCTGGCTGCGGCTGGCCAATTTGCTGAGCACGGGATTGGACGTCAGGCAGTTTTCCAGATAACTCATTTCAAAGGCGTCAGCCGTGTCACCAATAATTTCACCCAAGTTGTAGACGTCCGCACGGTTGGAGAGCATGTCCGGAATCTGGAACTTCTCACCACTTTCGGTATACGGGTTCCCGGCCATCACCACGACCACTTTGCGACCCCTCAGGTCGTATGTGCGGGTTTGTCCCTTATAGACACCTTCGATCTTGCGCTGCGCATCACAGAGCGAAATAAACTTCTGCAACAGTTCTGGGTTACAGTGCTGGATGTCATCGAGGTAAATCATCACGTTGTCGCCCATCTCCAACGCGAGATTCAATTTCTCAACTTCTTCTCGGGCCCCGGCGTTGGGCGCCTCGGTGGGATCCAGCGACGTGACATGGTGCCCAATCGCCGGACCGTTGATTTTCATGAAGATAATTCCCAGCCGATTGGAGATGTACTCCATCAGCGTGGTCTTACCGTATCCGGGAGGCGACACCAGCAGCAGCAAACCCATCAAGTCAGTGCGTTTGCCCTCACCCACCACGCCGATCTGTTTGGCCAGATTATCACCGATCAAAGGCAAGTAGACTTCATCGATCAACTTATTGCGAACGAATGAAGTCAGCACGCGCGGCCGGAATTCTTCCAGTCGCATGTCGTCGCGGGCCTCGTCGACCAGCTCCTTCTTACGTTCAATGTAACGCCGGTACCGCGGTACCACTTGGCGCTGGTAGTCATCCAGCTTTTGCATGAAGCGGTTGAAATTCAGGCGATAACCGCCCTTTTGGATCACACTGTGGCCGCCAACCAGCCCCTCCAGATCCTGCTGTACGCGGGCATCTACCACCGTCGTATGGTCCAGCTTCCCGGCCCGCAGATAGAGGGCGACTTCATCGATATAGTCCACGTC
>PAQH01000019.1 GCA_002709225.1 Planctomycetaceae bacterium
ATCGGTGCCCGCACCTGGGTCTGGCTCAACAACCGGGCCACCGTGGAAGGGGCAGTCATGGAAAACTACTGGAACCGTAACCAGCCGTTACCCGCGACCGGTCCGCTCATGCTGCAAACCCATGGAGGCGAGATTCGTTGGCGTCACATTTACGTGCGCAAGATTGGCCCCCAGGAAGCCCGCCGGTTCGTCCGGGCCCGACCTCTACTTCCCAACCCCACTCATTACGATGTTGCCTACGGCACCCACCCGAAACAATTGCTGCATTTCTGGAGAGCTGATGTCGACGGCCCCACTCCCGTGGTCTTCTTCGTCCACGGCGGATCCTGGCTTGGCAACGGTCGCATGAGCGGACTGACACGCATGCTCCCGCAACTTCTCGCGGCCGGACTGTCTGTCGTCTCCGTGGAATATCGGTTTCTCCCGGAAGCCACGGCGGATGGCCTGGTTCCGCCAGTGAAAGGACCACTCGGCGACGCAGCGCGCGCCCTGCAGTTCGTGCGCAGTAAAGCTTCCGAGTGGAACATCGACCCGCAACGCATTGCCGCCGCGGGTGGGTCGGCTGGTGCCTGCACAAGCCTCTGGCTCGCATTCCACCCCGACATGGCCGATCCTGATCACGCGGATCCAGTCGCGCGTCAGTCGACACGACTGTGGTGCGCAGCGGTACGTGGAGCGCAAACCACACTTGATCCCGTACAAATGAAAGCCTGGACCCCCAACAGTCGCTACGGTGGGCATGCCTTTGGGTTCAAGCCGGACAAGGCCAGGAACCTCTCTCAATTCGACGTTTTTCTGGCCCAACGTGACTCCATTGTCCCCTGGATTGCCGAATATTCCCCCTACGCACTGGTGACCGCCGACGATCCTCCGGTGCACCTCTCTTACAATGCGGCACCGGCGATTGGCCAGCCGCAAAAGGATCCCACGCACACAGCGAATTTTGGCCTCAAGTTACAGGAACACTGCCAGAGTATGGGGGTCGACTGCGAATTGGTTTACCCAGGTGCCGCCAATGTGACCCACAAGACGACCGTGGCCTATTTGATCGAAAAACTCAACGGCAAAACAGCCGAATAAGAAACACCTGCGCAACCGATCGCATGACGAACTGCAACCGACTCCCGCTCTTGCTCGCCGCCACCAGCTATCTCTGGTGCCTCTCCCCGTACGCTGCCGCGCAGAACTCAGACAAGCCAACCATGCGCGTCATCTCTACCCCAACCGGGGTGCAATTTGGGCTGTTTGGTAAAAAACCAAAAACACCCGCTCCCACGCTGTTTGTCTTTGCGGCTGCGATTGCCGACATGAATCGCCAACGGATCTACTCCCAAGCGGGAGAACATCTGGCGCGCGACGGCTGGCTCTACGTGACTCTCGACCCGCCCTGCCATGGTGCCAGTCAACGCCCAGGGGAACCGGCTCACCTCGTAGGTTGGGCGCACCGGGTGAAACAGGGCCAGGATTTGATCGGACCGTTTGTGAAACGTTGCCGGCAGGTGCTCGAGTTTCTCATCACGGAGGGCTACAGCGACCCAGCGAGCTTCGCGGCCTGTGGAACCTCTCGGGGCGGGTTCTGCGCGCTCCACTTGGCGGCTGCGGAACCAAGGATTCGAGTTGTCACAGCGATTTCACCCGTGACCAACCTGTTGGCGTTGCGTGAATTCAAAGGAGTCGAGCCGCGACTCGTACAAGAGCTCAACGTGGCCAACCTGGCCCAGAAACTGGGAACGCGGCCGCTGTGGCTGAGCATCGGCGCTAAGGATCAGCGTGTCAGCACGGCCGACTGCACGAACGCCGCCAGGCAGTTGAAAGCCGCCTCACTACGACGACAGGCCGGCAACCAGGCAGCGACAGTCGACCTGGTGATTGCTCCCGTTGATGGTCACCGTGCGATCCCACATGCCTACAAGCTGGCCGCTCAATTTATCCAGCAGCAGATGGTGCGCGAGCTGCAACTCCGCAAGCAGGCACCCTGAGATGGGTCGGCAGCCAGCTGCTTGTCGCGAGGCGGTATCTCTGCCGCATCGCAGCGACGTTGCCGCTACCGGAGCGGTTCCCCCCGTGTGACAAACCTGACTTTGGCGGTTTGCCCACGTGTGCTCCCACCAGCACAGAAAAAGGAAACCGCATTGTTCCCGTTACCGATCGTCGGCGCCATACCGTCTGGTCGCACTTCCGCCTTCGTAAAACCATTCGGGTCGAACACCCGTACCAGGTCGCCCCCTGCGTACTCGAGGTACCATCCAGGCTGCAGCGTGACCGGAAAGACAATCCGCTCTCCCCGCACCGTCACTCCCGGGTTGACCACCGGGAGCGGCGTTTCCCGCAGCGCCTCCAACCGCCCAAAACCAGCCGCAGAAGTTGTGCCAGGCGGTAGATTCGTGAGGAATACGTAGACGCGGTCTACCGCCTCGTAGTCCATGATGCCCAGGGCCCAGTAGTTGCTGAAGGGAAACTGGAAGTCATAGATCTCACCGCCCGCCGATTCATACATTTGCACATATTTCCAACCGCGAAAATCCAAACGTGTGTAATAGTCACGTGCCGACCGCCTGCCGGACTCCAGAGTGAAATGCAGGTACGCGCCCGAACCATCACCGAGGACCCATGCGCCCAGGGCCCGGTGTCCCGCCAGTTTGAGTTTCCTGTTAAGTATCACCTCGGCACAAGCCCAACCCTGAGGCTGCTTTCCCTTGTTGGCCGCGGTGACCTGGAACGATTTCCCACCCCCCGGTGCTGGCTCGGCAGCAACCTGCAACTTCAGTTCCATACCCGCGGCGGCGCGCGGACCCCACATCGGCCCCGCACCCGTGGTGGCGAGCTGCAAAGGTCCAGGGGCCAGTATCGCGATGTTCTGCGGATCGCCGTAATCGGCTAATCGTGGCATCGGTTCGATCGCGACACGCAACGGCTGCGCGGCGTCCTGGTTGTGGAAAACCCAGGTGTTCTGGACGCCGTCGGTATCAGCCACATAGTGCTCCGGAGCGTAGGTGACTGGACGAATCTGCCAGTGCTGGGCACTGGTATTTTCCAGAACGAACTCGCGATTGAGTTGCTTGAGCTGATCGCGAATCGATTGTGGAAAGTACCCTGCTACCTTCAATTTCTCCCACTGGCGAATCATAGCGAAAATTTCAGCAGTCCGGCCATTGCCATCCAAGCGTGCCTTGTCGGTGGAAAGGCTAATGGGTGCTTCATAGGCCAAGGCCTTGGACCAGGCGTACGCCATCTCCCGAGGCCGTGTCGCGAGTCCCGTTACGTTATGGGTGAAGTAACCCAACCAGCCCAGGTCAATCGGTTGCAAATCTGCCCTAAAATGGGCGGCCTCCGCCAGGCTCCGATTGAAGTGCTCCATCACACCTTGCTGAACCGAATCGCTATGATTACCCTGCGTCAGCACATGCCAGGCAAAATTCGACGTCGCACCATGCGCGAACCGCACCTCACGGCTGGTGTAATGAAACCTTTTGACCGTCGACAGGCCACGGATATACCAGTCCGGAAGCACGGAGGGATATTGATTCGTATTTTCGCCCGCTCCATCGGGATAGTAGTAATCGACTTGAAATTTCTCCAGTAACGCCGCTTCAGCCCGCATGATGTGATCAAATAGTTCACTCTCTAAATCAGGCTTGTAGTAAGACCAGTAGAACTCCGCGAAGTTGTCAATCGCATTCCCCTGGGTGTGTCCGGCGCGTCGGGTACCCAAAGCGCCACGAAGACACCCCGTAAATCCATAAGGTTTGGTCCGCTTGAGGTCACCGTAAATGATGATCTCGTCACCGATCCGCAAGTCCCGGCCGTAGTGCACCGCTTTGTCCCCTCCGGAGAGCAGTCCATTGGGGGTCGTCGTGGTGGGAATGAACGTATCGTCGGGTCCGATGTCCGCAGCCAGAATCCGTCGACGATCGGGATACATCAGAAAACCCCGCGCGGGAACCGGCTTGACGAGCGGGTCATGTTTGTGGATCACCATTTCCCAATTGTGCATACCAAATTTGAGCCCGGCCGCGTGGATCTTGCGGCTCACGTCCAGCAGCCCAGCTTCACCGTTGGGGAAATTCACGCGGTTAATGAGATAGCTCCCGTTGGAGGCACACCAAACCGGTCGATTAATGTGGACCGTCGTGAATCCCCCGGCCTTCGCATACGCGATCACCTCGTCGGCGGTCGCTTCGGAAATATCGGTATAGAGTAGCGACTTCATCAGTTCCGGCGAGCGGCGTGCCCAAACGCCATCAATCGTCGGATGTGGTAACCCGTTGTCGATCTCAATCTGTTCGATCACGTCGAGCAGGTTGCCAGACGCGCATCCGGCGATGGCAACCTTGGCACCCTCCAGACGCAACCGACCGTCCGCGTGGGCAATGAGTACCGGATGCTGGCCGTCCTTAGGGCCGACGTGACCACGGGCTCCTCCGTAGACCATCGCCGGCGGCGGTTGTCCCTCCGCAGGCCGCGGCAGCGGTGCCACGTAGCAGTGCGTCTCCATGTTGAGCGGAATCAGGGCCACGGCATGGTGGCTGTTCCGACAGTGCACCAAGTTGCTGCCTATCGACTGTGTAATCGTCAACGGCAAACGGATCAGCTGAATCTCGCTGACGCGTTGATCGTTGATGGAAACCAGTTCGAACGTCAGATAATTGGCAAACACGCGAGGGTGCAATCTGGCCCGAATTCCGGTATCCGCAAAGCTGATACGCAGAGTTCCACCAACCCAGTCCAGCGCGGTGGAGGGTGTCCACTGACCGTCACGAGCGACAAACATAAACGGCACGCCCTGCTTGTCGAGGAACTCCTTGCCGGTACGCGTGTCCCTCAAGCTCTTGTTAAGGCCGTCTCGGCCGACCGCGTAGGTCACGTGATCGGTCTCCAACAGGATCCGGTCACCCATAAGACGCACACCCGTTGCCCATGTGGTGCCACCACCACACACATCCAGCAAAACGGTCAACCCCATCGCCAGCATTGTCCGATTCATGATCGATTTGAGGCCTCCGGATCCAATCCAGTCAATTCAAGATCGCCCGTACCAACTCACCGTGCACATCTGTGAGTCGATAATCACGCCCTTGGTATTTGTGGGTGAGTCGCTCGTGATCTATTCCTAGCAAATGCAAGATTGTGGCGTTGAGATCGTGCACGTGAACGGGATCCTCTACGATGTTGTAACAGTAGTCATCTGTCGCGCCGTGGACATGCCCCGCCTTGACACCGGCGCCGGCAAGCAGCGTAGTGAAACAATAAGGGTGATGATCGCGCCCGGCATTCTTGCCGTTTGCCTGGGCGTAAATCGTACGGCCGAATTCTCCGCCCCAGATAACGAGCGTATCCTCCAGCAATCCACGACGTTTCAAATCAATCAACAGTCCCGCCGTCGCCTGGTCTGAGCTGCGACACAATTTGGGCAGGTTGTCCGCGATTTTGGAATGATGGTCCCACCCCATATGGAACAACTGAATGAACCGCACGTCGCGTTCCGCCAACCGTCGTGCCAGTAGGCAATTCCGCGCGAATGTTCCAGGCCGCGTCACATCGGGACCGTAGAGCTCCAGGGTGGCTGCTGTTTCATTGGAAATGTCGGCCAGTTCAGGAACGCTGGCCTGCATCCGAAACGCCATTTCATATTGTGCAATCCGGGCCGCGATCTCCGGATCTCCCACAACGGTCTGCCGTTGCCGGTTCAACTTACCAAGATCGTCGAGCATGTCTCGCCGCAACCCCCCGTCAATT
This sequence comes from Planctomycetaceae bacterium, assembly GCA_002709225.1. GTDB lineage: Bacteria > Planctomycetota > Planctomycetia > Pirellulales > Pirellulaceae > UBA9264. The sequence goes on from PAQH01000019.1 coordinate 5,737, forward strand.
CCAGGTGGGTTGGCAAGATAAAACACGGGAGCACCGGTGTTCCGCAGCTTGACGCCAGCATGCTCGGTCGGCAGAAATCCGGATCCCCAAAGGCGGCTGTAGAGTGGCTGCGAGCCGGATCCTCCCTGCGAGGTCAGTACCACGTAGCTCGGTAAATCCTCATTCAACGCACCCAGCCCGTAAGACACCCACGAACCAATACTAGGCCGTCCCGCAAGTTGAAACCCGGTCTGAAAAAACGTAATCGCGGGATCATGATTGATAGCTTCGGTATGCATCGAGCGAATCAGACACAGATCGTCGACGACTTGGCTCAGGCGCGGCATCAACTCACTCACTGCAATCCCACTCTCGCCATGGCGGCGAAAACGAAATGGGGTGGGCCAGGTCAGCAGTGCATTCTGACGGGACGTCATTGTCGTGATCCGTTGGCTATCGCGGACCGAATCTGGCAGTGCTTTCCCGCGTTGCTTTTCCAGCCGCGGCTTGGGATCAAACAAGTCGCATTGCGCGGGCCCGCCTGACTGGAATAGACAAATAACGCGTTTCGCCTTAGCCCGGTGGTGCGTCCTCGCTAGCAGTGGCGTCGCACCGCGAACCCGGTCCGCCAGAGCACCCAACACGATCGTACCGATCCCACTTGCCGACGTCGACAGAAAGGCACGACGCTGGAGTAGCTCCTGCACCTGCCTTGTCGACAACCCAAGGCTGTGTTTCATTTGTTAATCGCCTCATCGAGATTGAGGAGAACGCTCGCGACCGTCGTCATGGCAGCCAATTCGATCTTGTCCAGATCGGCCGGCAATGGAGACTCCCCTTGTTTCAAAATCGCTGCGGCCTGATCAGGACGTCTGCGATAAACAGCAACACGTCTCAGATAGCCCGCATGCAGCACCTCCAGTTCCGCGGGCTGGGGGTATCGCTGGGTCACCTCGCGAAACGCCCAGGCAATACGCGCCGCGGGCGTTGCATCTTGCGTCACGATTCGTTCCGCGAATTTCCTGGCCGCTTCGACATAGGTCACATCGTTCATTAGTGCTAATGCTTGCAGCGGGGTATTTGTCCGCGATCTGCGGATCGTACAGACTTCTCGGCTGGGCATATCGAACAGCCCCAGTTCCGGCGTCGGTACGGTCCGGCGTATCGCCGTATAAAGACTCCGCCGGTAGAGTCCGGTATCTGAACTGCGTTGGTAAGTCCCACGTTTTTCGACTTCTTCCCAGAGACCAGCAGGCTGGTAGGGCCGGACGCTCGGCCCCCCCAGTTTTTCCACCAGCAGTCCCGCCAGCGCCAGTGCCTGGTCCCGTACCATCTCGGCTTGCAACCGCACTCTTGGACCGCGTGACAAGAGACGGTTCTGGGGGTCCCGCAGTAGTCTCTCCTCGTCGACACGATGGCTCTGCCTATACGTCGCGCTCATCACCAACTGCTTGAGCAAGCCTTTCAGATCCCACCCAGATTCCACAAACTCGACCGCCAGCCAGTCGAGCAAGGCCGGGTGGCTCGGCCAATCAGCCTGGATGCCCAGGTTCTCCGAGCTCGCAACAATCCCAATCCCAAACAGTTGTTCCCACAGTCGATTGACGACCACTCGGGCCGTAAGTGGATGGCGACCGCTCACTAACCACCTGGCCAGCGCCAAACGGGTCACCGGCACGCCGGGCTCCAACGCCGGCAGCGCCGCTGGCAACCCCGGCTCAACCGCTTCTCCTCGCGCGTCGTAACGTCCCCGCTGAAGCACGAATGCCTGTCGTGGCATCTCCATATCACGCATCACCATCACCAATGGATAACGCGACTCCAGGTCCGCCATCGCTTGCTTACGTTCCTCTTTCTGTTCGATGCGATTTTCGATTGCGACCAGCTGACGAGCGTACTCGTCAGGTTGGTAACGTGCACGGGGTTCAGCGCTACCTCGTAAATTATTGATAAACCCCTTCTCGTCCAGATTGTTGAAAAGCGAGAACAGCTGGTAAAACTCGCGCTGGCTAATGGGGTCGTACTTGTGATCATGACAGCGTGAGCAACCCAATGTGAGCCCCATCCAAACCGCTCCGATGGTCTCGATCCGGTCGATGACGTATTCGGTTCGCCACTCTTCGTCAATCGCTCCGTCTTCGGTCTGGATCCGGTGATTCCGGTTAAACGCGGTTGCCAAGATCTGCTCTGAGCCCGCGTCAGGCAGTAAATCACCAGCAATCTGCTCGATGGTGAACACATCGAATCGTTTATTGGCGTTGAACGACTCGATCACCCAGTTGCGCCACGGCCACTGGCTGTTCTCAAGGTCATTATCGTAGCCGTGGCTATCGCCATAACGCGCGCCATCTAACCACCACATGGCCATGCGTTCGCCAAAACGGGGCGACTTCAACAAGGAGTCCACGACGTGTTCGTATGCCTGAGGGCTGTCGTCGCCTAGAAATGCGTCAAGCTGATCTCGAGTCGGTGGCAGTCCAGTAAGATCAAAACTGACTCGCCGAATTAGCTGTGCTCGTGTCGCTGGCCCTCGTGCGGAGAGATTTTCCTTGGCCAGTCGTGCCGCGATGAACCGATCAACTTCGTTGTACCCCCAATTCCCGGGCGGCACCGAGCCTCTCTCGGCTGGCTGAAACGCCCAGTGCCGTTCGTACACGGCACCTTGGGCAATCCACATCCGGAGAATCTGTTTCTCCGCTGCGCTGAGAACCGCGGCCTCTTCCGCGGGGGGCATCAACAAAGCGCGATCTGACGCGAAAATCCTTCGCACCAGCTCACTGTTCCCCGGTTCTCCCGGTACGATGGCATGCCTGCCGTCACGATTGGCAACAGCGGAATCCCGCTTGTCCAATCTCAAATTCGCTTTTCTCCTGGCCCGATCCGCGCCATGGCAGGAAAAGCACTTCGCCGACAAGATCGGCAGTACATCACGATTGAAACGCACCTGAGTCATTCCTGTACTCGCGACGACCAAACCGCCTGCCAGCATCCATCCGACGTACCACCAGCTGAGCGCGGGTCGCGAACCGGTAGCCGAAGTACCTCCATCCGTCGCGTAAATCAATTGGTGCGTCACTCCAAATCACCTCGTCAAGACCAGCTCACCAAATTACAGAGTGGAATGGCAACCCTATTCTTCGAGGCAATACATGATACCTATCCGGCGCCAGCGGCAGGACCACCTCTTACTGACAATCGCCGCCCGAGTTGAATCCGGGAGCGATCCAATCGTACCAGGCAGAAATTGCCCGAGAATGGACCGCCTACTCTTTTGGGCGATTCCCGACTTCCTTGAGCGTGACGTCGCATCCCACATACCTTTCGAAGAGCTGTTCGCCATTGCTCAGACAGGTGAAGTCGATCGTATCACCTACCGCAACCGATAGTACTTCGACATACGAAGCAACGGGATTGGGCCCCATCGGGCCGACGTGTGCGCCGCCAGCAAACCCGTCGACCTGTGCAGTAAACTTCGGTATCCGGTTGACCGTCACCCCTACCACAGCGTGAGTACCGGTACCACGATAGGCGATACCTTTGAACTGTGCGTGAACACGCACTTTTCCATCCAGCGGTGCTGTCCAACGCGCGGTCGTGTAGACCCTATCCACATCATCCTGTGACGTCCCCCCGCCGGCATGTAAGGACACCTGATTTCGATCGTAGCTATGCAAGCCGTAAAGAGCCGATCCATCCGCACCCACATAGATGTCAACCGATCCAAAACGGTCGTGGCTACCACCGCCACGCGGTTTCCAGAAACCAAATTGGTCCGGATACGCACCCGCCCACTTGAATTCTCGATAGCGCGTCAACACACCGCCACGCATGCTCTGATAGCCAAACGTCCAGGCTCCATTGGGATTCGCCCGCTGCGAAAAATCTGCCGACAAGGACCATTCGCGCGCAACCGTCCGCAAATCAAAATCACGACGCGTCCTGTCACCGGAAACCGCAATAACCTGCGCCAACTGTGGTGTGTATCCACGCCCACTACCTCGCAGAGTCAAATTTCCGACACGGGCCGTTAATGCATACTGACCACGATCATCTGTCGTCGTCGATACTCCGCTCCCTAAAACTTCGACGCGTGCCCCGACCGCGGGTTTCCCACCGGCCAGCAACGTCCCGTAGACCGTTCCTGTGGGAATTTCGAGCAGCGCCGCAATGGCATCGACCTGAACGCCATACAGATACTGGGTGTCACCACCCAACAGGCGGAACACTGGATCGGCCCACGCATAGTGAGCCGCGATCGCCTGTTCACCTGCTGGCGAATTTCTCACATCAACGGGAGCCTCGATGATAACTCTACGGGGCGCAACCGCAGCAGCGATTTGCACTGCATCTGCATTTCGGAGTATGCCGGGAACGTACCAGTCGAAGTTTGGTGTTCCGTTCTGGTCGATCACATTCTGGTAGGAAATCAAGCCGTGTGTCGCAACCACGCTGTCAAATCGCGAGTCAATCGCCGCCGCATAGAGAGCCATCATTCCTTCACGGGCCCCCTCCCCCCAAAGCGTCAACTTCAGTTTCTGACAGTCGGAATCCGCCTGTAGAAAATCAACCACACGAAGAAGATCAAAAATGCGTGTCGCAAAGAGATGCTTTCCCATGGCCAATGAGAGCAATTGAAAAGTCGGTTCTGCCGCAGGAATCGTCGTCCCGGATCCACGGACTTGGGGGTCGGCAACCACCAACCCTTCCGCAAGCAGTGCCTGAATCATCTCTCGTTTCGGTCGGCTTCCATTCGGATAACGGGCTGACATCTGCAAGTAGATCACCAGCCCCCGGATTGGTGAATCCTGGGCAGGCCAATGCACCTGTAGAGGAACCGGAATCTGGCGTTCCGTTTCCAGCATGATATTGCGCACAGCCTGGTGCCCCACCACACCATCATCACTGAGGACACGTGGCGGGCTTGCAGGCGCTATATCACCCATATGTGAAATGAGGTCTTTACGGATCCGTTGCTGAAATTCCCGCGCCTCCGCGCGCGTGGTGGGCAACGACGCAATCTTCTGATTACGCTGGAGAAACGACTTGACCAGTTCGACGACCGCAACACCTTTGGACGCTCCGTCGGGAAACACCTTAAGCAGACCGGACTCACGTTTGAGCAACTCGTTTTCGGCTTGCGCCTTGACCGCCACGTCGGGGTCATAGATACCTCGCAAATGCTTGTTGAAAAAATGGATCATTCGCACCCGCTCGGGAAACGAATAGGTATGACCAACATCTGGATCAAGAAAATACGACAGCGATTCCTCTGCGCCATACAACCGGTAAGCTGCCTGCGAACGTGCGTAGATCGGCAACAGTCTGTCCGCCACAACATCCGTGTACCCACCCAGGATCAGCGTCGGCTTGGGGGCTAAACAAGCGTAGAGCTCTCCATGATCGCCATAGAGGCAAAGATTGGGCGTGTGTCCACAGCAACCGTAGGTCGCCCGCTTTACCAATGCCTCGATCGTGGTCGCGTAACCATTGGGCGCGCAGACCTTGACACGCGGGTCAAACAGTGCCGTGTGCACGGTATTGAAACCGCCTCCCGAAACACCTGTAACCCCAATCTTCGAGGTGTCGACTTCGGACCTGCTGCAGAGGTAATCGATCGCTCTGATCGAATCCCAAAACATCAATCCGGATGCGTCCATACCAGCCAGACCGATCTGTTTGCGGAGTTGGTTGTGGGGCCCCAACCAGGCTCTTTCCCCTTGCCCAATCGGGTCATACACAAGCACGACATACCCGTTCTTGACCAGCCCAATGTGCCGACCTTGCTCCACGTCAGGGTAAAACACGTTGTCCCACCAGTGACCAGCTGGCGACAACACCGCCGGTGCTGGAAAGTCCACATGTTTCGGAACGTAGAGCAATGCGTCAACTTTAAAGCCTGGCTGACTTTCAAACAGCACCTTCTCAATGAAATAGGAACCTCTGTCCAATTTGCCAACAAGGCGTGCCTTGAGAGGAGACTTGGCTGGCCAGGGATCAAGGCCCAGGCTTCGCCGGACACCGGTGAGGAGACGTTGTCGATAGGACTCAAATTGATCGCGTGTGCGGAATGCTGGATAACGAGTTCGCAGCTCATCCCCACACTCGTTGAGAAAATGCCAGAGTGGCTGCTTGCGCAACGCCGCGGGTAAAGCGTAGTTGTAATGAAAGACGTAATCCGGGGACGGTGATCCTGTGACAGCCAGGTTCGAAAATTGCATCTCGCCACTGCGAACCGCCAGTCCAACACGTCCGCCCGGAATCCGCAGACCCGCTTGTGCAACGATCGATCGCTCACCAATCTTGAGCGTCAGTCGTTGTTCCCGCACACGCACGTGAAAACGCATTGTCGCCCCGACGGCCATACGATCAACCCTGACAACGGCAAGTTCCGCCGATTTGCCGTTGTGGTTTTCGACCAGTCTGACTCGCCAATTCGACCAGTCCAGCACTACCTTATAGCACTCACTGAACCCTGCGTATCGCACCAGAATCGCTGCTTGCTGACCTTGTCTTTCAGCCGCGGGCACAACGATGGAACCAGAAAAATCAAGATCCCCATACCAGGCTGTTGAAACCATCTCGCCCCACTCTGCAGCGAGCGACTTCCCCCTACCTGAGTCAGCGTCAGTCTGCCATACCCCACTCTGCGGCTCCCACACGTCACGCTTCCATGTCGATGCGATCGCCATTTCCATCGCGAACCAGGAAACCAGACCGCACCATATCCACCGGGTACTACTGTGCATTTTTCCTTCGCCCATCGTGCCGTAGACTACTCGCTGCCCGACGTTCTCGAGCGCGAAATACAATACCTGTACAGCCCGCCACACCTTCCCGCGCCAGCGAACTTCGAACCCCACTGCTGCGGATCCCAGACGCGCCGTAATAACGCGATCTTCGCGCAGTGACTCAACCGCCAAGATACCACAGTCACAAGTCGCCATCACACTGCCCCAAAGACACTCGAGTGCGGCAACCGCAGAAATGCGAGCTCTGTGATCACGGTAGCTGGAACTGTCTGCGCCGCTGGCGGTCATGCTCAGCTGAAGAGTTCGGTGATCGGCCGGCCACGATCGGTAATCGGCACGGGACGCTCACCGGCGTAGAGTTCCTTGGTATTATCCACCCCGACTGCCGCCAGCACGGTCGCAAAAAAGTCCGGCACACCAATAGGCTGGCTGACGATCTTTTTCGACAGTTCATCCGTCTCCCCCCAAGCCCCATGGTGCGCCAGCCCGCCACCTGCCAACACACAGGTGAATGCCGTACCTTGGTGCCCCCGACCGCCGGCGCTATCGAATTCCGGAGGCCGACCAAACTCCGTAGTAATGACGACAAGCGTCTTGTCAAGCAGACGTTTCGCTTGCAGATCAATCAGGAGCGCAGAAACCGCCGTATCCAATTCCTGGATCAGCTTGTGTTGCCGCTGGATCCCCTCATTGTGCACATCCCAACCCGCTCCGTTGAGGAAGTTTAAGTTATGGGACACTTCAATAAATCGCACCCCTCGTTCAATCAAGCGCCGGCTTAACAAACAACGCTGCCCGAACTCACCACCGTAGCGGCTGCGCAGCTGAGGAGGTTCTCTGTCAAGCTGAAACACACTTGCGAATGCAGGGCCGCTGAGTTGGAGGCTCTGCTGAATGGCCGCATCGTAATCGCGCAATCGACGGCCGCGGCCGGGGCGCACGCTCTGCCGCAGTACGTCAAGAAATCGCGCGCGCCGGGCCTGCCGTTGCGGAGTAATCCCGGCGGCTCGTGACAACCCGGCTGGTCCCTGCCTGGTATCGGTCAGATACAAGTAACCATACTTGGCCCCCAAAAAACCAGGTCCGCGAGTGACATTCGGATAGCCAATCAACACATACGCGGGCACACCTGGATCCGCAGCCCCGCGTTGATGCGCTACGATCGATCCGATCGACGGGTACGTAATCGTACCGCTGATCGGTCTACCAGTGTGCATCCGATTCGTTGCGGCCGCGTGTTCGTCGATGACTTTGTGATGGACTGTTCGAACCGCTGTGACGCGATCCATGAGCGGGGCCATTTGCGAGAGATGTTCGCAGACCTGCACACCTTGAACCGCGGTTTCAATCGCATCGTAGTAGGACCCCGGTTGCTTCGTTTTCGGATCACCCCGTCGCTTGGGATCAAAGGTGTCAACCTGCCCCATTCCGCCACCCAACCAGATCGAAATCACGTGCTCCGCTTTTCCCGCCGCCTCAGTGGCAGGCAACAGACCGCTTGGAAGGGCCCAACCTGCCGCCACCGCGGTCCCACTCGCAAGGCAGGCACGACGGTTCATATTTGTCGTCGATTTCATCTCATAACTCCCCGTAGTCTAGCGCCCGTCCCTGGCGACCACCCGCCAGCTGGTCCTGTCGCGCGCCTCAAGGCATCCAGACAAACTCCGCGTGATTCAACAAGCTCCACACGAGATCCTCGTACGATTCTCTCCAGGCGGTTCGCAAACGTGGATCCGGTGGGGGCCCGGCGCGCACGCGGCGTTCCACTTCTTGCTGGATCTTGTTCGCATCCGGCCGCAAATGATTGAACCAGGTTACCTGCCGCAATGGCGGTAATACTGGCGGCTGCTTGATTTCCTCAATCGGTACCAGCCGATCCTTGAATCCTGCATTGAGCGCGCTGCTAAACACGGCCAACTCATCAGCATGGGGCTGCCGAGCCAACATCCGCAAAAAGACCAACCGGACTAATGCCTCTGCCGATACCGCCTCCACCGCCAGTTGTGCCAACGCGCTGCGGTGGGCAGCACGGGTAACCGTCATTGCCAGCGTCCCATTCGCCAGTATCCCAGGCTGTAAAATGTTGGGAGCATTGTCCCGATCCACCACCGGATTTTGACGAGATCCTGTCCAACCAAAAGCTTCCAGAACATCGGTTACCGCCTGCGCGCGAGGTAGTGAGAGACTCGGGCGATCACGTTCATTATTCAAACTGGCAAACATCCAAGCACGGCTTGGCCGCCCCAACGTCAGCCGGTTTCCGATATCTCGGCGGCCGTCATGGACAAATGTCAATTCTTCGACATCCATCACCGTCCCGGTCGTCACATACATTGAATCAACGATCTGCTCGGCGGTGAGTCGCCGGGGGTCGGGCGCCTGAAACCAACGACGTTCGGCATCCGCCAGCGCATTCTGCCCCATCGCTTCACTTTGATAGGCCCGTGACGAAATGATTAACTTCCGTATCGAGCGTAGATCATAGTCGTGAACCACCAATTGCCGCGCCAGCCATGCCAGCAGGGCAGGGTGGCTGGGCTGAGCACCTTCCCAATCGTGAACCGGTTCCACCAGACCAACTCCCATCAGTTGTTTCCAGAGGCGGTTCACGATCACGGCGCCAAAACGCTTGTTGTGTGCGGTCGTGACCAATGCCGCGAGCCGTTCGCGTGTATCCGTGGGATCGTGCAACAACGAGTCAAGTTTTGGCGAGTCGGCAACACCGGTGACTTCGGCAAACGGCCACCGCCCAACGATCTTCTGATCCGGCTTAAGAGTGACCTCGATAAGCGACTCTCGAGACTTGTCTTCGAAAAAGGACGCCGGTACTCGACTGCTGGCCGGAACCGTCACCGACTTGCGCTGCAACATGGCCGCAATGGCGTACAAGTCTTCCTGGGTGGTACCGTGATAGGGCGCGTCGTGACAACGGGCACACTGCAATTCAATTCCCAGGAATGCCGACGACAAAATGTGCGCCTTGGCGGCATACGGCGCGTCGTTTTCAGCTGCCATGGAAAATCCCGCGCTCCCTCCCTCATGGCGGCCACCTCGCATCAAGATCAACTCGGTGACCATGCGATCCACTGCTTTATTGTCGCGCAACGCGTCGTACAGAAACCAACGAAAGGGCCCCGTGCTGTTGAGCGATGCATTGATCAAGGTAGGGTTCTCCGCCAGCAAGTCCAGCCAAAAGCTCATGGCATGCGCGGCGCCGCGCGGATCTGCCAGCAGTTGCTGAATCACCTCCGCACGGCGGCGTGGCTCGGGAAGTGAAAAAAAACTGGCGATCTCCGCAACCGTCGGCGGTACGCCCACGGTGTCCAGATAGACACGTCGCAAAAACGCCTGATCACCGAGTAAAGGGGCGACGGCCACGTTCGCTTCTGCACGATCCAACTTGGCTCGAATGAACTCGTCAATGGTCTGCATTGACGCTGGGTCGAGCGGTAGTACCGCGCGCGCTAATTGATGGCGTCGGCGCCAAAACGCATCTTGTGAAGCTGCGGCCTGGCGTCGCGTTCGATCATCGTATCTGCTTAGGGACGCCTCGATCCTGTCGAGTACCGGGCCGACCATCAGGTCTGTCAAAGGAAGCTCTGACTGATCGCTCGTCTGTAATTGCGGCGGCCGCAACACGTTGTACGAACGGCCATCGGGGGTTTGGACCGCGACACAAACTTCACCAGTCGCCGTCCAATGGTTCTTTCCACCGACGATCAGCTCCAACACAACCCGACATTTTTTTGGTTGCGCAGTCTCGATCATCACACTGCCCGACACTTCTTGTTGGTGATAACCGTGAACTCGCAGACCCGGTAGCGGTGGCGTTGCCAACGGAGTCACCGGTTCCTCACCGTTGGGCGGTGCGCCCACGATCGGTTTTGTCCGCGCGATGACGACACCATCAACCCATAAACGAGACAGCCCCCGCCCGCGCAACAACATACCGTTTATCCCTGGTGCCAACCGCACGTCGGCAGCCATCCGCAACAGGACCGGCGCTTTCCAGCGTGTACGGATCCCCCAACTGTCGTAGCGTAGGGGAAGGCGGGGTAGCAAGAACTCTCGTCCCACCCAGCGCGCCGTTTCCGGCGGCCATTCTTCACCCGTATTCAACCAACGATCTCGCGCCGGCAAGCCTTCCGCGAAAGTGACCACCACCCGTCCAGGAGGCACGTTGCCCACCTCCGGCATAACTTCCGCTAAAGGACCGACCACTTGTGGCCCGCCGCGTCGGCGAAATCGACTGGAGACCACTTCGTCGGTTAGCAAAGTCCGATGAATCGCAATCGCATCAAGCCAGCCCCAAAAACTGTTGGGAGGATTCCCCCCTAGCGAAGAGCCAATCCAAACCGCATCGTCGTCCACTACTGGTTGTTTCCTGGTGGCGCCACCCAAATCCCAGGTACCTGGAGTCAGCTGACCGTCGATCCAACCCCGCATCGTCTCCGGCTGTCCAAAACGATAGGTTATGGCGATATGGTGCCAACCGGTTTTGATCTGAAAACCAAGTCGCGATGTCCAACGGTGCCAGTGGTCACGACCGCTCCCGCGTTCTGATGCAAACAAGAAACTCAGTCGGGCAATCCCACGGACCGACTCGACGCGGAGCGCCCAATTTTGATTATCGCGGGTAAAACCAGGCGTATTGGTGCGCCCCTTGCCAACGACATAGCGTGGTCCGGAACCATCTCCCGCCAGCCGCACCCAGGCTTCAAGGCTGATCGCGTCGCCATTGGTAAAGTCAAACCGGCTGTCAACACCTTCATCTGGAATGGAATAATAGGAGCCCTGGCCATCCAAGCGAACGCTGGTGTTGTTGGCAGTCATACCGGGAAACTCAGGAGGTCGCGGACCAGGTTGCCCTCTCTGAGGATTCCCCTGCCGTGTGAATGTCGTGGGTGGAGCAGTGTCAAAATCCCAGCGTGCCACCCAGGTCTTTCCACGTGCCAGGACAGCAAACGGAAACGTAGTCGCCAGAAACCCGGCCCATAAGATGCCGGCCAGACTCAAGCGTCGGTTCCTGATCACATGCATGGCAACTCTCTTCGTTCTCTGGCCAAGGTCTCAGCGACCGGCGCGGCAGTCTGTATTTGTTTCGCGGAATGACCCGTTCACGTCACAAACCGCGGGTGCCTAACTATCGTAAGCATACTACGCATCCGCCCCCGCCACGAGAAGGTCCGATCGCCTCGGACGACGGCTACCAGGGTGTGACACCACTGGACCGTTCCAGGTCAACGCCTGAGCGTGCTCAAACGCTACAGCGGCAGTTACGAAATGCGACCAGAAACAAGAATTCCCCACGCGGCAGATCGCAAATGCCGACCCAATCTGATACACCTAACGCAGCTTCGATTTACAAGCGGGTGCGAGTACTACCTCACGCCGCACGCCGACCTGGCAATACACGCAGGGATGAAACCATGCACGACCACTTGCACTCGCCCGGCACTCTGACAAGGCGTTCCTGGTTAGGCATCACGAGCGCGGCCGTCGGCTTGTTGACCAGCGCGCCAGGGCACGCTACGTCACGACTGGCAGCCAAGAAGCAACTCATTGTTCACGGTACAACACCGATGAACGCCGAGCCGGCATTGGGTGACCTAGTGCAGGCCTGGGAAACACCTGTTAAACACTTTTACGTACGCAGCCACGCACCTGTACCTAAAGTCGACCTGAATACGTTTCGCCTGAAGGTGGAAGGCCTGGTCGAAAACAAGTTAAGCCTGTCGGTTCCTGACATGCTCCGCCGATTTCCCAACACGGAAGTCACCGCCACGATGACCTGCGCCGGAAATCGCCGTAGCGAACACAGCCGCGTCAAGAGAGTCGGTGGCGTCCAATGGGCAGCGGGCCCGATTGGAAATGCACGCTGGGGAGGCGTGCGTCTGNCAGACGTGCTACGGCTGGCCGGNCTGAAAAACGAGGCCAAACACGTCTGGTTCGAAAGCATTGATGAAGTCAAGAAANGTGGCCGCATCTTCCCATTCGGCGCTTCGATTCCCATCGAAAAGGGNCTGGAGAAAACGGCTCTTGGTAACGGTACGCTGCTGGCAACCACGATGAACGGCGCACCGCTGCCTCCCGACCACGGATATCCGGTGCGGACGGTGGTACCGGGATACGTTGGAGCTCGCAGTGTCAAATGGATCGGCCGCATTGTGGTCAGCGACCGCCCTTCGGAAAACCACTACGTCGCCAACGCCTACAAACTGATCTCAAATGGTGATGCCGCCGAATGGGCCGCCGCAAAACCGATCTATTCCTTTCCGATCAACTCGGCTATCTGCAGCCCTGAAGCGGACGCCAGAGTTGCCCCGGGAAAGATCACCGTCCATGGCTACGCCTTACCGGCGGGCCAGTCAGGACGCACCATCGCACGTGTTGAACTTTCGGCGGATGGGGGCAAACAATGGCACCACGCAAAGTTACTGGCGCCGCCACGAGAATATTGCTGGAACTTATGGACAGCAACGATTCCAATCACTGCCACAACTAGGCAGCTAACCCTGCGCGCCGTCGATTCTGGTGGGAGTGTCCAGCCCGAAACCGTACCCTGGAACCTCAAGGGCTACCTCTATAATGCCTGGTACCGGCTGCCCCTGCGGGTGGGATCCTGACCCGCCCTAACACTGCCACATTCTCTCGTGCTGGCGACACCGAGCGCGGGCACGTCATTATCCGCAGCACCGGTGGGACAAATTGTCTTTGCGCATCAGCGACGTTGTTTTCAGGGCGGTCCGCGTAACGGCGGCAACCTAGTATCGAGACACCAACAGCACCTCCTCTGCGAAAGCCAACTCCATGACACACCATCTATCGTTTGTCCTGACACTTGCAGGCTTCCTGTTCGCCACGTCGCTAAGCGGAGCCGAACGCGCAAAGGATCGCTGGCCACCCAGGCTGCTCTTGAACAGCGATTGCGGCACACCTGTCTTCTACAAATTTGACGCCCCGATGGGGGAAGACCAGTTGTGTCGCGTCTTGAATGACCTGCCGGGCACGCTCATCGACGCCTTTCTGCCGTGCCCCCAATTCAGTGACGATCAGATGTGGTTTCCCACGCGGGTGGCCGAGGTCTACGACGGACGGCATGTCCCAGACGGTCAATTTGAAGACCCTCACTTCAAACGGGTCGCCAACAACGTCCGCTCTTTGAACCAGCGTGGCATTGACCCACTGGATGTCTGGCAGCGCCGCGCTCACCAGCACGGCTTGCTGTTCATGCCTTCACTGCGCATGAACGACATCCACAAGGACTACGTCGACCGCTGGCCTTCGTTGCGCAGCAACTGGGAACAAGCACGCCCGCAATTGCTGATCGGCAAGGCGATTCCACCCTGGTACAGCAGTCCCTACAAGTACACCTGGGCCATGGATTACACACATGCGGAAGTCCGTCAACGCAAGCTGGACATCATCACGGAAATTTGCAGTCGCTATGGCGTGAATGGTTTCGAGCTGGATTTCTTGCGTCATCCCTACTACTTCAAGCACGGCCATGAAGCTCAGGGGAAACCGATCATGAATCACTTCATCGCCGCGGTACGTCAAAAACTTGACGCCATCGGCAAAACCAAAGGGCAGCGATTGCGGCTACTGGTTCGGGTACCTCCACACTTGGATGAGTGTCACCAGATTGGCCTAGACGTGCCCACCTGGATCCGCAATGACTGGGTCGACATGGTAATCCCGATGGCGCCGGGCTATCTCGACATGAATGCGAATGTTGCAGAGTTCGTCGAACTGGCAACCGGCACAGGCTGTGTGGTGGCTGGCGGTCTCGAGTACTACATCCGTGGCTACAAAGAGCCCGATCAACAGGGCATCACCAACGCAACACTGGACATACTCCGAGCAGGTGCCGCCACGATCTGGGCTCAGGGTGCCTCCAGTGTTTACCTGTTCAATTACGATTGCCACGGCCCTTTTCCATTTCGTGGCGACAAACGCCAGGCATTGCAGGAGATTGGCGACCCGGCTCTCCTGGTTGAAAAAAACAAACGCTATCTCGTCAGTGTAGACATGGATAACCAGACACGCGCAGAAGGTGGCAACAAACAACTGCCTGCGCTACTGACGGCCAAGGACAAGAATTGTCACTTGCAGTTCTTGGTTGCCGACAATCTCGCAAAATCCTCCGCAGATCGAACACTAGAGTCAACCGAGTTGATCATCTCCGCCAGCGAAGTCGCCCACTTGCAGGTTCAACTAAACGGTCGTGTACTCGAAGTCCGCGAACAAACCGCGACGCAATTGCGATTCGTGATGCCGCCCGTGGTTCAGGGAAACAACCGACTCGATATCCGGATGCATCCCGTGTCACCACAAACCACGTGTCGAGTCACGGAAGTGGATTTCACCATAAGATACCGCTAGACGACGCCACGCGACGAATCATCCTGGCATTGATTCGATCCCACCAGGCGGCGACGGCACACGCAGAAACCATGTACAAAGCGCCCCCAGCGTGCTCAACAATATGGCACTGATAAATGCGATCCGGTAACTGTCCGTAAGGTCATGTGTCCAACCGGCCAATCCCGGAGAAATAGCCTGTAAGATTCCCGCAATCAGGTAGTTGACACCGAGCAACTGGGCAAAGACGACAGGTCCAAAAAACTTTGCCAGCACCACCGCCAGGGAGATAGAAGCTGCACCAAACCTAAGGCGAGCAAGGGCGTCGAGACCTACGCCAGGAAAGGATTTTCCGCAAACAACAACGCCAACACACCAGCGCCTGCGACGAGCAACGCATAGCGGGGCACCTTTTCGGGACCCAGAAAACCACCCAGTCCGCCAGTCAATCGACCGACGACCGGGAGCAGGACCATTGTCCCTAGAATACCGGCCCTGACATCGGTGGAGAGTCCCAGGCCTTCCAAATGCATACGACTGTGCATCGTACACACCGTCCCAGGCACAAAACACGCCGTCGCGCTCAGACAGAGCACGGCAAACTGAGGTGTCCACAACGCGGCCCGCAGCGTCCAAATCTCCACAGAGGGACACCCAGATTGGAGTGCTTGCTCCCCGATATCACTGGCGGGTTCGATTCCGTCGGGGTGCTGACCCAAGTCAGCGGGACGATTGCGAACCACGAACCATCCCAGCAATGTCAACAGCGCCAGAACAAACCAGCCCGTGCGCCAGAAATACTGCTGTACCATGACATGGTCAAACTGGTAGACCAGCTTTCCGACGACCCCGCCGGGGGTCAAGACAAAGGCAACCGCGCGGGCCCCCTATCGGATGAACCAATCGGTCGCCAAAGTCTGACAGGTGATAAAGGTTCCCAACCCCATACCACCTCCCACCCTCAACCCATAATAGAGATAACATGCCTGCAGTGTGTCAGCCGCGCTCAAGCCCCAGAATCCCGCCGTCATGATCAAATTGCCAACCACCAGTACCGCCCGCGCGCCCCAACGCGCAATCGCCCTCCCGGCTAGGGGTGCCGTGACCGCGAACATGAATGCCAATGAACCGTAAACGGAACCGACCTGGGCGCGAGTCAGCCCGAGCTCCTCCATAATATCGGGCGCAAACAACGGCCAACTGTAGTAGCCTGGCGACGCCTGGAAACCGTACAGAATCCAAACGACCACAAGCAAGAACCAACCATAGAAGATGCGCATCACACGACTCCTGGCGGTGTGCTATTTTCCGCTCAGTGGACCGCGGAAAGGCGGGATGTCCCCCATTGCACCACCCCCGCAATCGCACGAAGCAAACACGCCAGGACCTGTCAGTCCAACATCCGTGGACCGCGTCACAGCAGCCGGGGGACATGGAGCGATACTGCCGCCCGCATGGCCTGCTCGCAAGCGGCTCCAGCAGGCACCGATTTATTTCGGCATCGGCAAGATAATCAAAGCGTTTTCCGGAAAGGACGCTTCACCCGACCTGCCATTCATGCGATAGCGGATGGTCAATTGTTTCACGATTCCCGGTGCCGGGTCACCACCTAAGCTCGTGTTATAGCTTTGATTCTTCAACATGATCAGCGGTAAATCGCCAGCATGTTGACGCAACAACTCAGTGACATCCTTCTGCTTTGTACCGGCTCCGTATTGCGCCTGGATGATTTCCAGTTTCACTTTGTCGAGCCCCACGCCAGCCAGTAATTTCTGGGCATTGGCTCCCGAGCCCCCCACTTTCTGTGCAATCACCAACGCGGCCGCCGTGGCGTCAGACTTCAGTTCAGGACTTTTCATGGTTTTGACGGCAAGTTGGAGTCCGGCGGGACTGGGATGTAACTTCAATACGTCCAGCACCAGCTTCCGTTCCGCCGTTCGCTGCGTTGCGGCGAACGCGTTTCGGCACATTTCGGCACGTCGTTCGCCCGACATCGCAAACTTTCGCGCCAGGCCGATGTACCCTCGCAATGCGCGAATCCGATATTTTTCCGCGGGGGCGGTCTTGGCCAGGTCTAAAAGCACCGGCGCTGCACGAACGCTGTTCCACTTGCCGAGCAAACGGCTACTCGTATCCTGCAATTGAGGGTCGTTCGCTTTGGCGGCGGTCGCGAGCGTCTCAAGTGCTTCGCTGCCACCAACTTCACTCAGAATTTCCAGCAATGGATTCTTCGTTTTTGCCGGGGCACGCCGAAAAGCGGACGCTAACTGCGTGGCACAGGCCGCGCGATCCGGCATCCGCACACTCGCCAGCTTCAACGCCCGCTGCGCCACCAGAGCATCTTCAGGATGGCGCGGCTTGACAACCTCGGAAAGCAACATGGGAAGCTGCTCCAGAGAGACGGTTTCCCCCAACGCCAAAAGCGCAGCGCGGCGAACTACGGGGTCCGCATGATCCAGTGCCTTTGCAACCACGG
>PAQH01000020.1 GCA_002709225.1 Planctomycetaceae bacterium
CGATGCCCTTTGATTTTAGACCACTGGCTGGTCAGTTTCTTTTGTGGATCTACTAATAGAGTAGAAATTACTTCAATGGCGCTGTACATTGCGTTTAGATCTCCCTTTCCTGTCTCCGCATTACCGGAAAAGTGGAAATTCATTACTTTGTCTTTGATTTCAATGACCTCATAAATCTTGATATCAATCTCATCCTTTCAAGGATTTCAAGAACAGAGTTTGGGAAGCTAGGCAAACTTGGCTATAGAATTCCAATTCGTTTTACAGTTTTAGTTACTCCCAACCCAAACTCTACCTCTAAACTACTTTTGAGACAAGTAACTGCTACCGCACACTACTCCTCTTAGTTGGGTTCGGCCTTTAGCAATCAATCGATCTTGGACCAAGTATCATCTCGGTTACAGAGTATACCAATCAATTTTAGGTGCAACCAACTCCTCCTCATTACGAAGCAACTGTACTGTATGACCAGCATTAACAACTATAAAATACCTACATTCTCATCCCGGTCATAGCCACCAAAAGCCGCACCTCGCCCTAGTATTTCTCATAACTCTACAATATCTGCTTTAACCGACACATCAGAAAATGTCGCCTCACCATTATTGCACAACAAAATATAGGTCTGACCACCTAGATGGCATCTACCAATCAGCGGGATCTATATATCCACAAGTCAAGTAATGTAGAAATCTAAATAGCCGTCGTTATCGTAGTCAAATAATTCTGTACCCCAATAAGTTTTACCTCTACTTAATTCAAAGATCCCATTACTGGAGGAAACATCAGTGCAAGTTCCGTTTCTGTTGTTTACGGTACAGGACATTGTTTTCATCCTACCAGTCAGGGATAAAAAGATCCAGATCCCCGTCATTATCATAGTCTCCCCAAGTAATACCTATTCCACCACGTATATCCACAGTATGACTACGATAGTTAGCAAAATTGGTATTCGTAAAG
Source organism: Planctomycetaceae bacterium (assembly GCA_002709225.1). GTDB lineage: Bacteria > Planctomycetota > Planctomycetia > Pirellulales > Pirellulaceae > UBA9264. The sequence goes on from PAQH01000020.1 coordinate 961, forward strand.
CGAGGCTCACTATCGTTTCGATAAAGAATATTTTGATCGGTCTTATTAGCTGGATATAAATCAATACCTCCATCACCGTCGCAGTCAGCCCTGGCTACCCACAGTGTTAGATGAGTGATTCCAACACTTTTCGTAACATCCATGAATTGGCCATAACCACGATTAAAATGAAGTATATTATTTTGATCAGTAAAATCATAAAGGGAAAAATTATCTGTGCCGGACGGAACTTTTCCATAATCGAGATAATTACCCACATATAGATAGATATAGGAATAGGAATGCGTCATTATCAACCCAACGAACTGTCGCCAATACTGCCTACGTTAGACAAAGCCTGTTAAAGGTTCCATCTCCCTGATTCTTGAAGAAGGAATTAACTAGATAGCTAGTCAAGAAATACAGCCCCAAATCCAATGACAGCAGGGATGACTTTTTTATCAATTCCAACCCGCATGGGTGAAATTCACACCTACAACGCTGGCGTAGTCGACAAAGTACACAACCTTATTAAAATACGTATCCAATGAACAGAGAAAAAGAACGAATGTTAATACTCGAATCATAATTTTTTAGAAGTTGAAATTGGCCCATTTTTTGCTCAAACGAAGTTGTGTTGGCAAGACTAAGGAACTGCGAAAATTAACACTAAAGAGACCGGCAGTTAAATCTATGAACCGCATCATAACATATAGTTCTAGGTTAATTTATTATAATAAAAGATAACTTCATTCTACTATAAGATTGTAAATACTTGTAACACCAAAACCAAAACAGGTTGTTATTTTTCTCCTGAGTTTGAAACTGAAATCATCAAGACTACAAGTAAAATTTCACTAGAAGTGAAGATAGTAAAAATTTACGGAATCTTAGATGCTAAGATTCCTGAGAATCAGCGTCAACTCGCATAATTCCAGACCTTTGGTTTTCAAATAGTAGCAAAATCACTATTCAAACGAAGTAGGCAAAAAGAGAAAATGTTGACCAGTTCAAAAACTAACTGTATACTCTCATTCCGGTGTATGCAGATACATGTGTGGAGAGGATGCAATGTCAGAAGAACAAACCGTTGATGAATTAATTACAACATTGCGCAGAGCAAAAGAGAAGAAGATAGATAAGATTGAGGAAAAGTTAAAAAATGAACTGGGATTAGCTGAGGAAACATACCAAACCGAATTGGAAGAAATCGACAAAAATCTCATGAACCAAGTGGATAGTCTAATGAACAATCACAATGACGAACTTGGTGAAAACGTAGATTACTTTCAGCGAATGCTGCTAGAGTTAAGAGGTGCAGCTTATCATTGGGACGACGAATTTTGGCATAATTTCTCACCTGGTTCTGATAATGACATAGCAGATTGCCATCGGGTTGGCACACTGAAAATTAATGGACACTTTAATCAACTAGAGACTTTGGCTCTAGTGCCGGTAATCAATGGCCAAAATGTTATCTTCCTGTCGTCCATAGAAGTCAGAAAACAAATTTCTCAAGCATTCCAAAGTCTGATTTTGCGACTAATAGTTACATCTCCAAGCGGGAAGATTCGCTTAGTTCCAATTGATCCGTTGCAAGATAATAGTGATATTTTTAGTATATTTCCTACTCCAAACACAGAGACCTTCAATATCGAAGACAACTTGAGCAGGATAAGCCAACATTTATCACTAGTTAGAAAAGCATATTTAACAGAAGATTGTCCTACGTTAGTTGAAGTTATGAATGAAACGGGATATTATCCAGTACCACATCACATTTTGGCCGTTGCAAACTTCCCTCATACATTTTCCGAGAAGTCCATTCGCCAATTAATGACAATTATGCAAAAAGGCCCTTCGTGTGGTATACACACGATAATGTTAGTTGATGCTGAAAAACTACCTGAATTAGATTTAGAAGGTCTTGATCGTCAAGCCAACGTGATCTCCTATGAAGAAGACCGTTTTGTTTTTTTGAATGGAATGGCGAGGTCAAACCCAAGCAGTAACGATACTTTTGATTATTCCAACTTTGACTTAGAGTTAGATCAACTTCCAAGATTGAGCCTAATCGAAGAGTTAATGAAGAAAACCGATAATTCAGTTTTCGATTCTTTCGACTTTCAATCCTAATATTTTACTAGAATTTCAATGTAAGAGAATATTTTCGAAGCATTATTTTTTAAATAAGCATTTGATAATTTAATTAGATAAAGTTCCACTGGTAAGTGGAAAGGAAAAGTTATGAGTCAAGTATTACAAATGCAGAGTCAGTTGATGCAAGGGTTCTTAATTTCGGAAAATCGGTTAAAAAAGAAACAAGAAGAATTAAATCAAGAAGTTGACGCACAGGTAACTTTAGCCCAAGAAACGTTTGATAAGAAGAGGCAAAAAGCAGAAATAAGAAAGGAACAGTCGTTGGCATCGATTCAAAAAGAATCGGAGAAAACTTTTGCTTCATTGAAGCAATACCGAGATTTCGCGAGTAACGTCCAACAGGAATTGGGTAAACTGTCAACACTGAATTTCACTCAAGATCCAAAAAAAGTGTTAACTTCCACGAGCCAAAAGTTGACTCAATTACATAGAGATATTCAGTCAGGAAGACTAGTGGATTTTGAGGCTATTTGTCATTCTGTATCCAGTTTAATCGACCCAACGACTCCCTTGCAAAAAGAAGTCAAAACTACAAAGCAAAACTATATTCAGCAGAAAGCCCGATTGGAACAGGAAATAACCAGGCAAAAAGAAGAATTTGTTTTAAGTATTCTGTTGATGGTTGTCAGTGCCGGACTAATTGTCTCAATGATATGGTTTGTCGGATAAGATCTGAATTTTTGTTCGTTATATGGAAATTCCACCCCAACGGTTCCGTGTACAGAACTGAAGTCCAGAGCCTTTAGCTCCTCCGAGTTCTAGATTCTATTTACTAAAGTTTTTCCGCTTTTCTGAAATCTGTCATGCCACGATATAGACCAGTTTTGACAAATCAATTCCCTCTAAATTGTTTTCAATGACCTGTCAACTCTGACAACATATCCTAAATAAGTTGCCTGAAAGCTTTGATAATGCGACGATAGGAAGGCAGAGTAACGACCAAAATCTCGATGTAATCTAATTAAGACGGAAAAATTCTCGAAATGTGAGTATCGAAGAATTTTCTTATTAGTGTGTCAATGCTTAGATAGACAAATAAAGGGCATATATCAGGAACTAACAGAGTTGAAACGGTGAATATTTCGAGAATTCAATTTTTCTTGCTAATACTCGGTTTTTCCCAGTTTTTGACATATTTCCAACCAAACCTAGTTCCTATCACATCACATTGCTTACATGGCGAGTGATCTCTCCTCTGTTCTAGTAATCTTCTGTATTTCCTCATCGAAGAGCCATACCAAATATCCCTAAGAGATGACTTCAGTATATTTCCATGTTTATTTAGTTTATTATAAACAGATTGAACGCAAAATAGTACGTCTCCATTCCAATCAATTTGTACAGAATAATGAAGATAATAACATGGTTGTTTTTGCCGCGTTGTACCAGAACTCAAGGAACCTGCACGATTATTTAAAAACGGTAACGGTTTCCAATATTCTCTAAGAGTATATTGACACCTTGAGATACCAGCGTTCTCAAACAATCGATGGAATTTATCCAACTGATGTTCACCATCATAGAGACTAACGTTAATATAATCGATTCCCGTGTCAAATAACTTACAAATCTTTTTTTCAGAAAGATGGTCTCCGTTGGTAACCATCTCAATAGAAAATGACTTTAAACGTGATATTAAATCTAACAGGTTTCTGCAAAGAAGAGGCTCTCCATTTCCACAAATATTGACCATTCCTTGAAAATCAATATCCTCTAGATCCAGTCCTATTTTTTCGATTACGTCTTCAGTTATGTGAAAATTCACGTTGGGATAAGAAGTACTTCTCGGGCAAAAAACACAAGCTCTATTACAAAGTTCAGTTGGGTTTATATCCACCCAACTGAATAAGGGGCCGTGTTCGGTTTTCTGTAAAACTTCTCTACGGACATAATCCCTGTGTGACATTTAAACTCACTTTAAAACTTAAAAATATATAACAATCCATTGCCAAAAAATATCATTTGTCTAAAAACGGTCTTTTGTTCTTAAACATGTTCCATTTTACTATTAATTACAGGAGCAGCAACTTATTCATGAATTACTTCGAGCAAAATGGCCGTATCCATAACGAATTTTCCTTCATGAAAAATTCTATTGGATATAATCTTTGACGTGCTAAAGAAACGATTTTTTGAGAGTAGAGCAAGAAAACCGTGTAAACCTTCAAATACATCATTACCATATTCTTGGTCTAGAAGAAATGTTTGATTTATTGCAAATACGCCGCTAGGTTTTAGCATTCTTCTCACATTATCAAAAATCCTGTCTAAATCGTACATGACGTACCACAAGGTTCCAACCAAAGCGATACAATCAAAAGTACCGATGGACAAAATTTTTCTATCCGTTACACTAGACACAAAAAAATTGAACTGAGGATATTTTTCTGTCGCTCTCTCGATACAAACTTCAGAAATATCGACTCTACTAGTAGTGCAAGGTTTAGCTACATCATACACCCTTTTCATATGATACCCCAAGCCACATCCTAACTCAAAATAATCAAAATCATCCGAGAAAAACTCATTCAGAACATTAGGTAAGCCACTGGGAAACTCCTTCATATTCCAAGGATCATCAATATTCAGATATAACGAATTCCAGTCGCCTTTCAAATACAACTTATCATTCTTATTTCTGGAAAAAACATAGTCTTGCGTATTATTCATATATTTTTCTTATGCAAGATTCGATCTTATGCAAGATTCGATCCTTATATTCCATGTGATCAGCACAAAGAAAACAGATCCCATTAGATTTAACTAATAGGCCTTGTTTTTTTAATTCTTCTCTAAATTTTACAAACGAGTTCCAGTCTTCCCAATCTTTTCTATCTCTCATCTCATTTATTTTTCTTTCGGTAAAAACGAATCTAAACATAGAATGAGATTTCATCAACTGAACAGGGAAACTTCTCAAAATTTGTTCTATCTCTGAATACACTAAAGAACAATCTTTATATAACTCATTATATAAAGATTGATTAGATACTAGGTGATCGAGCACCAGATTTCCCATTCCGCAACTGATTGGGTTTCCAGAAAATGTTCCACCAAAAACTACACTTGGGTTATCGAGCAATTCGGCCCTTCCAACTAAGGCTCCGATAGGAACTCCTCCACCCAAAATCTTACCATAGGTAATTATATCTGCATCTATATTATATAATCCCTGAACCCCCTTCAATCCCATTCGAAAGCCACTTATAAGTTCATCAAATATTAGCGGAACACCAGCTACGACCTCCCTCAAGCACCTGAGGAAATCTCCAACATCCTCTCGTGGGTTTGATCCTTGTATTGGTTCAATGATAACACCAGCTAATTCTGGGATGATGAACTCAATAAAATCGAAAACGGAGAAATCATTGTATGGAACTATTGTAACATCTGAGTCCAAAACTCCCTTTGAAAATGGTTTTATTGGAACGCATATTCCCTCAGAAGATCTATCATTCTTCCAATTTTCTTCCCATAACAATGAGTCATTTCCACCATGCCACGAACCACTAAACATTAATATCTTCTTCTTACCAGTGTAGGCTCTCGCGGCTCTCACCGCTCTCATAGTCGCTTCTGCACCACTATTACAAAATATGACACTTTTTTCACATCCAAAAATAGATTGAAGTTTACTTTTCAGAAGTACCTCTTGGTCAGAAATATCAGAATACAATGTTCCATTTTGGATTAGCCTTTGTAAACCATCAGAGAAAAAACCATGTCCCAGAAGATGTGTTCCACTGCCCATCATTAGATCAATGTATTTTTTACCTTGCGAGTCTTCTAAAAAACAGGAGGCAGCTCTAACAATCATAATTTACCATTCTTTCCGACTTATTTTACTAAAGAAGCTGATATATTTAACCGAATCTGCTCTTCCAAAATCATACGAGTATCTCAGGTACAGTCGTATACACGTTCAGAAATTCAAATCCGACATGAAAATTTTGCCGAAGAAAAATTCAAGTCAAGTTTAAGTTTGCTACTTCATCACTCATTAAATCTAACAGCACAAGAAAATATCGACAAGAGAGAATAAAAACTTGAACTGTTGAAGGAAAAAGATTGGCCATTCAATCTTGTAATTAGTATGATTTAACCGCAGGCTACACATCTTTCTCGAAGGAAAAATTAGGATTAAGAAACAACTTTAATTCCGATCAGGTTAACGTTTCCAGAAAGTTACATCGCACGGAATTATTGCTAAATTTAATAAATTATAAACTATAATCGTAATTGAGATAAGGTCCGAATCCATGCCGTCTTTTTATTAGCTTTTTGCTAGTTTTTCAAAAGTCGGAAAATTACATTTCAATCCTGGGATCGGCTTGTTGAAATACCATTAAATCGACACAACGATTAATAAAAAAGACATCAAATAGGGAAAATAAGAGTAATATTTGATTGCATAAGAATGCCTATAACCTGTTTGGTGGTAAAAACACTGTTTATAAAAAAACAAGATTGTTATTGCTATAGTGTGTTCACATAATGAGTCTATAGAACAAGCATGAAGAATCTTTTTATTAGTTTATCAACTTAAGTTTTGATGATAAATCATTACAAATCTTTTTCATCAACTTGGTCCATCCGCCACGAATTGATTTTCTATAGACTTTTATTGCGGGATACCATGGAGAATCACGCCTTTCCAACATCCATAACCAAGAAGGGGGATTATTCACCAGAACCCATGTTTCTTTCCCTAGAGCTCCGGACATTTGTACGGTAGCATTATCATATGATACTACCAAATCTAATTCAGCGATTTGTGCAGCTTGGTTATCTAGGTCCGCCAATGGGTTTGCATCTGGCCAATCATGTAGACAAATCCCTGTCGTCTTTTGCAATTTTTCTAATTTTTCGCTATGGTCTCCGTATTGTAGATTAACAAAATCTGCATCCATTCGCAGCAAAGGTAAAAACTGTTCAAGAGAAAGAGTCGTTCGCCTTTCTTTTGAACCTGCTGCGCCCCCCGTCCATGAGACCCCGACTTTCATTCTGTTACCAAGAGTATTGTAACGCTCTCTCCATTTCTTTCTGAGAAGTATATCTGCTTCGAGAAATGATTTTCTCAATGGGAAATCACCGAGATCATTTCGAAAAAAAAGAGGAAGACTACCACTGGCAATCTGAAAGTTAATGTCTCCTACGGCATTTACCCAATCAATGTCCCGCTGGTCTGTTCTGTGCTGAATGTCTATATTGCAAAATGACCTTTTGAACAGTGGGTCTAGGCGAGGGTCGCATTCAACAACAACTTTTTTAGGCCTGAGGTTGATGAGGTCGGGTATACAAGAGGCAAACATGATTTCATCTCCAACACCTTGCTCCGCAGTGACCAAAATTGTTTTTCCCTCAAGAGAACTACCATTCCATATTGGATATGGAGCATTTGTTAATCTTCGTTTCTGCCTTTTTTTTAATTGGCCATGCTTATACCCAATCCATCCATTTTTCAAATCTCCGGATGATAGCAACAGAAGCGACAGATTCCAATGGGCCTGATGGTAATCAGGCTCCATACCTATGGCTTTTTGACATTCACCGATAGCTTCTCGCAATCGGCCTAAGTCCTTTAGGGCATTACTACGATTGTTGTAGGCTTCAGCGTATTGAGGTTTTAACTTGATCGCTTGATCGTAACTCTCCAGTGCTTGCCTNGNATNTCCCAAATCAACTANTNCATTACCTCGATNACTNTAGGCTTCAGCGTATTGAGGTTTTAACTTGATCGCTTGATCGTAACTCTCCAGTGCCTGCCTTGAATCTCCCAAATCAACTANTNCATTACCTCGATTACTGTAGGCTTCAGCGTATTGAGGTTTTAACTTGATCGCTTGATCATAACTTCTTAGTGCATCTTGTAATCGCCCTAAGCTACTTAGGGTAATACCACGATTATAGTAAGCTTCTGAAAAGTTAGGCTCTAGCCTTATGGCACAGTCACAACTAGCTAGGGCTTCTTCCAATTCACCTAATTTTTGAAGAGCGACACCTCGATTGCAATATACTTTAGCGGAATTAGGTTCAATCTGAATTATCTTATCCAATACCCCAACTAGATCGGCAAACCTCTCTTGCTTGGGTAGTATTTCTCCTAATACCGAGAGGAGAAATAATGACTGAGGATAGAGCGTTAGTAATTTTTCAGAAACTTCTATCGCTTTATTAAACTGCCCTGAATTGCACAGAGCAATCACAATGTCCATTTGACTTCGCGGAGGACTCAATTTATTCATAAAAGACAATCACCGGTGTTTTATTTCAAAACCCTTATTATTATGAATAATTTTTAGAAACCAAGGTGAAGTCCCCCCTTAGGATATAGCTATAATTATTTGGTATGGCAATATATCATCAGAAAAGATTTGAATAGAATAAATTAAAAACAAGGTTTGTGTGGAACAAATCGGGCAAGATTCGTTATATCTGGACTTCTTCTGAATAAAGGCGTTATTCTCAGTGACTTTTTACCAGCCGTAACGAGATGGCCCCCACGGTTTTTTGACTAATTCTTGCTTAACCGTAATCATAGTTTGACTGGACAGATCTTCGTTTAATATTACCCCTGCACCAACAACACTGTAGGAACCAATTTTACGCCCGGGCATGATAATGGCGTTAACCCCCGTCCGGCAATATTCTCCCATGTAAGTGGCATTTGCTCCGTAGCTTGGCGTTTCATACCGACCACCAATTTTATGAGCTGTGTCTCCGTCATCAAAACGAAGTGTCCCACAGACGGTGGCAGCTCCTATGTCAGTGGCAGTGCCAAATACGCCTGACATTTCACAGTAGTGATATAAATAAACTTTATCAAATAAAACACCTGACATTTCTGCACCATGTCCGATGATACATTGATTTCCAACTATACTAGATCCAACCTCACAGTAATCACTGATACGACATTGATTTCCAACGATCACACCACCACCGAGTATAGCTCCATTACTAATATGATTATTATCACCTGCAATCAAATCACCTTTCACTACCACTCGTTTACCAATTCGGGAATTTTTACCAAGGATAACACGACCACTAATATCAGCTCCGTCTGAAATTTCGGCTCCATCCGCAATTTGGTCTTCATCTATTTGTCGAATCATATGATCTTTTAATCGATGGTTTGCTTCTAATAAGTGCCATGGTTTGTCAACATCAATAAAAAAGTCCTTGGTCTCAACAGACAACACAGGACGAGAATCATCTATCATCAACTGGATTACATGTCCGATTTCGGCTTCCATGGGTGGCATTCCCCCAACAGGAACAGGAGTCGCAACACCTGGGTTCCGACGCACATAATCAATCGCTGAATCACGAAATCCGTAAATACCTCCAAGCCGATATGATCCACCTCTAGGGTGCCCTTCTACGCCACTAATATGATCATTGTTAACTCCAGCACAAATCCAGTTTGAAGGGTCCTCTTTACCTAGAGAGTTAACAAGAGCTACAGCCTCAGCCTCACCAATTCGATCAAAAAATCGCCTAAGATCAGAAGTACTAAGTACAACATCACCAGATAAAACTAAGTAATGTGTTACATCAGAATTAGGTCCAATGGCTTGGAGCAAGGCATTGGCCGGACCTTCGATTGAATGTTGAGTAACAAACGTTACATTAGGTAAGTCAGCGGTGGCTGAAATGACATGCTGAGCATAGTGACCAACGACAACAGTTATCTCAGGAATACCAATTTCATTTAGCTGTTGAACCAGCCGGCGGACAATAGGCGTATTGCAGACAGGAAGAGTGCACTTTTGGCGAAATTCGCCATAAGGCCAAACCTTATGACCCAATCCGGCGGCAAGAATTATCGCTTTGGTCAGCATTACAGAGGTGAGGCGAAATATTGAATAGTTTTTGCTAAACCTTCAGAAAGATCAACCACAGGTCTCCAATTTAGGTGTTTTTCAGCTTTGCTGATATCGGGACAGCGTACTTTCGGGTCATCAACAGGTAGCCCCTGAAAAACTATTTGACTGTCGCTATTAGTTAACTCAACAATAATTTCGGCTAAACGCAAAATAGTCAACTCGGCAGGATTGCCTATATTTACAGGATCATTCAAGTCGGACATTAATAATCGATAGATACCTTCAATCTCGTCTTCGTAATAACAAAAACTTCGCGTTTGACTACCGTCGCCATAAATTGTAATTGGGCAATTCTTTAAGGCTTGGTCAATAAAATTGGGAATTGCTCGGCCATCCTTAGGTCTCATTCGAGGCCCATACACGTTAAAAATCCGTAGCAACCTCGTGTTCAGCCCAAATTCCCGATGATATGACATAGTCATTGCTTCTGAGAAGCGCTTCGCCTCATCATATACACTACGGGGACCTGTCGGGTTAACGTTCCCCCAATATGACTCAGGTTGTGGAGAGACTTCCGGATCTCCGTAAATCTCAGAAGTTGATGCCATCATAAAGACCGCAGATTTCGATCTAGCTAGTTCCAACAAATTGTATGTGCCAGTAGAACCAGCTAGCATAGTTTGTACTGGCAAACGCAGATAATCAGGTGGACTAGCAGGGCTAGCAAAATTTAGAATATAGTCTAGATCTACATCAATTTCTAGGGGATGTATTATGTCATGAGCAATGTAGGTAAACCTCTCCCGATCTAGCAAATGACGAATATTATGGGCGCTCCCAGTAGATAGGTTATCGATACAAAACACGTCGAAACCTTTATTCCAAAAGAAGTCACAGAGGTGGGATCCAAGAAACCCCGCTCCTCCAGCAATTAACACTCGAGACACTTACATTCCCAATCCGCTTAGGGAAAAAACACCTAAACTTACTTTATACTGATTGTTTAATAATAAGGACTGATTTTATCAAAAACCGTATGAAAAGTCAAACTTACTGGTGTTTCTCCAGCCCTGAGGCTCGCAAAATGGTTTCTTGTACGAGATATTCGTGATTCAGTGATCTGTCGGCTGACTTGTGGCCTTGAACGTTAGCAATAAAAGAACTCAAACTCTCGACATAACGGGGGCGGCTTTCTACTTCCACGACCTGCCAGCCTTTTTTATAACCGTCCCGATCAGCATCCAAACACAGTCGTAATTGAGGTGGTTCAAAAGGCTCCATTATAATACTACCGTTTGTGCCGTAGACCTCGATCCGCCGAGATTGGCCAGAAGAAACTTCTAAGGCTGTTGATTCTAATATCGCTTGACCGGAATCATATTCAAATATAGCAACATTATTGTTTGGAAACCCATCAGAGTATGAACCATCATGACGCAAAAAGGGATTAACCTGTTTGGGTCGGCCCATTAAAGATACAATAATATCTATTAAATGGCAGGCGAGGATGAACATAATTCCTCCTCGTTTTTCACCTACAGAATCCCACCTGACCCAATTCGATTCATTAACATTACCAGTCGAGATGCGTCCGCGAACAGAAAAAATCTGACCAAGTTTCCCACTTTTTGTCCAATCCAATAAAAATTGAAAACCTGCATTATATCGAAACATATAACCCAACTGAACAGACAACTTTTTATTACGAGCAAGATTTAAAATTTTTTCGAAATGTTTTAAATCGTCCCCCGCGGGTTTATCTAGCCAAATGTGCTTATTATGTTGTAAAGCTTGTTCTGCAAAATCCAGATTGTCTGAAACTTTACCTTGAATAGCTAAAGCCTGTATTGTTTCATCTTCTAGCACTTCTGCTGCTGATTCAAACCATTTAATTCCCTGATATAAGCTATCTGTTTCACGTCTATTTTTTACGAATGTATCAGGTTCATAAATTCCAACAAAATCAACATTCTTGTTCGCTTTCATAACTCGAGTTTTTCCGTCTGCGTGATCGTGCAAGACGCCATATTGAGCCATTCTGATTTTCATAACAATTCCTTCTTACAAATGACTATAATTGAAGAGGATTGGCGTGTCAAGTGTACATTCCGATATCTACTTCCTGATACTTCATAAATCTTTGACTTTACTGATGTTTTTTGTTATGTTTGTCAGTCGAATTTGTAGCTATTTGTAAAGGGAAATTCAAAAATTTTGATTTGGTGAAAAAGGATATAGATTTATCTTATAACCGGTTGGTAAGATAAAGGGTTTTGATGTGTTCGATTATTCATGTAGCTAGTAGTTATACAATCAGGGGAAAAAATGAGTGATTATAGATTTGAAACGTTACAATTGCACGCAGGTCAGGAAGTAGATGCTGCGACTAATTCTAGAGCCGTGCCCATATATCAAACGACCTCGTTTGTTTTTGATAATGCGGAGCATGGAGCTAATCTCTTTTCATTGAAGGAATTTGGCAATATCTACACCAGGATCATGAACCCAACAACGGATGTCTTTGAGAAAAGGATCGCCGCTTTAGAAGGTGGGGTTTCAGGTTTGGCAACCGCGTCGGGCCAAGCGTCACAATTTGCCGCCATAGCCAATATGATGCAAGCCGGAGATAATTTTGTTTCAACATCATTTCTGTATGGTGGAACATACAACCAATTTAAAGTCCAATTCCCAAGACTGGGAATAGAGGTTAAATTCGCTGAAGGGGACGATATTGCAAGCTTTGAATCAAAGATTGACTCAAATACAAAGGCTCTGTATATAGAATCCATGGGAAACCCAAGGTTCAACATACCTGACTTCGAAGGTTTAGCAAAACTAGCCCACTCTAATGATATACCATTGATAGTTGATAATACTTTGGGGGCTGCAGGGGCTTTAATAAAACCAATTGATCACGGGGCTGACGTAGTCGTCCAGAGTGCAACCAAATGGATTGGTGGCCACGGTAACAGCATCGCAGGTGTAATAGTTGATGCTGGTACTTTCAATTGGGGAAATGGAAATTTTCCCCTCTTCACTGAGCCAAGTGAGGCATATCATGGTTTAGTTCATTGGGATGCTTTTGGGTTTGGAAGCGATATATGTACGTCTCTTGGTGTACCTGAAAGCCATAATCTTGCCTTTGGGTTAAGAGCTCGTCTGGAAATATTACGAGACTATGGGGCAGCGCTAAGTCCGTTTAATTCTTTTTTACTTCTTCAAGGTCTAGAAACACTCTCTCTGAGAATTGAGCGACATAATGAAAACGCACTGAAACTGGCACAGTGGCTTGAAAATCACCAAAAAGTCGATTCAGTGAGTTATCCAGGGCTTTCGTCTAGTCCCTACAAATCTGCGGCAGAAAAGTATCTGACGAGAGGTTACGGATCTATGTTAACTTTATCTTTAAAGGGAGGATACGATTCTGCTGTTAAGTTTATTGACTCCTTAAAGTTGGCAAGTCATCTTGCGAATGTTGGGGACGCAAAGACTTTAGTTATACATCCAGCTTCGACTACTCACCAACAATTGACCGAAAGTGAGCAGTTGTCTGCAGGGGTTGAACCTGCCATGGTACGTGTGTCAGTAGGAATAGAACATATTGATGATATAAAGGAAGACTTCGACCAAGCGCTTTCCTGATTTTGAGACTGACGGAGGTGTTTTTGATGGTATATTCTTTAAGGTATACCATCAAAAACAAAAAATCATGACATTAATAATCAGGTCAGATTACCATGCAGTCCCACTGATAGAAAAAAATGGAATAAAGTGGATTTCGTTGGATCAGGCCAAAACCCAAGATATTCGTCCTCTCCGTATAGGAATCTTAAATATAATGCCTTTAGGAGAACAATACGAATTGAACTTACTTAACCCCTTAGGTCTTTCTGTTCTTCAGATTGAGCCTATATGGATTAGATTAAAATCTCATGCCTACAAAACATGGCCAGAAGGGCATTTGGATCAATTATATTCCAACTACGAAGAGGCAACAAAAAACTATCCACTAGATGGGTTAATAGTTACTGGTGCGCCGGTGGAGCACTTAGATTTCGAAGATGTGAGATATTGGGCAGAAATCGTTGAAATAATAAACGATGCGAGGAAAAATTGTCCTAGCACTTTGGGCCTGTGTTGGGGAGCTATGGCATTAGCATATATGGCAGGGGTAGAAAAAACAATTTTTGACCAGAAGTTGTTTGGTGTGTTCGAGTTGCAAAATTTAGCCTCAAGTCACCCAATAATGGGCGCATTAGACGACACATTCTTTTGTCCTCAAAGCAGAATAGCCGGGACATCTAATGAGCAAATGGAAGCTGCACATAATAAAGGAGATTTAAATCTATTAGCATTCGGTCAAGAATCAGGTTACCCCATTTTTGAGACCACTGATCAAAAACAAATAATGCATATGGGGCATCCAGAATACAACTCACGTCGACTCGTTTACGAAGCGAAACGAGATTTGAGCAATCCCACAGTTCCATCCATTCATAATTTTGACATCAACAACCCGAAAAATATCTGGAGAATGCACAGAAACACCTTTTTTCAACAATGGATACGTTTTTGCTATATCAAAATTAGTCTAAAATGACTCACACTATTTATTGATAAGGTAGAGAAAAACTAATTCTGATTTCCCCGTTTTTTATACATTTTCTTGTATTCTTTTTCTAGGTTCTTGGTGAAAGTAATCGAATCACAGACTTGAGAATTTAGAAACTGGTTTCTTAGAGTTTGATTATAAGTCAACAAGCGTTTCTCATCATTAGCAAGTTCAACTGCAATCCGAACATAATCTGACTCACTTTCTCCTACTAAATCAGATAAGCCAGCATTGGTATTGATACTGTGGCCAACACGACTTAAGTGCAAGTCACCAGCCAGTGTAACTACTGGTACACCCATCCACAAAGATTCGCATGTAATCGTTGTTCCATTATATGGGAATGCATCCAACATCAAATCAATTCTATCATAGGCAGATAAATGATCAACAAATGAATCAGCATGCCCTTCAAAAATGATTCGTTCTGGAGTAATCCCGTTTCTAGAAAACTGTTCTAAAAGCTTAATTTGTATGTCCACTGCATCTAGATAACGAGTCTTCATCATTAGTACAGAGCCCGGTACCTTCAACAAAATTTTCGACCAATTGTTTATTAACTGTGGATGAATTTTTGGCAATCGATGAAAGCTACCGAAAGTTACGTGCCGGTTACGTGTTTGAGCATGTAAACTCGTAGACACATCTAAATGAAGTGGTTGAAAGCAAAGATAACAATTTGGAAGTTCAATCAACTCCTCTGTAGAAACATCAGGTGCTGCATAACTGTCAATCAAACGATAATCTATCTGTTCAATACCAGTAGTGGCTAAGTAACCAAGATAAGTAATTTGTATTGGGGCGGGCTTGGCAACAAATGCACGTAACCGGTTATTGCTAGTGTGTCCCGCTAAATCAACTAATATATCTATCTGATCATGTCTGATTTGTTGTATGAGATCGTTATCAGATAGAGATTTCACGTCTCTCCAAACATCTGAATGTTCTTTGAGATGAAGCGTATAATCATCGATATCCGTACCATTATAGTAGGAATAAATTTCAAACTCTTTTTTATTATGGCAAGTATAGGGGCCTGTCATAAAATAAGCTACTGGATGACGCCGGAAATCAGGAGAAACATAACCCACCCTAATTTTTTCTTTTTTCTTGTTTATTGGTAGGTCAACACTATCCTTTTTGATATTGCCTGCGTATTTTTCTGCCCAGCCAACTAAATATTTAGGTAGTTCACGATATTTTTGTGGGTGGCAGGCAATCGCGTAAAGAAGAGCTTCATAAGAATTTTGATCCAAAGAAGAAAGGCTTTCGAGCACTTTGATTGATTCATTTATCATTCCTGAACGACATAATAACAATCCATAATTAAATCTAACTTGCTCGTGTAAGGGGTCAATTTTCAGAGCCATTTCATAAAAATCTCTAGATTTAGCAAATTGACCATCAACAGCATAAATCATTGCAAGATCATTATACATTGAAAGGAGGGAATGTTCTTGAGCTTTCTCAATACCTTGCTTTAGCACCGTGATTGCACGTTCAAACTGTCCGGTCTCGTGTAACGATAAAGCAAGTATGTGATACAACGATGGTTCACTTTGGTTAAAATTAAAAGATTCTTCAACGATCATGATGACATAGTCAAAATCACGTTGTTGAAAGAAATGATCCGCTAACAGTTTGTAAGGAGATGTGAATTCGGGAACAACTAAAATTGTATTCTCCAACATTAATAACGCTTCTTGAAGTCTTTTACCTTCGGTATGTTGTAAACAAAATAAACCATAGTTGTACAAAATAAGTGGGTGGTATGGATACTTTTCATAAATCGAACTAAGGATTTTACCCGAAGATTCTAATTCTCCATCATTTATCAGATAAGAAGATTCTTCAAGTTGGATTTTCACTTCCTCATCGACTTCAGCTGAAATATGGATTGGGCACTTTTCGAGCTGGAAGAGAAGTCTTTTGAGACTTATCTGTCTAGGATACTTCTCTAAACCCTCAAGGCAAGTCGAGGTGGCAAGTTCCAACATACCGAGTTTACGGTATGTGAGAATAGTAGATTCATAGTTTTTTAAGGTAGGCGAGTATTTCAGGATACGAAGATAAATTTTTAAAGCGTCTTTCGACCGACCAGCATTATCAAGTATGCGTGCCAGATTACCATAAGACACAGTATCCTCTGGGTTAATTGAGACAGATCGTCTTAGAATTTGTATTGCCGATTGAATATTACCACGGCGAGCCTCAATAACAGCAATCCCATTGTACGCAGAAGAACAATTTACATTAATACTGATCGCTTTGTGGTAAGCGGACAAGGCAAGTTCATCATCTCCCAAGCATACACAGACGTAGGCGAAATCCAGCCAGTATTTTTCTTGGTGAGGTGAAATGCGGAGGCAAGTCTGGAGCAAGCGCTTGGCAGCCCCCATGTGATTGAACTGAATCAGGTTAAGAGCTTTTTGATGATGAAGTTCTGGGTGATCGCATCCTTCCCTGATTAAAAGGTCGCAAACTTCATTTGATCGGAGGTAATCTTGACGAGAAAAAAACTGCCGCGCTTGATCTAATTTACGAAGACTTACTAGATCCAAAGAATTTCACTTTATCAAACATCATGGCCTACAACTAGATCAACCTGATATGTCTATCTTAAGACCTTCATTTTTCGCTACATCGACATCAGGTTCAGCTTCATTGTTCGCACTTTCTTGCCAGAATGATAAAACCTGTTCCACGATCGAAATCACTTCCTTAACGCCGTCTGGAGATTTTTGCATGTTTGACTCGATCAGTTTTTTTCTAATGAAGTAATAAAGACTACTAAGCAAATCTGGCAACTCACCCTGACTATCGTCTAATCCATCATCTAGTGCGTCTACTATTTGCTGAGCATTGCTTACTTTATCATTGAATATGTCGTACGAGGGGGAATCTGCTTGTATCGCTTCTAGGGCATCGTTCAAATTACTAAGTATTCCACTATAAGCCATCACAACCAAGTCCAACGTGGTAGAAGTCTCTACCCGAACCTGACGATATTGGTCAGAAAGTGCGTTCAGATCATTCACGATATTTGTTGGGATTACAACTAGCTTTTATTTACCTTGATCTACAAACAATCCACTAATGAAGTGTTTAGTCACTTCTGCTTGTTTGAGGAACAGGTCATGTGGAAGACGAGACACTTCCTTCTGTTCAACCATGTCCATTGCTCTAACATAATAACGGCCTGAGTCAGCAAATTCTTCAAACCTAAGCTTTAAATTCATACTATGCATAACTGAGTTTAGCTTAGGAATGACATTCCGGACTTTATCCAACATTTCTTCGGCTTGCGGGGCATCTACCTCGACGACCTCTGTAATATCTTCTATCCCGAGGTGACTCGCATCTATACTCGGCCGTACAGCCACATCAGATGATGCAGGACTAGTACTTTGTTGATCAACTTTCTGTTGTTGGTTATTCTGCTGGGCCAACAATATCTGTTGCTTAACACTAGCAACGGCATCATTGACAGAAGAATTGATAGCATTAACGGAAGACATTAGATACCTCTAAAAAAGGCAAAGAGGAAGCCCTCTTTGCCTTGATAAATTTTTAATACTACGTTTAAGCAAGTAGTTGCAACAACGTTTGCGGAATGATATTAGCCTGAGCTAATGCGGCAGTACTGGACTGCAAGAGTATCTGCAAACTTGCTAGATTTCGAGTTTCAACGGTAAAGTCGATTTCCTCAATTCTGGCTTTGGCTCCGCGTAGAGCTTCACGATGGCTTTCCATCACATTAACTCGGCGTTGCATATGGTTAATACCTGCACCAATTCTTGTTTGAGTGGTACTGATACTATCCAAGGCTTGCTCTATAACGCTAATTGCACTAGCTGCTCCGGTCTGAGTTGACAGTGTGATATTGGAAATGTCGATCTGATCAGCACCCATGTTGGTTATACCAAACGTACCGAAATTGATCGAGAACGTATCACCATCACCGCCCAGGCGGAATTCAAAGAATGACCCAGACCCATCACTACTGGCACCTTGGGACAATCCCAGCGCACCAACGAAGCCTGAGGTTCCAGGTGTAGTATCAACTAGACTTGTCGCAGTTGCGCCACCTGCCAACTTTATATTTGATGCAACACTCTTACCGGTCTGCAAGCTACTGAGATTGCTACGAGAACCTGTAGTTAATGTAAAGGTTCGAGTAGAATGATCATAGGATACGCTAGCATCCTTAGCAGAAGTTGTCGCCTTGTTAATAGCGTCTGTAAGCATAGTACGGAGGTTATCTTGACTATAATAGCCACCGGTGTAGGTGCGCTCTAACCCGGTAGATCCCATACCAAACAACAAGCCCGCTTCTTGTTGATCACTGACTGAGAAGTTGGCAGCATTAACTACAAGACCACCAGCCGTGTTCGCATCTGCAAGACCCATCCTGAAGACACTGGCGTTTGTAGCCGCACTAGTACTACCCGCCACATTAATTGTTTTGCCTTCTGATGCAGTAACCAAAGAAGAAATGCGCTGATTAGTTGACGTGGCGAAATCGCCGTCTAAGTCGACCTCAACTTCCTCACCATCAATCGTCAGCATAAACTTATCATTACCGTGCTCTCCAGTGTTGATGCTAAGCGAATTACCGAACAATCGATCCGGATAGGTCGAGTTCGTATAACCAGCTAGCTCATCTGACATGATCCGTAATTCAGGTGTCAGATTAACACCTGCAGTCGAGGTGGTAGTGAATTTGAAGTAGATCTTGCTGGCGTCTACATACTCACGACCAACCTGATCCATATAGGTAGTGCCATTAAAGCTAGTGTATGCACCAGTACCGATTATATTCTGCGTGCTCGTCCAAAGATCCTGTGTAACCTCTGCTTGGTTAGCAATTAAAATGGAGTTAGTTGTATCGCTTCCCGCAGTAATAGCAGTCTGCTGAATTTTATACACATCTGCCACCGCAGTAACGTCGATGTGAAGGGAACCACCTGCACGATACTCACCACCCAACTGATCTTCTATGGCTGCTTGGATTTTTCGTGCGGCAGCAAGAGGATCGGATTCAGCGAAGCTGACTGTCACTCGGCTCAAGTTAGCCGAACTGGAATCGCCACTTGCTTTCAAAGCAACACCGACATGCATTACTTCACGGAACTCACTGTCCGTGTTGTTAGTCGTAGCAATTGTACCTGGATCAAAGTTACGGGAACTAGCACTAGTAGCGTTTGCACCAGTCGAATCCAATATCAGGGTTTGTGGGATTCTCTTAATGGTGAACGTGTCAGTTGATGTAGTAATACCATTAGTGACCAGCGTATCGTAGAGATCTAGCGCAACTGTATGACCATCTGCGTTAAAAACAGTTACGTCTGCAGCGTTAGTAGAACTCACGCCACCGTAGACGCTTTCGTTAATGTTTGCCACAATCACTTGGTCCGCAGTTACCAGGCCAGAGGAACCAGTAAGCGACAGCTCAAGGACGTCCCCTTTTTGGATGTTGTCACCGATGGCGGTCATATTGATAACCATACCAGATTTCGAGGTAACCAATCCGACACTGGTCAAATCAACTGCGGAAATCGCATCAAAGTAAGAAGCGTTCGTTCCGAGCACCCCACCAGCACCTGCTGTTGTTGCATAGTTTGCCAAATAGTTTGCCCCAGCAGTAGAACCACCGGATATAGTCTCCAAGGCTACTTTGTCACCACCCAACAATGTCGCATCCCTGGCACCACCCGCCAAACCAAGACCTGAACCTTGGATGGCAGCCGATTTCTCAGAATCAGCCAAAAGCTTGACACCATTGTAGTTCACATTATCGAGCAATTGCTGGATTTCAGCAGAACCGTCGGTAGCGGTGAGGAGTCGTTCTACCTCATCTTGGGCTTGTTGCCTTTGAGCCTGAGTTAGCGTTGCATCAGCAGCTGTTACTGCTAGATCGTGTGCACGATTCAGTACATCAATTAGCGTATTTATCCCTTCTTCAGCCGTTTGTAACATCCCAGCTGCATTCTGTGCATTCAGAACGCCCTGATTAAGGGACTGGATCTGAAGGTTCTGGTTTATGACCACCCCGTATTGACCAGGTGAATCATCAGGCCGATTTAGCCGCAATCCCGTTGACAAACGCTCCAAGTTGGTCGTAAATCTACGGTTTATGTTTGATAGTTGACGAGATATTAAACCCGCCTGTAAATTTGTTCGAATAGATGCCATTATCGAATTTTCCTCCTTAAGGACTAGCTCAATGGCGACGAAGCCTTTTATGTCATGACTAAATAGCTAGGTGCAACTCTGGGCTATGTACCACTGATGTACTGTAAAGCAGAGCTCTCAAAGTAACGTTTCACTCTACAGTAGCGTTTTACCACACCTAGTGTTAGTGATTATCGATTGTTAAATCTTTAACTTTAGTTTTTTTTTAGCATTGCCAGTTTTTTTATTTCACCGCCAATTTTAAGAATGACAGAATCCCATCCCCCCCCCCAAACTTGACGAAATAAACGAACAGAAGGATACCAAGGAGATTTGGTCTGACTTAATAACCAACGCCAATCAGGATTAGCTGTTAACATGATCCAAGTTGGTATTTCCATGGTTGCTGCAAGATGAGCAACAGAGGTGTCCACACTAATAACTAAGTCTAACTGGCTGATCGCTTTAGCTGTGTCAAAAAAATTATTAAAAGTTTTTCCCAAATCAACGATTGACGAGCTGATTGGTAAATTGGTTGTTTCGTACAACTCTCTTGCAGCAACACCAACTTGCAAACTAAAAAAGTCACAGCCAGGAGTATTAAGCCAATCTAATATTTGGTTAAATTTCATTGATCGGTGAGAATCTCTGGCATGCTCCGGGTTACCCGCCCAAACTAATCCTACCTGTAAATTATTTTCATTACTTAAACGATTGTTCATTTTTTGGTTAGGCACTGAACTGAACGGTCGTCCCCTGAGGGGGAGAGGTATTTTCTCGATCATGTCTAGATTTAAAATGTATGGTAAGCTCATCAAAGGGACGTAGAGATCAAACTCAGGTAAATCTTCTCCAGTAGAAAAAACATCTACAAACCCTGAAAAAGGATTCCATTCTTCAAAAAAGGGTTTTAGGGGTGGTTGACACTCGAAAACTAC
Source organism: Planctomycetaceae bacterium (assembly GCA_002709225.1). GTDB lineage: Bacteria > Planctomycetota > Planctomycetia > Pirellulales > Pirellulaceae > UBA9264. The sequence goes on from PAQH01000020.1 coordinate 22,656, forward strand.
AAGACAATCTTTATCCTCAAGGAAAGGAATAAATCTCGAAAATTGAATCGTATCTCCCAACCCTTGCTCGGCATAAACCAACAGAGTTTTGCCTCTGCAATCGCCTCCCACCCAAGCTGGTTGAACAATGTTTCTTTTGTATTTATTGATTTTTCGACGCCACTCATATTTCAGCCATCCATTTTTGTAATCCCCTGTCAACAAAAGTACAGTCCCCAACTGGCAATTAACTTCTGCATTCTCCGGTTGAAGCGAAAGTGATCTTTTATAGCAATCAATGCTGTGTCGATACTGGCCTATTTGTTGATAAGCCTGGCCGAGTTTATAGTAACAGGTCGCATTAGTTTTATCTATTTTCAGAACATTCCGATAAGATACAATAGCTGTTTTATATTGTTCTAAGATGTAGTAACAATCCCCTAGAAAATCGTATAAGTCAGGTCGATTGGGGTTTAATTTTAGAGCTTTTTTGTAGCTTTTTACGGCTTCCTTATCTCGTTTTTCCTTTAGAAAAGCATTACCCAAATTAGCCCAAACTTCTTCATCATCAGGGGAAATACGAACGGCATTTTGATAAGCGTTTATGGCTAATTCAAATTCAGATTGTTGAAAATATAGGTTGCCTAGATTAGTATAAGCCTCTTGATAGTCAGGGTTTACTGTAGTCGCACGAATCAAATACTCTCTAGCTTGATAAATTTTATCAAGCTGAATGCTAAGGAGGCCCAAGTTACCAATCGATTGATAATGCGTGGGTTCTATTTGTAGAATATGATGATAGATAGTTTGAGCCTCATAAAGGTTACCATTTTGGTGATATTCTAATGCTGCAGCAAAGGCTTGGTCAACAGAAGAATATTGCTTCATAGATTCACCAACCATGAGAATTGATTCGAAAATCGTGCAAAAATCTGTTGATACACGTGGTATTTGTCAACCGCATTGGCATATGTGTCTCCCCTAACTTTGAGTACTGCTCGTTGTCCAGCAAATCAAAAAAAACGAACAGTCATTTCGGCTCAAGCTCGGGGTTACCTGTTAGTTAGTTGTTCATATTCGAGAGAATAGACGAAGCTAGAAAACCATTGACTCCATATTTTGTACATGAAAAGTAGATATCAAAATAGGCTAGAATGTCTTTTAGCCTACGTACCCAAATACACATAAGCTAAATTGTTTTCGTAGGATAGAAACAGTAGAGGTCGTGGAAATACTTTGACAATTCATCACTTTCACCCTGGGGAAGATAGACTTAATTAGACCAACAGAGAAGATGTTTCCCAAAACCTTATCAATAAAAGTTAAATTTAAATTAGTGATTGCCTTAGCTAAACCTTTTCCTTCACACAGACACATCAGATGAAAAGGGAAATTTTGAACATATAAGTCGATCAAAGATTTTTCTGGAAAGCGTTTGATAGAAAGACTTAATTCCAAAAATTGACGCATGAAAATTATTGGTTTCTTCTGCAGAGAGGGTTTTTAGTAACCTACAAGCAATCATTCCTTCGGTAAGACTTGCTCCTGATCACTGCCCTAATAATGAAGGCTGGTTTCATCCTACCTCTTCTGACTGTACATACCTAAGGCACTAATCTATCTTTGTAAGATTTGGCAAAAAACAAAGCCGTATAAAAAAGAATTTTAAAAGTTTCAGATGAGAAAAGGAGTTCATGTCTTTTTTGCAGCAGTTCTACCTCCTAATTATACTTTTTCAATAGAAAGCACCAAACCGCAGGCTCTCGTTATTAAGGCTTCGAATTCTGAATTTTTTTGACGAGTTTGTTTTTTACCTTCATCCTATAATGCTTTATCTATGACTAACCATATTGTGGAGTAATATTAAAGTTTTGAGATTCACGACCTAAGGTTATTTAATAACAAGCTGCGGTTTCCCGAAAGTCACGCTGTTCTTTGCGGATAATCCCAAACGATTGTGGGCCATGCATCAACGAAGATTGATAGAAAGAGCCTTCTTATAATTGAAAATAGCTAGAACTTGTTCGTTTTGCTGATGACAAATACGGACACCTATTTGATGGCGAATTTATGATTGGCTGAGATTTTATCCGAAAGGTTTTTATAATAAATGATTGCTTGCCGAGAATTCACCTAATTCTTGGCAAGCGAAACCAAAAACCAGATTGTAATTCCCCAGAGTGAACTTCATGTATCTGAAACAACAACTTTTTAGCTAGTTAAGGCACCTCACATTGTATCGCTAATAGGCGGTCCATATTGCGTATATTACTGAAATAATTAGGATCCAGTTTTAATATACCTCTGTATAACTTTTCCACCAATTCAAGTTTCTGATCTTATAAAAATCAACACTAAACTAAAATGCCTGACTAAGAGAAGTTTTTGCTGATACCATAAGGCAGATTAAGCTCGTTAAGGTTTTTCCTGTATCAGGCTCTTAAGTTGCGCTTCCAATTTTTTGGTAAACAAGAGGCCATCGCAAAGATCGGACTCCAATAGTCGTTTACGGTAACCTTTATCGAAATGCTGCTTATCTCTCGTCAAACTTTCTAATTTCGGTATGTAGTCTTTTTTACTATCTGCAATAAATTGATTCAGCCCTAGACTGTGCAATATAGATCCAGTTACACGCGAAACGTGTGCCTGGCCAGTTAGAGTAAATACTGGGACACCCATGATCAGGGATTCGAAAGTTGTTGTTGTTCCGCTGTATGGATGAGTATCAAGAGTCATATCAATCAGGTTATACAGGTTCAGGTGTTGCTTGCTATCTTCCATTCTTTCAAATATTTTAACGCGGGAACTGTCAATATCAGCTGTCTCGAAGGATCGGAACAAAAACTTTTTTTGCCAAGAATTAGGCCTACCACTATTCTTTAAAATTAGGTTGGATTTCGGGAATGTTTTGAGTACGTGTGACCAAGTATGAACAAGAGACGGGTTAATTTTTTTAAAATTATTGAAAGAACCAAAAGTCAAATAACCGTTACTAAGATATGGACTAACCTGAATTTTGGGCAAGTGGGATGGTGGTCGATAAACCAAAAAGAAACCATCTAGGTGAAGTAGACTTTCCACATAAAATTGGTCAGAAACTATCGGTGGGTCGCAATAACTATCGGTTATTTTATAATCAAAACTCTCTAGCCCTGTTGTGTTGGGATAACCAATCCAAGATAAAATCTTGCGAGCTAAACCTGAGCGAACAATTTCAAGCCGATTACCTTCAGTATGCCCATTTAGGTCTATTAAGATGTGTAAATTACATCGTTTGATTTGGTCAAAAGCCATAGAATCAGACATTCCATGAATGGAAATGAAATTAGTAGGCCGCATTTTAATCCGATCAGTCACTCCATCTTCTACATCAGAATTATGAAAGCAGAAGATGTCAAAACTTTTGTAGTCATGATGCTCAATTACTGGCTCAAGGAAATATGACACACTGTGTTCCCGAAAGTCAGAAGAGAGATAACCAACTCGGATTTTATTATCATTTGAAAGGGTAGCTAATGGGTTGCTTAGCACAGATTTTTCAAAGGAGGAATCGGCATGTATTTTTTTCGCTTGAAGCTTGTGTTCATCAAAAGCGAACTGCCTGTCGATCTTTTCGGAATAATGTAGGTTTAGCAAGTAGTTGCTGACAGCTTTCTTTGATCCCAGTTGAATAGAAATTTGATAAAAATTGTTGGATTTTTTGTAATCCAACCGTTTGGCGAAAAGATTACCTAAGTTGTAATATACATCTTCATCTTTAGGCGAAAGAAGTACCGCTCTATTCAAATACGTGAGAGCTTCATCTTCGTGCCCTAAGTCACTGAAAATTTTGGCCAAATTGATATGAGGTTGAGCGAAATTAGGATCTATTTTGATAGCAGATTTATAATGTTCAACGGCTTTCCTATAGTACCCGACCTCTTGATGAAGACTACCTAGGTTATAGTGGGCATTTGCTGAGTAAGGGTCAAGATCAATAGCCTTTTTCAGGTGGTCAAGAGCAAGATCATTCTTGTGTAAAGCCTTTAAACATAGAGCTAAATTAGAATGTAACTTGGAATTATGAGGTTGTATCTGAAGGACTTTATAGTAATGAGATATTGCTGATTCGTAGTCAGCTGACTGACTATACACATTAGCCAAACAAAAGTTTATGTCGGCTGATTCAGCATTAGATTTAAGCCCATTTTGAAGGTGAAATATGGATTGGCGTGTGTTTCCGATATTTTGATAAGCAACACCTAAGTTGATGTAGGCTGACGTAAAGTCGCAATTGAGTTCAACTGCTTTCTTGTAGCACCTGATTGCGTTCTTCATATTTCCTTGCTCATGATAGACATTACCCAGTGTGTTATGGGCATTTGAGTCTTTCGGGTTGAGCTGGATCAATTTTTGTAACAATTTAGCCGCCTGATCATAATTACCTTGTTCTTTTGCAACTATGGCTAAATTCCCAATCGATCCTTCATGATTCGGTTCTGCGGAGAGTATTTCTCGATAAATGGATATTGCATCTCGAAGGTTGCCAGCACGCTGACACACCACTGCGGCAACAAATTTCCCCTCAATGGATTCGTGAATACTCATCATTCTGAGCTCGCTGCAACATCGTTTATAACTCCTGCTAGTATAACACCGATTTGAATCACCAACAACATCCTGTAAATGCGTGTGATTGAAAAGGATTAAACGATTTGGTGATTAAGTAATCAAATTTATTGCGGGCCTACAGAATAGTTTTTGACTAACACAATCATTGATCGAAGAATGGAAAACTAGTTGCTTGCAGTATAATCAAGAAGATTCTGTTCAAAAACACCTGAAAGGAAATCAAAAAATAGATGAAAAAAAATTAAGTGATAAAAATGTTCATGGCGGAATTTTAAGCTATGATTGATTATTAGTTTAACAATGAAAGCATAAAAGTTTTTTTGTAATCTGGAACACGATCTGTCAGGTTGAGCAGAGACGTGCCAAATGGCTGAAATCGAATAAAAAAAGACACGTAATGTGAAGCAACTCTACCCCCGAAAAGGTTTATTCATGTTCACTGTTTTTAAAAGTATAACTTGTGCTTTTAGCCAACGAGAGATAAATTCTTATTAGATGGTCCTAAGAAGCTGACAGGTCGTCATACAGCTTTTTTTGTACTATTGCGAGCAATGAGATTCTTATCGAACGATAATGGTGACATAGTTGCTTAGAAATCCTGCTTCACGTTTTAAGGCAAATTGCTTAAGGAGAAATTAGCATTCGGTAAAGTTATGGGACAAGCATCAAGAAGTGGTATTTCGGGTGGGATGATATTAGTAAAAACATTAATCAAAAGCTAACGAATCAATCTAATAAACAGGAATTATAAGAATGGTAAGAGAATTAAAAGATTGCCGGATTATTAAGATAAAATGAATAATGAGGTTATGAAACGTCGTAAATCTTCAATGAAGAAATCTCGAAATTGCGCTTGGGTATCAAAACTGGAAAGAACACTAACGGTAAAAACATTACATGAGCAAAGATCAGTAAATATACCGTCCGTGCTACGGGCCTACCTATAAGTAAATACGGATTTCATCTATACCTTCAGTCGTTAAACCCAACCTAAGGAAATTGGCCACAAATATGATATTTTTTTCAATTTTTCTCTTTTTGGTTGGCTTAGGCTTATATGAATTTTGATTGACAATAACTCCTATGGGTTGGTATACTCGGGTTCACCTTTCGCGGAAGTAGCTCAGTGGTAGAGCTCCACCTTGCCAAGGTGGAGGTCGCGAGTTCGAATCTCGTCTTCCGCTTTTTGGCGGCGTAGCCAAGTGGTAAGGCGGAAGTCTGCAAAACTTCTATGCGTCGGTTCAATTCCGACCGCCGCCTTCGTTTCATAGAGGTACACCCTTTGGGCGGTTAGCTCAGTTGGTTAGAGTACTTGCTCGACACGCAAGGGGTCACAGGTTCGAATCCCGTACCGCCCATCACATTTGACATCCCTTTCCAAAAGGGTCGCTTCGGCGGCTCTTTTTTTATTGCCTTCTAAATTCAACTAAAGTTAAAGGCTAAAGTAGGGTAAATATACTTTATGCAGGGATCACAAAAGACAGAGTCTCATCACGACTACCTGTACCGAATCCGCCACTCCACCGCTCACATCATGGCTCACGCAGTTCAACTGATGTTCAGTGAAGAAAACGTCAAACTAGCCATTGGACCATCAATTGAAAACGAATTCTATTACGACATGGAACTACCACGTCCGATCACACCCGACGATTTTTCTGAG
>PAQH01000021.1 GCA_002709225.1 Planctomycetaceae bacterium
CGCGGCGTGACGTTAAAAAAGTCGACTACCTGATCGATCCGATTGACGTTTCCTGCCTGTTGTTGCTTCCAGACTTCAACGCCACCGGGATTGACCAGCTTGGTCGCATAGCCTTTGGCCGCACCCAGCAGCCAGCCGACAAACGCCTTGAGACGTTCCGGTTCGTTTTCCTGGATGGCCTTCATCACGTAGTGGTTGTTACCCATCAGGACGTAGAAGCCCTTGTCGAGGCAAGGGGTGTCGGCGAACTCTTCATGAGCGTGCCGCGCCGAGAGGGGGGGAACCGCCGCATCGAAGGCCGTGGTGTATCCCAGGCCTGCGTATTTGTAGCCCGTGGCGAACGTACTGGGGACACTTCCCATCGTGCCACTATGGGTGATGTCGGTGCGACGAATGGGCTCGGCAACCCGTTTTTCCTCGGGTCGCATCTTACGGGCTACATTGACTTTAGGGCCCGCGATATGGCAGTGCATATCGATCCCACCGGGCATCACGACCAGCCCGGCCGCGTTCAGGATGTGGCTAGGCTCGATCTGCGGATCGGTGGGCGGTTCGATCACCTTGCCATCCTGGATCCAGATGTCGTGCACTTGACCGTCCAGGCCGTTGGCCGGGTCGTACACATAGCCACCAGTAATCTTCAGAATTGATTCAGACATACGTTCGCCACTGCAAACAGGAAAACAGGGAGCCAGCAGGTTCGCGAAGCCGTGGGACCGGGAGGGCGTCGCGGACAGCGCTGTACCGTTGTTGGTGGCGCTAGGGCGGTTCCCAGGTCGTTCTAGCCCGGACGTCTACTGGCTCCTATCATGGAGGGAAACAGGGAACCCGACAACCGGGAGGGGCGGGGATGGATCACGGCGGCCGGCTGGAAATGGCGATTGGACAGATCGAATTTGCTCGGCGGTACACCGAGAGTCTGCTGGCCGATCTGACGGACGAGGAGTGGCTGACGCAACCTGGCGGCGCAGCTACCCACATTGCCTGGCAGGTGGGCCATCTGGCCATGGCCCAGTACGGCTTGTGTTTGTTTCGTATTCGCGGGCGCCGCGAAATCGACTTGGAACTGATGTCATCACGGTTCCGCAAGCGTTTTAGCCGTGGCACGACCCCGTCACTGGACGGCCAGCTGCCCGTCCAGGAGGTGCGTGACGTGTTTCAACGCGTGCACGCCCAAGCGCTCATCGAGTTGCCGACGTACACCCAGGAAGTCCTGGCCGAAGCGATCGACGAACCCTACGCGGTTTCCGCCGATAAATGGGGAGCCCTTTGGTTTTGCTCCCATCACGAGATGTTGCACGCCGGCCAAATTGGCTTATTGCGTCGACAACTGGGAAAATCGCCGCTGCGCTAACGGCACAGGGCCCGGTCTAGCGGAAACCTGGGGCGGCACACTCGGTCACTCGACGACTTTCAGCGGCAGGAAACAACTGCCGTGGTAGATGGCCTCATCTTCCACGACCCCGACTGCGTAGCAGCGCAGAAAAGAGATCGGTCCTAGCGGCGCGTCCGAGTTCGCGACAATCTGCAGCACTCCCGATTCGGTTTGCCCGACAAACGTCACGCCGCGGCAGAGCAGGCCACCCACGCTGGTGACATCGCGGGCGGTTGCCAGTTCGGTGTGGATTTTGTTGATGAACCCGTTGATTCGGCGGACGGTGTATTTGACTTGGATCACCTCACCCCGTTTGATGGCCCGCGGCGCGTACGGATCAAGCGCGACTTGAAACGCCGGCCGGTGGACCTCGAAATTCACCGCGTTACTGTAGACGGTGACCGACTGCGTTTTCTTGTCTGCGCCGGTAGGTACGGTTGTGGTGGCTTGAATTCCCAGTGTGTACTGTCCCACGGGCAGGGTCGGAGGTAGGTAAAAGCTGAGATAGCCTTTGTCGCGATTGGCCGCAATGGTGGCTGTTTGGTTGGCGATCTGGCCGGGGACACCGATACCGATCAACTGCACATCGGCCCGATGGCTGGGGTCGCGGCGCTCCACGTGAACTGCCACATCGAGAATTCCGCCCGGCGAATGCCGTACGCGGAGTTCTCCGTAAAGATGGTGTTTGCGGGTTTCATGGCCGTTGGCGGTAATGCGCAGTGGCGCTTCACCGACGACCGCCAGGGGAAGCTCGGCGGTCAGGCGACTCCAGCCATTGGGAGTGCCTCCACGCACCACCACGCCGCCGCGCGCAGGGCGGGGTGGACCGCTAGCTTCAAAGCCCTCCAGGTGGAGTGCTCCGATGTACGGTTCGGCCGTCTCATCGGCGGAGACGACCACCTGGCCGCGCTCGATTCCCGGGCCCAGCCAAACGTCGGGGCAGGAGACGCCGTTGGGCAGATCACGCGCTGCGATGCGGATCGAACCGGTGAGTCCGCGCCGCCGGAAGGCGACCACATCCAGCATCGAGCGACCGCCACGGTGCACATTCAAACCAGCGGGGCCTCCATTGTGGGGAATCACCGCCAGGTCCAGGCGCGGTTCTTCCCGACGCAGACTTACACGGTACACGCGGCGGGGATCGACGCGGGTACCTCCGGTCAGGTTGCGTACCACCAGCAGGAATTCTCCGTCGGCCGGCACGACCCAGCGTCCCGAGGGATCGTGGTGATTGGTCGGGAGTGTCTTGCCACCCACGTTGCGGCTCTCATCGTGGCATTGAAACAACACATTTTGGTTTTCCGCGTCCAACACACCAATCGCCAAATCGACCGGAGAGCCGATCCGTTGTCCCAGACCTTCAAAATATAGAACTTCGCCCCGGCGGGCAGTGAAACGATACCAGTGTCGCTCGTCCCCTTGGGAAAGCTGGCCAGTGACCTCACAGGGATACTCGACCGATTGACTGCTCTGGGCGGAGTGATTGGCCCCCTGGCTGACGATGACCGGAACCTCGCTGATTCCGATAAACACCGGGGCGTGTGCGCCGGGCAGCTGGTAGGCGAAGCCTTCTACGCCGGTTTGCGCGGCGATGAAGCCGAGGGGCAGCGGCCATTGACTTTGCGCCAGGGTGGGGGGAATTTCGACGACCCGTTGATCGAGCGCTGTGCTGGCTGTGGCTCGGTTCTCTGTGGTGTCGTTGGTGGTGGCGTCATTCAGGTTCCAACCCAGCAGGCGGACGGAGGCAGCTTTGCCGGCTTCAATCACCGCCGGCACGGCGACCGCGACCCGCGGGCCGTGATCGATGTCCAGTCGGTAAAAGTGGTTGGCACTCCCGGAGAAAACCACGTCGTGAACGCGGGCCAGGTAACTTCCATCCTGCGGCACGTGGAAATCAATCACTGCATCGATGCCGACGTGTGAGCGGCTGGCGACCAGCTGCTTGCCGTTGGTATCGAAGAGTTCCAGTACCGGGTGTAACGTCGAATCGATTCTTTGCGCCCAGCATTCCAGCACAATCCGCTGGCCTCTGGTTGCGGCAAACTGAAAGTAGTCCTGGTCTCCACCGGCCCCGATGACACCATTGACCACGCTACCCGTCATTACGGCACTGGCCTTGGCAGGTAAGTCGTTGGGCTCCAGCTCGTGTTGTTCGGTCCGGTGGCTGATCTGGAAAATGCGCGCCGAACTCAGGCCGTGCTGTCCGACCGCCCGCAGGTCGTATAAACCCGGCGGTGTTGCGGCTGGAATCGTAGCGCGGAACTTGCCATCTCCCAACGGCTCGAATTGAACGCCCGGAGCTGTACAGCGGAGCGCGCGAAGGCCCTCCAGACCGCTCCCTTTGACGGTGATTGTCAGGGAGCTACCAGCGCTGCCGCCGGCCGGAGTGACGGTGCCGAGTACCGGGTTGGGGAGCTGACCGTGACCACTTTGCCAGAACAGCAACCATACGGCGAGTGCGAGACACCGGGAGAACGTAGGGAGCGAACATCTGTGTTTCATGAGCGAGTTCATCCGGACAGAGGACACGCGGAGCGGGTCGCGGCAGGGGGCCAGCCCTGGCTGGGGAGCGGTTTTATCCCGGGTCCAGTGTACACCCAATCGAGATGGGAACTCAATTCAAGCCAACTACTGCTGCGCGGGGCCCAGGGAAACGTCGCGGGCGGGTACCCGCTAGGTGGCAAGGCCTGATCTTCAGTCGGCCTGAGCGGTGAGCGCCTCGCGGAGACGCTGGGCTACGATTTGATCTTCACCGGGTTCCAGCATGAAGACCGAAATCAGAAACCCTTCGCTACCCGTTCCATGCACGCGGGCAGTGCGGATTGGCGGTTTGCCGGCGGCCAGGCGCTGGCCGACCTGCTGGGGAGTGACGGCAATCTGCTCACGATCCCAGTCGACCAACAGGTGAGGTACCGCGTTGGCAATTGGCGGGACAATTGTTTTGCTGGTCAGGGAGGGCAGATCGCTGACGGCGCTGGCGATGGTCTCGATGCGCGCCAGCCACGATTGCCACTCGGCGTCGTGGTCGAGGTGGACAAACCGTTTGACGGCGGCCCACATCGCGACCATATCCTCTTTACTGACTTTCATACCACGGCCAATATTGCTGCAATAGGGAGCGGTGTTCCGTTTGGCCGCGTCGATCAGCTCGCGCCGGCCGAGCAGCAGGCCCGCGCCCTGGGGTCCGCGAATTGCCTTGCCGCCGCTGAAAACGACCAGGTCAAATCCCATGCGGTTGTATTCGGAAAGTCGCTCCAAGGGAGGCGTGTCCGCCGCCGCGTCGAGCAGCGTGGGAATGTTGCGACTGCGGGCGACCTGGATCCACTCGGTGCGGCCAATTTGGCCCGCTTCCTCGTTGACGTTGTAGGAGAACATCAGCGCGGTGCGTTCATTGATTGCACGTTCCAGATCTGCGCGGGTTTCCACATCGACCAGCCGCACACCGCATGCTTGCACCAGATGATCGTAACAGGCGCGATGACTCTTTTGTCGGATGACTTCGCTGCCGCGATCGGGGTGCAGGGGTAATTCTCCCACACGCTGTGGGTCTTTCCATGTCAGTGCGGCCGCGGTGCCCACCAGAATGCCGCCGGCGGCGCCTGTCGTGACCAGGGCGCTTTCCACATTCAGGAGTTGGGCGATTTCCTGACCCACCCGCTCCTGCAAGTCGAGTAAGTTGACGAAATGTTGGGAAGCGGACTGCCAGGCGGCCCGCACTTCGGGTGGCATCAGTGAGCCGCCCATGGTGGTAATCGTACCGGCGGCGTTGATCAGGGTCTCGACCCCCAATTCCGCGTAGATGTCGCTATGCACGTCGGCTGGCCCTTGTGCCACAGAGGTTGAGGTGGTGAGTAAACCGCCGACCGCAGTCCCTGCTCCTGCTTGCAGGACGCGCCGCCGGGAAACATCGCGTTCATCGGTCACGAGATCACCTCCAGAGGGTTCTGGTCGAACGGTGGAACCGGTTTCGTGCCGGCTCAGCAACAGCCAGCATTGTAGGCGATCGGCAACCGCCGGGAGACCGGGTACCGGGGCCGCGGGGCGGAACGGAGGGTGGGCGTTGTGAAACCGATTACCTAGGCCGCCGCGCGGGGCTTGCGCGGGGGCATTCGCAGATTGAATAGACCGAAAATTTCGTCCTGATTGAGACCCGCGCTGGCGGGTGTGCCGGCGACCGAGAAAATCGTCTCAAATAGCTCGCGCTTTTCCTGTAACACCTGATCGATGTGTTCTTCGATGGTGTTAATGGTGATCATGCGAGTGACGGTTACCGGGCCACTGGCGCCGATGCGATGGGCGCGGTTGATTGCCTGATCTTCGACCGCCGGATTCCACCAGCGGTCAAATAGGAACACGTAGCGGCAAAATTGCAGATTCAGGCCGACACTTCCGGCACCGTAGCTCATCAACATCAGGTGACACGACGGGTCGTTGCGAAACTGATCGATCACCCGGTCCCGTTTGCGGGCGGGAATTTTCCCGTGGTATTCAAGAACCGGTAGTGGTTGCAGGGCCGCGCGAATCCGCTTGAGAGAATCGACCCATTGACTGAATACGATTGCTTTTTGGTCGCTGGCAATGACTTCTTCGAGATCGGCGCGGAGTCTTTCCAGCTTGCTGCTGCTGCCCCCGGCGGGATCAAAGTTACAGATTTGTTTCAGCCGCAACACCAGTTCGAAAACGTGCTGAATGGTCAGTTCGTCACCCATCTCGGTCAAACGTACCACTCCGTGTTCTTCTGCTTCGCGATAAGAAATCCACTGTTCGGGTGTCAGATCTAACTCGGCGTCGCGGAACATTTTGGGGGGCAGATCGGTCAGGACCTCCTCTTTGCGCCGTCGCAAGATGTAGTCGCGGGCTGCCAGGCCCATACGGCGGGCCTGCATGTTGCTCGAGAGGTGCCCGGGTGAGAGAAATTCGAAAATACCTACCAGATCCTCGGGACTGTTCTCTACGGGTGTGCCGGTGAGCGCCCAACTGCGCGTGCGGCGAATGGCCCGCGTCACCTGGCTGGTGGCGCTGTTGCGGTTCTTGATGCGCTGGGCTTCATCGAGCAGGACGAGATCGAAATGCAGACCGTCGTTGACGGCAATTTGCTGGTCTCGGACAAGCAACTCGTAGTTGGCCAGCAGCACCGGGGTGGCCGGTTGTCGCCATTGCCAGTTTCGGCGCGCTTGATTTCCTTCAATGACGCCGATGGGGATTTCTGGTGCCCAAAGTTGAAATTCACGCTTCCAGTTGGTGACCAATGGTTTAGGGCAAATCAGTAGCACGCGTCGCACTTCGCGCGCGTGAAGCAGCAGGCGAATCGCGGTAATCGCTTGCATCGTTTTTCCCAATCCCATTTCGTCCGCCAGGATTGCGGCGTGCCTGGGAAACAAAAAGGCGATACCTGCGAGCTGGTAGGGAAAAGGCTGGAACGGGAAACGGAGCTCGCCGGTCAGGGATTCGAGTGGCGGTTGGAGGACATAATACAATCGATCTTGCAGCTTGATGATGTCCTGTGGTGGCTTGATGCGTGTTGTTTGTTTGGCCGCTGGGGACTTCCCCTGGTCCGCGCCGCGCTGCGGGGATCGTGTGGGTCGCGGAGCGAGCAGTCCCAGGTCGGCTGCGGGAAGTTCCGGAAAACTGAATCCAAAGGTGCGGATGGCGGCCTGTCGAAGTGGGATGTTGATCGTTGCTGGCAAAGAGCGTTGTAGCGGCAACGGTTTCAAGACGATCCGCGGTGCCCGCGCTAGCGCCGTTTGCCAACCCGTGGGAAACAGCTCAGTCCGCAGCGACAGATCGGTCACTTGGCAAGCGGGTTGCGTCGCCGCGGGCGCGTGTGGTGCCCTAAGCAGCTGCTCCGGAAGCAGGTCCGGCAGCGGTTCGCTGGGCTTCGGTAATGGCCTCTCGGATGCGCTCAAAAGGTTCTCTCAGGTGCAAATCGTCCAGGTGCGTTTTCCAGGCCCGTTCAACAGGGACACGGTCGTTCAGGTGGCTCCGCGACAGGGCACAGGAATAACGGCCCAAAATCAGTTGCGCCGCGGACTCGGAACTCGGTGTGGTGGTCAGTTTGCGCTCTGACGTCGGTCCGCTCGGCGGTGGGGATGCTGGCAGAACCTGAATCACTGGAAGATCGACGGCCGACCGTACCGCGAGTGTGTGGAGCTGGTCGGTACAGACAAACAACGGGCGCGTCCGTGACTTGGAGATCAGCGCGCCGCCGATTTGTTCACCCCACAGGTAGGGGTGTAAAGTCGGTCCATAGAGGATTTCCTGGGCTCGGTTCGCTTTGACCGGAGCGGTGCATTGGAACTCCAAGGGTCGTCCACTGGCGTTCAAGACCAGGTAGCCACCCAGGAACGAACCGCCACCGCTGTCCACGACGGTGAGGAAGCCGACGCTGGGTACAGGGCTGGACTTGCGGGTGGACATGCGGACCGAGGCATCAGTTGTAGGAGGTGGAATGGGGGCCGCGATCGGGAACCGGCCTCTCGCCACTCCATCGGATCCGGAGTGGGGAGAACTTTAGCGGTCACTGTCGGGGAGCGGTCAGCTTCAGGGAATTGGTGGGCCCTGGCGGTTGACAAGGGGCCGGATTTGCCAGAAGTTGTGTGCTGTGCGGCCTCGGCGCCGCTGCCGCCGCAGGTCGCTGCCTGCGAACGGCGCCATGACCGCGAAGGTCGCGGCCAGTCCAAGCCAGAGTGGCGGAATTGGCAGACGCGCGGGATTCAAAATCCCGTGCCCGCAAGGGCGTGTGGGTTCGACTCCCACCTCTGGTACTTCGGTAGATTGGATTCCCAGCGGTCCGTGCTCGCGGCAGCCGCCGCGCTCAGGGTGGTAATCCGTTCCCGGGGATGTCGCCACGGCTGGCATGCTGTCACAGCGGATGCTAGCGGACGGGCTTGACCAACGACCCGGTGCGAAAAATCAAGAAGAGCCGATCATGCCTGCAAGTGGTGGGGTCTGTGTATTGCTCTTTGACGGAGTCGAACTGCTCGATTTCGCCGGTCCCATCGAGGTCTTTAGTGTCGCTGCCCGTTACGTAGAGCCCTCGTTTGGGGTGCTGACCGTGAGCGAACGAACCGACGTCGTGACCACCCACAATGGGTTGCGCGTGCTGCCTGACTTGCCGTACGACGATTGCCTGGCCCCGCGAGTGCTGGTGATTCCTGGCGGCAAAGGAACTCGACAGCAGTTGGAAAATCAGCGCTTATCAACCTGGTTGCCAGTAGCCGTCGAGAACGCGGAACTGGTGATTTCGGTTTGTACAGGATCTCTGCTGTTGGCTTCTGTGGGTGTGTTGGATGGTCTCCGTGTTACGACTCACCACACGTCATTGGAGGCCCTCCGCGAATTGGCACCGGCCGCGACGATTGTCGCCGGCGAGCGATTTATCGACAACGGCAAGATCATCGTCGCAGCGGGGATCGCCGCGGGTCTCGATGCGTCGCTCTACGGCGTGCGGAAATGGCTGGGTCGACAGGCGGCCGAACAGGCAGCCCGCCACATGGAATACCCGGTTCCCTGGCGTACCTCGTCGCCCTAGAGCGTCGCCCTAGAGCGTCATCCTAGAGCACAGCACGCGGGTGGGCACGGCTGTGGTACGGGATTCGCGGGGCGCGTGCCCGGTCCGCGGGCGCGAAAACTGCTATGGTGTGGTGCGCCGGTGTGGCCTGGCCAACGGCTGTGATACGGCGCATGCTGGACGCACAGGTCTTGGATTGGCGGGTTGGACCTGATGCCTGTGTTCCTGACGCCGGTGTGTGTACCGGAGACTGCGTCTACCGAATGCCCCTGTTGTGAAGGCCCTTGTCATGCCCTTGTCGCCAGACCAGGTAAGCGAATATCAGCAAACGGGTGTTGCCACGCCCATTGCGGTTGCCTCGTCCCACGAGGTTGACTATTACCGCCGTGAGTTTGATCGACTGGAGTCCGCGGAAGGCGCACAGCGCGCTCAGAATCGACTTTTCGACCGGCACTTTGACCAATCCTTTATTTGGGAGATTGCCAGCCATCCGGCCATTCTGGATAGTGTGGCCTCACTCTACGGCGAGCACCTGTTGTTGTTATCGACGCATGTGTTCTGCAAGTACGGACCCAAGGACCATTTCGTGGCCTGGCATCAGGATCTGACGTACTGGGGCCTGGAACCGCTCGAGGAGGTGACCGCGTGGTATGCCATTGACGATAGCGACCTGGAAAACGGGTGCATGCGCGTGATCCCGGGTCGGCACCCGCAGCAGCTGTTAGAGCACGGGCGTTCTGACCGGGCGGGAAACCTGTTGAGTGTCAATCAGGAAGTGGCGGTCACCCCGCAGGACGAATCGCGGGCCATTGATTGCGTGTTGCGGGCGGGTGAAATTTCCTTGCACGAGGGAACGGTGGTGCATGGTTCGCTCCCCAACCGGTCCCCACGCCGGAGGTGTGGTGTGGCGGTGCGTTACATTCCGGCACACGTGCGGCCACTGGGGTCCGGTCCACTCGGTACCGATTGGAAGTGGCGGCCGATCTTGCTGCGAGGTACCTCGCAGCACGATCATTTTGACTTGGTGCCGCCACCTTTTTCGGCCAGTTCCTGAAGCCACGCCGAACGCGGCTGGCAGCGTCTCAGGCCTGCTCCGCGGCGGGCGGGCGAATCACGTCGCCGACCTGCAGTTGACCACCCTGGACAACTTCCGCACGGAGTCCGCCACGGTGTAGCAACGACTGTTTGATTTGTGGGTACGTCAAATTTTCCAAGTGGCCGCACGGTTCGCACAATTCGATGCCGCAAAGAATCACCTCTCCGATACAAAATGCTTTGCCGACGAGGTGATTCAGCGGCACGTTTTCCGTCAGCAGGTTGCGTCGTGTGTCGAGGTGCGTGATCGTGATCGAGTAATCGCGGGCCGCGGCTTGGAGCGCTTCCTGTTCAATCAAGGTGACCTGTTCAAGTGGTTGGGCAGGCCCTTTTTGAAAAGTACCTTGCCCCGTCGCATAGCGATCACCCTCGAGTCCCTGGCCGGTGATGGCGGCGACCTGCTGCCGGGCTTCCATGGGCTGACTGCCGGTCGGCGTGATGCCGATGGCGAGCAGTTTTCCGGTAAACATCAACGGGTCCTCGTCGCAGGTTGAAGTGTGTGGATAATAGAGCCTATCTCTCCTGGCGGACGCTGGAAACAGGACCGCCCGGAATCGCTGGGTCCCGTGGTGATCTGGCAACGTTCGCTGGTATTGAAATGGCACGAATGAATTCGTGAGAGCTTATGGACCGGGGTGAATTTCGCGCCCAATTACAGCAGCGCGTGGTGACGCACATTCAGGCTAGCGATTATCAGCCGGTCAAACCGCGCGTGATTTTGAAGCAACTCGGATTGGACACGGACCACCGCGCCGATCTGAAACGCGTCCTCAAACGCCTGGTCAAGCAAGGGCAAGTCGCTTACGGTCCGGATCATCTGGTACTACCGGTGCGAGCCGAGCCGCAACAGCGCACTTCGGTGACCGGTGTTTTCCGCCGCGCTGCGGGAGGCTATGGATTTGTCCGTCCGCAGACGGCTCAACCGGAAGCGAGCCGCGAGTCGGACATCTTCGTTCCACTGCGGCGCTCCGGTGATGCGGCCAGTGGAGACAGAGTGCGGGTGACGGTGACGACACGGACCCAGCATGGCGAAGTCCGCAGAACGGGGCGCATCCTGGAAGTGCTTGAGCGTCAGACCCATACCTTTGTCGGTGTCTACCGCGAACGTCAGGGAGCGGCGCACGTGCGCGTGGACGGGAACCTGTTTCCCGATCCAGTGCCGGTGGGAGATCCGGGTGCCAAGGGGGCGCAAAGTGGCGATAAGGTGGTCATCGAAATGGTCCGTTTTCCCTCCCACTGGCAAGCGGGCGAGGGCGTCGTGGTCGAAATTCTGGGCGCCCGTGGAGCGCCGGGGGTTGAAACGCTGTCGATCCTGCGGGAATTTGGTCTCGATGAGACTTTTTCGGACGCCGTGTTGGCATCCGCGCGGGAACAGGCCGAGCGGTTTGATGAGGCGATCGGCGACCGCGTCGATTTGACGCAGCTGACTGTGGTGACCATTGATCCGGCAGATGCCCGTGATTTCGATGACGCGATTTCGCTTGAGCGGTTGGCGGACGGGCATTGGCGATTGGGAATTCACATCGCGGATGTGGCCCATTTTGTGCCGGTGGATTCCCCCCTGGATCAGGAAGCGCGGTTGCGGGGGACCAGTGTTTATCTGGCGGATCGGGTGGTTCCCATGCTGCCCGAGATCATCTCGAACAACCTGGCCAGCCTGCAGCCAGAGCGCGTGCGCTACGCGCGCACGGTCTTTGTCGAACTCGACGCGGAGGGAGTTCGGCTGGCCAGCGAGGTACATCGCTCTGCGATTTGCAGCGATCGCCGGTTTACCTACGAGGAAGTCGACGATTTTTTGGCGGACCGATCAGCCTGGTCCAGCCGCCTCCAGCCCGCTGTACACCGTCTTGTCGGCGAGATGCACGAGCTGGGCATGCGGCTGCGCCGGCGGCGTTTGGAACAAGGCGCGATTGAGTTGACCTTGCCGGAAATCAAGATCGACCTGGACCGCCAAGGCAATATGACGGGTGCGCACCTGTTACAGCAGACCGCAAGTCACCAGTTGATCGAGGAGTTCATGCTGGTGGCCAATCAGGCGGTCGCTGAGCAATTAGCGGATGACCAACAGTTATTTTTGCGGCGAGTCCATCCGCCGCCGACGCCACGCAAACTACATGCTTTAACTCGTTTCGTGCGGTCTCTGGGAATCGAATGCGATAGCCTGGAGAGTCGCTTTGAGATCAAACGTGTGATCGCCAGTGTCCAGCAACAACCGACGCAACACCCGGTCAACATGGCGGTATTGCGCAGCATGCAAAAAGCGGTCTACGGACCGCAAGATGAAGGCCATTACGCATTGCATAGTCGACACTACACTCACTTCACCTCGCCGATTCGACGGTTTCCCGACCTGGTCGTACACCGGCTACTCGACGCGTTGGCCGCTGGCCAGACTCCGGATCGGACATTCCCCCAACTCGCTGAACTGGGAGGCCATTGCAGTGACCGTGAACAACGCGCCGAAGCGGCCGAACGGCAACACACCAAAGTCAAATTACTGCAGTTCTTTAGTCAGCGGATAGGAAGCACACTGCCGGGTGTGATTACCGGGGTTGAGAAAGTTGGCTTGTTTGTGCAGGGGCTAACGCTACCCGCCGAAGGCCTGGTCCCGATTGGCACCCTGGTGGATGACCACTACCGTTTTGAACCCGATTCGTACAGCCTGGTTGGCTATCGGGAAGGCAATGCATTCCGGCTGGGTGACCGTGTTGAGGTCTCCGTGGTCCATGTCGATATCGATCGTCGCGAACTCGATTTTCGGCTGGTGGAAGGGGGTGGTCGGCCGGCCGCTGCACGCCCCCGACGCCCGAAAAGTGGTAGTCGTCCACGGGGCAGTGGCAAGCCCTCGCGGGGAGCGCGAACAGGACGCGCACGGTCACGACGCAAAGGAAGAAAACGAACGCGCTGACGTGAGCCTCCACAGCATCAGGAGTGCGGCCAGCGTTTAGAGTTCGTGGTCGCTCGGCCGGATCCCTTTGGTAAAGCTACCGAAGCCAAACGGGGTTGGCTTATACGGTCCCACGTAATCAACGTTACTGGAGGGGCTGATCTGGCCTTCCAGGCGGAGTCCCCAGTAACAGGCGTTGACCAGCAGACGGCGCAGTCCAGCACTCTGCAAATCCATCGAGGCTCCCATGGTGGTACAGACAATGCGTGCCTGATCGCCCGCTTTGCTGGTGTGTGGTTTGGTCCAGACGAGCGGCATCATGGGATCGTTCTTGGCGCCTTGGACGGGGGGATCGTCTGCTTGCATGCCGGCCACGACCTGCCCATGGACCAATACCTGGGCGTTTTTGGGAAGGTTGCGGACCCCGTACACGTCGGTTGGTCCCCAAATGTCACGCACGCCCGTCAAGATCGGGTGCGTTTTGAATTTCGGGTTCAGAATGCCCCGCGTGCTTTCCCGACCATGATGTCCGTGGTGGTTGATCCACGTGTCTCCCAGGACTTGTTGCCCAAAACCGCCCCTCCAGCCCCGACTGTTGAAACTGTAGTTTGCGTAGGGACTTTCTCGATTCTTGGTGTAATTGAATGCGTGCGTGGCAGTCCGGAGACCTACGATTGGTTTTCCCGAATCGGTATATTTCACGAAGTGCTTCATCTGCGCATCGGGCAACTCGCGAAAACGCAGAAAGACGACCATCAAGTCGGCGGAATCGAGGGTGTGGAGCCCGGGGATGTTGTTTTGATAGCTGGGGGTGATGTGTTTGGTCTGAGGGTCGATGGCAAACAAAACCGTGCATTTGAATCCATGTCGCACGGCCAGAATCTTGGCCAGCATGGGCATGCCCTCTTCGGAACGATATTCATCGTCACCGGTGACAAAGACGATGTGTTTTCCCTGGCCCGGCCCTGTCTTGCCTTCGTAGACCACCCAGGAATCTTCTGCGGATGCGAACCGAGCCATGGCGAACAGGACCCCCAAACCCAGAAAACAGCAGGAGAGTTGGTTACGGAACATGATCGACTTCTTCCGATAAGAGGAGAATAGCCAGCTGGTACGGTTTCCAGCCTGGATCGCTGGCGCATTTTAGTCGTTCTGTCTGCCAGTTGTACCCATGAACGGTTCTGGAGATGGGTTTTGCTGGTACTACTCGATTTGGTGCACTGGCGGAAGTCGCCATCACCTTTTATGGCGTTGGCCTTTCTTTTCCGCTAAAATAGCGGAGCGCGTGCGGTTCTACACGATCCTCACCCATTGCTAGTTTCAACCAGGCCGGTACCACAGATGGGGTACCGCAAAGGAGCGAATCACCGTGCTAGATGTATTTGGTCCCAAGGTGGTCGATGCCAAACAGGCATTTTGTGATCGGATCTCCCGACGGTCGTTGTTGAAAATTGGCGGCCTGGCAATGGGTGGCTTATCGCTCCCGCAGCTCCTGGAGGCCGAAGCCCGCGCAGGAGTGGGCCGTTCCCACAAGTCGGTGATTATGGTTTTTCTTTCTGGTGGCCCGCCCCATCAGGACATGGTGGATCTGAAAATGGACGCGCCGGCGGAGATTCGCGGTGAATTTCAACCGATCGCGACCAATGTTGCGGGTACGCAGATCTGTGAGCATCTGCCCCGCCTGTCGCAAATGATGGACCGGATCTCGGTGATCCGTTCGCTCGTCGGTAGCGAGGGACGCCACGCGGCCTTCCAGTGTCTGACGGGTCGCAACGTGAATCGTCAACCACCGGGTGGTTGGCCTGCGCTCGGTGCGGCGGTTTCCAAATTGCAAGGTGCCGTGGATGCCGGCACGCCTCCCTTTATCAGTCTGTCGCCGAAAATGAGGACGGGCACCTGGTCCGATCCTGGGCAGGCGGGTTATGCCGGGTTGGCCCACGCGCCGTTTACTCCGAATCGCGACGGGACGGTCAGCTTGCAACTCAGCGGGATTACATCGGAACAATTGGGCGATCGCCAGCAACTGGTGACCCAACTCGATCTCCTCCGCCGTGAAGTCGATGCCAACGGAGAAATTGAAGGGCTGGACGCTTTTTACCAACAGGCCTTTGGCATCCTGACTTCGGATCGGTTGGCCTCGGCGCTCGATTTGGAAAATGAAGACCGCCGCCTCCGCGATCGTTACGGTTACGGTTCGGACGAACCGGCCGGCTACGGGGATGCGGGGCCGCTGAACAACCAACATTTTCTAGCTGCCCGCCGACTGGTGGAAGCGGGTGTGCGCGTTGTCACATTGGCCTACGGTCGTTGGGATTGGCACGGCCGACCCCACGGAACGAATTTTGAGAATGCACGCGACCATTTGCCCATGTTGGATCAAGGTTTGACGGCGCTGCTGGAAGATCTTCAGCAGCGGGGCATGGACCAGGATGTATCGGTCCTGGTCTGGGGTGAGTTTGGCCGTACGCCGCGGATCAATAAGAACGGCGGCCGCGATCATTGGCCGCGCGTTGCCTGCGCGATGCTCGCTGGGGGCGGCATGCAAACAGGTCAGGTGATCGGGGCCACCAATCGACTGGGTGAATATGCTACCGAGCGTCCGATCCATTTTCAGGATGTGTTTGCGACGCTCTACCGTAACCTGGGGATCGATGTCAACACGGCGACCATCAACGACCTCAACGGCCGTCCCCAGTACCTGGTCGACCACAGCCATTACCAACCGATTCACGAACTGTTTTAGTTTCTGGCGCCTGTGCCGCGGTAGCATTGACTGTTGCTCTCTGACCTGCTTGCGGTACGGACTTTTGCCAGCGCCCGTAACCTCGAGTTTCCTTAGTTTTGAGGGCGTGTCGTGTTGTTGGGAGGGTTATCGTTGGTCCACCGCTTCCTGGTAGTGTGAGAAGGAACGTTGTCTGTGATGGAACAACCACGGTTCGACTTCCGACACAATAACGCCGTGTACTGGGCTGCGTTTGACCCTGCCGGCCAGACTCTGGTCACTGCCAGTCTGGACAATACGCTTAAATTGTGGAGCTTGGAGTCCGGGGCACTACTGCATCGTCTGAAAGGCCATGTGGATGGCGTTTCTAGCGCGGCGTTTTCAGGTGATGGCAGTAAAGTGGTTTCTGCCAGTATCGATCGTTCACTGAAGGTCTGGGATTCGCAAACAGGGTCGTTGATCGCCACGTTGACTGGCGGCCACCAGAACCATGTGACCTGCTTGGCGCTTGCCAAATCGGCCCCGCTGGCCGCCTCGGGTGGGTTCGACAATCTCGTTCGGTTTTGGGATGTGTCGGCCGGGACGGCGGGCGCCCCGGGTACGGGGCACACGGGGGCGGTGAAAGCGGTCGCTTTTTCCGCTGACGACCAGATATTGGTCTCCGGCAGCGACGACAGTACCCTCAAATGGTGGGAAGTCCCGACGGGTAAAGCGCTGCGATCGGTGCGCGCCCACGCGGGGTCAGTCGAATGTGTTGCGCTCCCAGGGTCCGGCACGCTGGTGGCGTCTGGTGGTGAGGATCGCTTGGTCAAACTCTGGGATGCGACCACGGGGAAACCACTCACGACGCTGACCGGACACACGCGTTTTGTCAAATCGCTGGCGTTTTCACCGGACGGGAAAACGCTGGCTTCGGGTGGCTATGATTCGGTGGTGCAGCTGTGGGATGTTAATACGTCCCAGTCCGTGCGCACGATTCGTGCGCACCGTAACACCGTTTACAGTGTGGCTTTTTCCGCTGACGGAAATTGGCTGGCGACTGCCAGTTTCGACCGTTCGATCAAAGTCTGGAAACTGGGTTAGCGAGCCGGCTTTTTTCCCGATTTTAACGCCGCGTCATGCATCGACGCCGTTAACGATGTTGGGCAGCCGTTCACCGCGGACGCGAGCCGCGACGATGCCAGCAACCGTTTCACGGAGTTTTCGCGCCGCTTTAACGCTGGCGGAGGCAATGTGCGACGAGAGCAGGACGTTTTCCAGTTGAGTTAGAGGATGGTCTGCTGGAAGAGGTTCAGGATCGAACACGTCCAGAGCTGCGCCACTCAAATGGCCAGTTTGTAAGGCTTCGACGAGCGCGTCGGTGTTGACCAGATCGCCGCGTGCTACGTTGATCAGGATCGCACCTGGTGGCATTTGCGACAGTGTTTCCCGATTGATGATCCCACGGGTTTCGTCGGTCGAGGGACAGTGGAGCGTCAGCACATCGCTGCTCTTAACGAGTGCGTCCCAGTCGGTCGCCACGGCACCGAGACTTTCGATGTCATTCGATTTGACAATCGGATCAAACACCTGCACGCGGCATCCGAACGCGACCAGTCGGCGAGTAACGGCACGGCCGATACGGCCAAAGCCGGCGACGCCGACGACCAGATCACAGAGGGTGCGCATCTGTTCCAGAGGCGTTCCCAACCCCCAGTCCCCCGTGGCGACTTTCCGGTGGTTGGTAGACAACTGCCGTGTGCAACCCAGCATGAACGCGAGTGTTTGGTCGGAGACTTCTTCGATGCAGTAGTCCGGTACGTTGCAGACTGGAATACCGCGCGTCCGCGCTGCGTCCAAATCGACGTTATCGACCCCGATTCCATACCGGACGATGACATCTGCCCGCTGCATGGCGGCAATTACCTCGGCGTCGATGGGAGCGAATTGGGTGATCACGTGGTCCGCGTCGGCAGTGAGTTCAATCAGTGAAGCAGCGTCTTTGCACTGACCGGCCACCAGTTGGCAGCCGAGCGGTTCGAGGATGGCGGATTCGAGGTCAAGATTGGGGAACGTAAAATCAGTGACGGCGACTTTGGTCATGCGAGTATTTCCAATCGGTTTCCTGGTAAAGATCTGGTTTCTAGCAAAACGGCCAGGCCTGGATCCGGGGTCGGAGAGTATTTGACGGTCACTGTGTTCCACGGCGACCGTGTGCTGGGTTGGTTCGTATGCAGGAACCCGGGTGATGTGGGGGTATTTCTTGTCACGACCGGTTGGCGGCCGTTTCCTCACCGTTGGACATCAGCTGGCAGGAATGGTTCCAAACCATTCGATGTGTTTGCGAGGACAGTAGCGATAACCTTGTTGCTGGCACCACGGTTCGAGCCATTCCCGTTTGGCGTTGAGGGTCGGCTGGTCGATTCCCTGGGGCATCAAGAAGATCCGGTTTCGCGGAACTTGAGGGTAGTTGACCAGGTAATGAACCACTTCATCACAGTCGGCTGGCTGGTCGATCACAAATTTGATTTGGTAAGTGCTGTAGGTATCGATCAATTGATGCATCACGGTCGGGCAATGGCGCCGTTTCTCATGGCGGGCACGCCATTCCGCAGCGCGTTCCAGCGAGGGAATCGAGTTCGCCAATTTCGGACTGATTGACATTAGATCGCAGTGCAGTGGCAGGAAACGGGTCCCCGCGGTTTCCAGGGTGATGTGGTGGCCCGCGGCCCGCAAATGTTCGCAGAGTAGCACCAAGTCTGCGTAGATCATTGGTTCACCACCGGTAATTACCACATGGTGGCATTTTAGTGCCTGCACGCGCTGGAGGACTTCTGAGACCTCCAAGTTTTCTCCTTGCGGGTCCCAAGAGGTGTAGGGGGTGTCACAAAACCAACAGCGAAGATTACAACCGGTGACACGGACAAAACCACTGGTGGTGCCGGTCAGCACACCTTCGCCCTGAATCGATTTGTAAATTTCGGCGATACGCACAGCAACATTTTCAGAGTGGGGCCGGGTGTCGGGCCGGGATAACCACTGTCGCCCGTCTCCTTATCTTGCCAGAATGCACCCAGAGGTGAACAGGAGACATTCTAAGGAGTATTTGATGGAGCCGCCAAACGCCTCGGTTCTTGAGGTTTTTGAGAACCAGCATCCCCATCGCGATTACACGATTGAGATCGTCTGTCCCGAGTTTACGTCGGTTTGTCCCAAGACGGGCCAGCCGGATTTCGGAACGTTGACCATTGCCTACACACCGGACGTGATGTGTGTTGAGTTAAAGAGTCTCAAGCTATATTTGCAGGCATTTCGCAATGAAGGGATTTTCTATGAACATGTCACCAACCGCATTTTGGATGAACTCGTTGCGTTGCTCTCGCCGCGCAGCATGCGAGTGACTGCGGCGTTTACGCCACGAGGAGGCATCTCTACCACGGTGACTGCGGTTCACGAGATCGCTCGCTGATAGCAGTCATCCTTCGCAATCGCACCAAAAACGTGGCTTTTCGGTGTCTCAGGGTTTCGATACGGGGTGTCCAAACAGCCGTTTCCACTGCATACCAGCTTGATCCCAACTCGATCCTAGCGCACGATTCAGGGATCACNGCTGACAGATCACAGTGAACTGATCGAGGCGTTGGGTCGCCGTCAGCGATTGATTTGCTCGGCCCGCGTCGTGGTGCCGGACCGCCGGCGTTCCAGANTATCCGTGTTCCAGAGTGAAAAGTAACGTTCCTTCGGCGAGCTTGTGTTTCGATTATGGTAGCGCGCGACAATTTACAGATTTTTGAGCATTTGCAACCTGGCGATCGCGTTGAACTGACACACGAAGTGAAAGTCGGTTTTCGTCAGTGGACTTCGGTGACACAAGGTACGGTGATTCGTACCGAGCGCCGGCGGCACGGACTGCATCATGACCGAAATCGGGATGACAAGGTCTACAGCGATGTGATTGTGTTGTCCGCTGAAGACGGTTCGCGAACGACAGTGACGCTCGATGAATTCACCGAACTGAAGAAACTAACCGGAGAGGTTTCCTGATCTGGGACGCGCTGCGACCACGGTCCGTCTATTCAATCAACCGATTGAAATAGCCTACGGTGGCGTTATTGGTGTTTGCCGTGTCGGGCTGGAAGACCTTTGCCCGCCTTTTGAATGTGAGTGCTATGGACCGTCTGCGACCCTCTCGTATTACCTGGATCATCATGTTGGGAATCACCCTTTGGGGTGGGTTTCACACCTGGGGTGCCGCCGTTGGCCCGAATGGACATCGCGATTGGCGCGCATTGAAGGGACTTGTGATTGCGGTATGCGTAGCCCTGTTTTTGGGTTTCTGGGGGCTGATGTTAGGCATCCGCCGTCGCCGCGTGGCGCAACAGGCGGCAGACAAGGCTGCTGCTGCCAACCCCACACCACCCGTTGCTACGACCGCTGGTCAGTAGCGGTCCTCGTTTCCGCCGTGGGGAGGGCGGCACGCGTCCTGGGTGACCCCTGCCCCGGGTTGTCACAGATCCATGCCGGTTGTGGTATGTTGGTCGTGGTTTTGTCACGTGGTGTTGACGCGGTCGCGTTGTCAACCTGCATACTTTCGGGAGCGTTCGATGCGAATTCTATTGGTTGGCGGTTTGGTGTGCCTGATTTCGCAAGCCGTGTGGGGAGCCCGAAATTGGCCGCAGTTGCATGGCCCTTCGGCAAACAGCCATGCGGACTCGACAGAGTTGCCACTGACGTGGAGCGAGAAACAAAACGTGAAGTGGAAAACAGCCATTCACGGGCGCGGCTGGTCCTCCCCGGTCGTCTGGGAAAACCAGATCTGGGTGACAACGGCGAGTGCTGATGGAAAACGCATGTCCGTATTGTGCGTGGATCGAGAATCGGGGCGCACATTGCACGACCGGCTGCTCTATGAGAACGAAAAACCCCGCTTCGGCAATGACTTTAATTCCTACGCTTCACCGACTCCCGTCATTGAGGCGGGACGGGTTTATGTGCACTTTGGCAGTTACGGGACTGCCTGTCTGGACACCGCGACGTGTCGCACACTCTGGTCGCGGCGGGATTTGCCCTGCGATCATTGGCGCCGTCCCGGTTCATCTCCCATCCTCTTTCAGAATCTGTTGATCGTGCACTACGATGGATTTGATCACCAATACGTGGTGGCGCTCAACAAAACCACGGGGCAAACCGTCTGGAAAGTGGATCGCGATATCGATTATGGAAGCGACAACGGCGATGTCATGAAAGCCTATGGCACGCCAATTGTGATCGAAGTCAACGGCGAATTGCAGTTAATCAGCCCAGCTGCCAAGGCCACGCTGGCGTACAACCCCAACACGGGAGCCGCCTTGTGGAAGCTGCGTTATCCACAGCATTCGGTGGCCATTCGGCCCATGTTTCGGGGGGGACTCTTGTACCTGAATACCGGATTTAGCCCGGCCCAGTTGCTGGCGATCCGTCCCGATGGCCGTGGCGATATTACCGGGACACATGTTGCCTGGAGTGTGCGGCGCCGCGTTCCCTCGATGCCATCACAGCTGCTCGTGGGGAATGCGATTTATATGGTACATGACGACGGAGTGGCGACGCGTCTGGATGCCGAAACCGGAGAAGTTCAATGGCAAGAGCGGCTGGAAGGAAAATATACCGCGTCGCTTTTGTATGCACCCGGTCGCATCTACTGCTTTGACCGCGACGGTCGGGGTGTCGTACTGAAAGCCGGGGAGACGTTTGAACGGCTGGCTGTGAATCGTCTCGACGAAGGGATGATGAGTTCGCCGGCGGTCACTGACAAGGCGATCCTGCTGCGCACCAAGAAGCACCTGTACTGTATCGAGCAGTAGAAAACCTACGAAATCGAGCAGTAGGAAACCTACGCAGGAATCAGCAAGACCACGTAGTACTGCTGCGGAATAGATTACTGCGTAACAAATCTGCGTGACAAATACTGCGCTGCGGGCCCGTTGGCGCCTTTTCTCTTTGAAAGGATCCTTTCCATGTGGCGATTACGATATTGGGTCATCCCGCTGGTGCTTGCCGTGGCTGCCGGTCTGGCGACGGTGAGCTTCAGTCAGAATGCAGATTCGACCGACCCGCTCAAGCGCAGCGTGGACGAATTTTTTTCGGTGCTGGGAATCGACCAGAACGCGCAACAGGCGTTTGAGCGGCTGTTGGGACGTAGCCCTTTAGCCCGACATCCAAGCACCCAGGAAATGGTGGCCAAAGTAGAAGGCTTTGACGACAAATATGGAGCCTACGTGAAGCACGCGATGGTCTGGGAACGGACATTGGGTGCGGAAAGAAATGTGGTGTTCTTGAAATACCTCTACCTGGCGGAGAACTACCCGGTCGTTTGGCATTTCACGTTTTATCGGCGGCCGAGTCGTACCGGGGAGAACCGGGATTGGGTCTTGATTGGTGTTCGGTATGATACCGATTTGGAGACGTTGGCCGTTGTGTCCAGGCAACCCGGTTCGTAATCGGCGCGGCGGCTGGCTAGTGGGCGGTGTTCCCCGCAGACCGTGGGAGTTGTTCTTTCCCCCTGTGTGTTGCATGGACTATGATGCACGTTTTCAGGTTTTGGCAATGCGCTGCGCGGAGGGTTGTGCAGGACGGTTGCCGGTGACAAGTTGCCAGCCCATGTACCAGCCAAGGCGCAACGCTACGTATCGCGTGAGTGGAAAACCAGCATGAGTCGAAAATCAAGCGCGTCTTCACCCGCCAGCGGCGGTCAAGATGAGCCCACGGCGGCTCTCTCGCATTCGGGGACACGCGAAACGGTTGAATCGCTGGTGGTGGCCATTGTGCTGGCGTTCTTGTTTCGTGGCTTTGTTGCTGAAGCATTTGTGATTCCCACGGGTTCGATGGCCACCACGCTTTTTGGTCGGCACAACGATGTGCAATGCCCGGAGTGTGATTACTGGTACCAGACTGGTGCCAGTGCCGAAAATGAGGATCGGCGCAGTGGTGAAGTGTTGGCGACAACCTGTCCGATTTGCCGTTTTCGACTGGAGCTGGACAAATCGCACGAACCGAATCACCGTTCGTTCGATGGAGATCGTATCCTGGTCAGTAAATTTGATTACGATCTGGCCGAACCCAGCCGGTGGGATGTCTTTGTTTTCAAGTATCCTGCCAATGCCAAACAAAACTACATCAAACGGCTTGTCGGCTTGCCCAACGAGGAGCTGAAGATCCGTCACGGCGATGTGTACACCCGGCCGTTTAGCGGTGTCGCGTCGACGTCTGCTGACGAAGAGGCTTTGCTGCCGCCCGCCGCGCCGGAGCAGACAGCCGTCGTGCCCGCCGCAGCCAACTCAGCACCCTGGCAGATTCAGCGCAAGCCGGCGCATAAGGTGCGCGCCATGATGCAGGTGGTTCATGACACGGATACGCGCTACAAGAAACTAGCGGACGCAGGCTGGCCCGCGCGGTGGCAACAATGGTCTGCCGAAGCAGGCTGGCCCGATCGGTTGGAGTCGGTTTCCGCTGACGGAGAACTCCCGCTCCTCGATGCTCGACAAGGCAAGCGATGGCTGCGCTATCGACATTTTGTGCCCCGCCCGGACGACTGGGCATATTTGGCACGCAAGAAACTTCCTCCGGGCATGCTCTTCATGAAGCAGGATCCCTCGGGTGCGAGTCGTGCTGACCAGTTGCGCATTGGCTATCAGGCGAAAGGTGTCGGCGATTTTGCCCGCGCGCTGGCGAAGCGCCTCCAGCAAGAAGGCTTTCTTGTCTCGATTGATTCAGGTCCCCGTGCGATCCAGACTCGCCAAGCAGAGGCCCAACGCGCGGAAGTCCCGTTTCTGGCCGACATCATCGCCAGTACATCCGGTGAGCCTGCCATTGTGTTCCACAATATGTTTAACGGCGAGTCGATCCCTTGGGAGAATGGCGTAGAACCGTTTGTCGAGCAATTACATCGCTTGATCTTGCCTCAGCGACGTCATGGTGCGTTGATCTCCGATTTCTACGCGTACAACGCGTATCACTTGCAACTTCCTCGACAGTTTGGTTTTGGGGCCGGCTTCACCGATGTGCGCAAGTACTCCGGGTACCACTGGGTCGGGGATCTGGTTGTCGAATGCAAAGTCAAAGTGACCGGATCTGGAATGCTGAAGTTGCTGCTGGTGGAGGGGGGAGTCCGTTACGGTTGTGATATCGATCTTGCCAAGCAGAATGCCACACTTTCGATCAACGAAGGTGAGGGGACCTTTGGGGACCTAGCTGCCCAAGATGGCGGGACGGTTTGTCGGGCGGACATTTCCCTGCGCGAGGGTCGTTTCTACCGCTTGCGGTTTGCCAACGTCGACAATCAGCTGTTGCTCTGGATTAATGACAAGCTGGTTCGTTTTGATTCTCCCACGGTTTATCATCGTAGTGACTCGGTCGAACCACGCTGGAGCGAGCGAGACCCGGGGGATGCCGCACCGGTGGCCCTCGGCGGTGAAGGCGTCCAGGTGCAGTTTGAACAGATAAGGTTGTTGCGCGATGTCTACTACGTTGCCCAGGACCAGTCTGTTTACCCAAACACACAACATGAATATCGTTTTCGTGGCGTCGGCTTTCCGGCTCTCAATTCCCAACAGATTTCCCTCCTGCTGGCGCGTCCACCCGAATGGTCAGCAACGCATCTGTTTCAAGCCCGTGATGAGGTGATGTTCCAGTTGGCCGAAGACCAGTTCTTCCCGATGGGTGATAACAGCCCGGAGAGCCTGGACGGACGTCTCTGGGAAGAGTGTCCAAAATTCGTGGATCGTGAGCTGTTGCTGGGCAAGGCCTTACTGATCTATTGGCCGCACAGCTGGCGCAGCTCGTTTCCTCTCGGCGGCTCATTTCATTTTCCCGTTCCCAACCTGCGGCGGATGGGTTTGATTCGTTAAGGGAAGGTTCGGAGCTCAACGTTGCGCGACTGCCGAGGTCTGGTGGGGCGGCCGCGCACCAGTGGTCGCGGCGGCGAGATAACCTGGGCAGCCAGCCAGGCTGAAAAAAAACTGCTCTTTTCGAAAAATCCGCTTTGAGCGACCGTATAGGCAACGGAATGTCTGATTGTTACGCGCACCTCAGGGGAATAACTGGTGCCCATTTTGGAAGCGCAGGGGCTCGTCAAGTCCTACCGTCGCCGCCGTGTTGTCAATGGTGTCGATCTGCTGGTCGAGCGTGGTGAGATCGTCGGCTTGTTGGGGCCCAATGGCGCCGGTAAGACGACGTCTTTTCGCATGATTTGCGGCATGATCGACCCGGACGAGGGAAGCGTGCGGCTC
This sequence comes from Planctomycetaceae bacterium, assembly GCA_002709225.1. Classification (GTDB taxonomy): domain Bacteria; phylum Planctomycetota; class Planctomycetia; order Pirellulales; family Pirellulaceae; genus UBA9264. The sequence continues at coordinate 24,835 of PAQH01000021.1, forward strand.
AATGGCCAGGATGTGACGAGCTGGCCGATGCACCGCCGTGCAGCAGAGGGTGGGATGGGATATCTGGCCCAGGAGTCGAGCGTTTTTCGCAAGTTGACGGTCGAACAAAACCTGCTGGCGATGATGGAATTGCTGGGTATTGGTCGCAAGGAACGCCAGCGCCGGTGTACGCAGCTGCTGGAACAATTTGAAATTGCCTCGTTGCGGCATCGTAAGGCGGACAAATTGTCCGGTGGGGAGCGACGGCGGTTGGAAATCGCCCGTTGCCTCGTGTCCGATCCCGAGATCATCATGCTGGATGAACCCTTTGCCGGCATTGACCCGGTCACCGTGCAAAACATTCAGGCGATCATTCGCAAGTTGCGCAACCAGGACATTGCGTTCTTGATCACCGACCATGCGGCCCGCGAAATCTTGCAGATTGTGGATTGCTGTTACGTCATTGCCGACGGACAGGTTTTTTGCCAGGGAAATCCAGACAAAGTCAAGAACGATCCCGAGGTCCAGCGGCGCTATTTGGGTGAATTGGATCCTCCCCAGGAGACCCTCGTTTCGCTGGGGGACGAGGAAGATTCACTGCGAGACGAGGAAGATTCACTGGGGATCGAGGAAGATCCCGATGCCCCCCACCGTCGGCTGGCTTCCTGATCCATTGCCGGCAGTTCCCTGTTGGCGCCACACAGGTCTGTCGGTGTGTGCCAGTTCTGGTGAGAAAGGTCGCTGCGAGTAGTTGGGCGGTGCGCAATCCGGCGCAGGGGATCGCTAGGAAGGGCAGCTTGGTACCGCAGCTTGGTACCGCAGTACAGAGTACGGAAATGATCCCTGAAGGTGCCCCAATCGCGATGTTGACCCGTTACAGACGCAGGACTATAATCGCCCGCCGCCTCTGGAAATGACCTTCTCTTGTTCGCTGGAAAGGCCTGCGACCAGGAGTAGTGACATACCGTCTGTGGCCGCGGAAGGCCTCTCCCGCAGCCCTTGTTGCCACAGGAGTGGTTGGTGTCCTTTGCAACGGCCCTAGATGCTAAGGAACAGGTTCGCCAGGCGACGGAGATCGTCGAACTGGTCGGCAGTTACCTCGAACTGCGCCGCCAGGGAACTGGCTATGTGGCCCTCTGCCCCTGGCATGATGACAGCCGTCCCAGCCTGCAGGTCAATCCCCATCGCCAGTCCTGGAAGTGCTGGGTCTGCGATGTGGGAGGGGATGTCTTCAGCTTCGTGATGCGCCAAGAAGGAGTGGATTTTCGGCAAGCGCTGGAAATGCTCGCAGAACGCTCCGGCATTGAACTCACTTCTCAACGCAAATCCCAGGTTCCACCCGGCAGTCCGCACGACAAGAAAACACTCTACGCCGCCACGCGTTGGGCCGAAGAGCAATTTCACGACTGTCTGCTGCAGGCCCCCGATGCCGGAGTGGCTCGTGATTATCTCGACCAGCGGGCGATCGAAGCTTCGTCGATTGAGAGATTTCGTATCGGCTTCTCTCCCGGTAACTCCCATTGGTTGCAGGATCGGGCTCGTTCGACCGGATTTTCTCCAGCTGTTCTGGAAGCAGCCGGGTTAACGCAACAATATGCCGATAGCGGAAGATTTCGTGATCGCTTCCGGGGCCGCGTGATTTTCCCGATTCGGGATACCATGGACCGCCCGATTGCTTTTGGTGGGCGTGTGTTGCCGGCCGTTGCAGAGCAGATCGAGCAGTCTCGCGGGAACCCGCCACCCAAATATGTGAATTCGCCGGAGACGCTGCTGTTTTCCAAGAGCAATCAACTCTATGGATTGAACATCGCACGTCAGATTGTCGCCAAGACGCGCCATTTGGTCGTGGTAGAGGGATACACGGATGTGGTGATTCCCCAGCAGCACGGTGTCCACGATATTGTGGCCACCTTGGGCACTGCCCTCAACGAACGACATATTCAGCTGTTGAAGCGATTTGTCGATCGTGTGACTTTGGTGTACGACGGAGACGAAGCGGGCCAGCGTCGCGCATCGGAGATTCTCAAGTTGTTTGTCGCTGCGCAGCTCGATTTGCGCATCTTGACTTTACCGGACGGGTACGATCCCTGCGATTTTGTCTGTGACGAAGGAGCCGGCGCATTTCGGCAGCTTGTCGAACAGGCTCCCGATGCGCTGGAGCACAAGGTGCGGATGGCGGTTGCTGGAATCGACCTGGCGCGTGAGACGCACCGAGCTACAGAGGCGCTGGAGGATATTCTGGCGACGGTTTCCGGGGCCCCCCGTTTGCAAGGGCGTACGACAGAGTCAACGCGTCTGCGCGAGCAGCAGATCCTAGCTCGCGTGGCTCGGCAATTCCGTCTGCCGGAAACCGAAATCCGCGGGCGGATGCGCGAGCTACGATTGCGCAAGGCAGGCAGTCATTCGGCTCCGGCGGAAACCACCGAGCCACAGCGTTTGATGGATGCTTTATCAGCGCGGGAACGCGAGCTTTTTGAGATCTTGTTAGTGCATCCTGAGCTTGCGGCGGAAGCCATGCAGCGTCTGGATACGACGCTGATGCCCTCGTCGCTGGTGCAACGTTTACTTGCGATTTACCGGGAATTCATCGCTGATGGTGAATTACCGGAATTTAACCGGGTGTTGACTGTCGTCGATGACCCGGAGGTCAAGAATCTTCTGGTCGAGCTGGACGAACGTGGGCGCCAAAAGGCCGAGTACGCCGAAGATCACGCGGCGGATCGATTGAATGGTTTGATCCTGGCCTACGACCAGACCCGAACGACTCGCGAGAGTCGTCACAAACTGATAGCCTTGGAGGAAGAGCAACTGAATGCAGAGCAGGAGCTGGACCTGCTTGATGAATTGATCCAGCTACAACGTGAACGGCAAGGGATCTCCGCACCTACGGATGGGTAGGAGTCTTGCCGACAGGGTCGTATTGGTGCACAGGCACTGTAAGGGCTGGTATCCATGTGATCGACACGTAGGTCGATCGGTGGCTGCATCTCGCCGCCTAGTGACTGTGGATTGACGATCCACCAGACTCCCAGATAGCGCAAGAAAGCGCAAAAGGAGCCGAGTCCATGGAATCGGTCGAAAAGGATCTCCACGAACTGATTGTCAAAGGACAATCACAAGGGTATTTGACTTATGACGAGGTGAATGCCTATCTCCCCGATGAAGATGTCAGCCCGGAAAAGCTTGACAACTTGATCATCGCGCTGGAAGAAATGGGTGTGGAACTGGTCAATGAGGCGCCCAAAGAGGATGCGCCCCAGACTCCCGCCCCGTCCGCTGCGGAAGTCCAGCACAAGCATGAGCTGGCTTCACTCTGGGTGGACGAACAACAACGCAAATTGACCAGTGATCCAATCCGCATGTATCTCTCGCAGATGGCGGAGATTCCGCTGCTGACGCGTGATGAGGAGATCTCGCTGGCCAAGAAAATCGAGGTTTCTCGGAAACGTTTTCGTCGCGCTGTCCTGGGCTGCGATTACGCAATGCGGACGACGGTGGATACGCTGCGGCGCGTTCACCAGGGTGAACTTCCCTTTGATCGAACGATCAAAGTTTCCTTGACAGAGCAACTGACCAAAGAGCAGATCTTGGCCCGGATGCCTCACAATTTACGGACGCTCGATGCCTTGATCGAGAGTAATCGGCTCGATTTCTCACGGCTGATCCGCAAGTCGACCACGACGAAAGAACGCCGCGAATTGCGCAGCGACTTTATTCGACGTCGACGCAAGTGTCTGCAGCTTGTTGAGGAACTCAGTCTGCGCACGCGACGTATTCAACCGCTGATGGCTCAACTGGAGGCGTTCGCTGATCGGATGGAGCGGATCCGATCCTTATTGCGAGGGCCAGGCAGAGACCGGATCAGTCAGAGTGAACGGACCAATTTGCGCCGCGAGCTGAAGGACTTAATGAGTGTTACCCAGGAGAGCCCGCGTGGTTTGCGCCAGCGGTGTCGCGAGTGTCGCGTGCGATTCGAACAGTACGAACACGTAAAGCGGCAGTTATCCAGTGGTAACCTGCGTTTGGTGGTGTCGATTGCCAAGAAGTACCGCAATCGGGGTATGAGTTTTCTCGACCTGATTCAGGAGGGGAACACGGGACTGATGCGGGCGGTTGACAAATACGAATACCGACGTGGATTCAAGTTTTCCACTTACGCTACATGGTGGATTCGCCAAGCCATTACCCGCGCCATCGCCGATCAAGCCCGGACGATTCGGATTCCGGTGCACATGATTGATGTCTTGTCAAAACTAAGAAATATCCAAAAGAGGCTCTTGCAAGAGAAGCGTCGAGAGCCGACAACAGAAGAAATTGCCCGCTGCGCTTCGATTTCGGTCGAAGAAGTCAAACGGGTGATGGACATTGGCCGTCATCCGGTCAGTCTTGATCGACCGATTGGTGAGGCTGAGGATTGCAGTTTTGGTGAGTTTATCGAAGATCATTCCGGGGAAAATCCGGTCAAGATTGCGAATAATGGAATCTTGCGGGACAAGATTGAACGGCTGCTCAAGACCCTTACCTACCGTGAACGGGAAATTATTCGCCTGCGGTACGGATTGGGTGATGGGTACACCTACACCCTGGAGGAGGTGGGTCGCATCTTTAAAGTCACGCGTGAGCGCGTGCGACAGATTGAAGCGAAAGCCGTACGCAAGCTTCAGCATCCCGTCCGGAGCCAACAGTTGGCCGGATTTTTCAAGGGTGTCGCTGGCTGACGAAGTCAATGGGCCGGCCGCCAGCTTTGGCTGCCGGGCACTTGATTCGATTCGAGTAACCGCTGTTCCTAGGGAGCAGCGGTTTTTTTGTGCGCCCGTCGCCCCTGCTGGCGGAGGGTGTCAGGTTGTCACTGGGTGTCGTGAATCTTGCACTACTTGAAGGGACCGTGACCATGTCGGCCAATATCGAAGCACTCCGAGTCTTGCACCGGATTCACATTCAGCTGACAGATCTACGCAGCAGGTTGGATCGTGGGCCGATCCAACTCAACGCCGCCGCGGCGAATGTACAACGACTCAAAGGTTGTTGTGAAGCGGCGCGTGAGGCGCTGGTACGTGGCAAGATGGTGGCCGATGAGAAACAACTGCATTTACAGGAACGCGAAGAGCGTATCGAAAAGCACCAGGCAAACCTAAACAAGGCTGCGACCAATAAGGAATATCAGGCCATCCAGGAGCAAATTGCCGCAGACAACCAAGCGAATAGTGTGCTGGGTGATGAAATTCTGGAAGCCCTCGAAAAGATTGATGAGTTGGATGCGCAGGTCAATGCAGCCAATGCGGACTTGTCCCGGGGTGAACAAGAGGAGCAGCGAGTTCAACAGACAGTCCGTGAAGCGACGCCGTTGCTGGAGGCTGATCTGGCGCGGCTCACCGGCGAATTGAACGAAACCAAAGCGCAGCTGCCCGAGGATTTCCGGTCCGAATTCGATCGGATCAGCGCGGCACGTGGAGAAAATGCGCTGGCGCCGATGGAGGGAGAAACGTGTGGCGCGTGCTATCAAACCCTCAACCCCCAAACAGTCAACAAGCTGCTGCTGGATCAGCCCGTGTTTTGTCCCAGCTGTGGCTGTCTGCTCTATCTGGCAGAAGATCGCAGTGTGGGTGCCAGCTAACCGCGCCACGTTACTCCTACTTGTTGGTAGAAACGCGTGGTGGTTTGGTACCCTACCACAGGACTAGTTGGTGCGGTGGGGGGGTGCAGTCCCCTCAAATTTGGCGATCTCTCCCCCCGAGAGAGGCAGGTGCAATTGCATCCGGTTTGCCGATCTTTATATAATGAAAAGTGATTGTATAAGGACCTTCACAGGCCGCTGTGATGGGGTTTCCGCTGGCTTTTGATCGGGCCGGGATTCAGACAGAAAAGGCCACTGGAGTGCGTGCGTTGGTACGCGATTGACTCCTGATAGCTAAAAGGTCATTGGTTCGTTTGAGGAGGAGAAAAGAATGCTCAGGATTCTGGGAAAATCAACGGGTCGGTTTTGCGACGGACTCAACCGTCGTCGTTTCTTGGAAATCGGTGGCCTCAGTACGTTTGGACTCACCTTGTCCGACGCCTTGCGCGCCGCTTCGACAACCTATCCCAAGCGTTCGCCACGCTCGATCATTCTCATCTGGCAGCACGGTGGCCCCTCGCAGCTCGATACGTTTGATATGAAGCCGGATCAGCCAACAGAGA
>PAQH01000022.1 GCA_002709225.1 Planctomycetaceae bacterium
TTGTTTCGGTTTACCGCGCGACGGTGCCGATTGACAGGACGTGCTTTTTCGTTGCATTCACTTTACCTGCGATTAGAATTCAACACATATATGCCGAGCTGCGCGAAAAGTCTGTCTATAACCCCCTTTTTATCCATTCAACCCATATGGTTATTGCAGGGGTGTTATTCGGGCTTCCCACGTTTTCTCGATTCAGGCAATAACCGGTTTATTGAAAACAACTTTCGTCGTTTCTATTTGATGCTAGGGGTTGGTTTATGACCATCCGGCGCTCGTTCAAATTGTCATCTAGACCTCAACGTCGTCGTCAGACGGGCAAACGTCGCCGTCAGGCAGACAAAGCGCGGAGACGTGCAGAAACCCTCCGCGGAATGCGGTTGGAAAGACTTGAGGATCGTCGCCTGCTGGCCCAGCTGGTGAGCATCCAGACGAACGATGGAGAGTTACTGAATGACGGCGACACGCTGCACGTTAGCCCGCGCGATTTCAGTTTCCAATTCAATCAGGGTGCACAGATCAATCCCAATACGTTGGGTGCGATTCAGATTACCGGTAGTGGCTTTGATGACGAGTTTGACGCCGCTTCGATCAAGACGGATTTCAACACCAACGGTCAGGTGTTTGTGCAGTTCACGTCTGAGGTGTTGGGTCTGGCGGGCAACGGGGTCAATCTGCAGGTCACCAAGACCGACCACGGCGATGCCAGTGGTCCGACTCTGCAGGTCGCTGACAAGACAATCAGCGTTGATCTCAATACGAACCTGGCGAATCCCACCACCGCGGCCGGTTTGTTGGCGGCGATGGACGACGACCCGCAGGTGCGGGCACTGGTGCGCGCGGAAATTCTTTCGGGCGATGAAAATGCTCTGATCAGTTTGCCCGATATCGACTACTCGCCGCTCAACCTGTTTGGTGCCAAAGCAGCTTTCGTGGAAACCAATTTTAATGTTTCCGACGCGCTGCTGGTCAATTTCACGGCACTCACTCCGGGTTCCACCGAGAATGGGATTACGTTGAACTTTACCCGCAGTGATCATGGCGGGGCCGATGCACCAACGGTCGTGATGCCCGATGCCAACGGGGCGATCATCAATGTCGACCTGAATACGAACCCCGGCAACGAGACTACGGTACAGCAGCTACTCGACGCGATCCGCGCCGATGTGGATGCCAGCAAGATCGTTGATGGCCGTGTGTTGGCGGGCGACCCCGAGACCAAGATGGCGTTGGGCGATTTGGGGTATTCGCCGTTGGTCCTGGTCGGAGCCGACGACGTCGACATCGAGCCTGGCGCGGTCTACGTGGAAGATACTGGCCGCGAGGTCGTCTTCCGTTTCAACGGCGCCTTGGCGGATGACATTTATCGCTTGGATGTGTTGGGCTCGACACAGCCCTTGCGGGAGGTCGATGGCACTGTGTTCAACGGTGGCCAGGACTTCACGCTCGGCTTTGAGGTGGATCGGGGCGCCCAGATTGTGTCCGTGGTTCCCCAACCGCTGCGCCGCGATGCCGCGACAGGTACGCTCAGTCAGGCGCGCGATCAGATTCTGGTCTACTTCAACAACGATGACCTCGATCGGGACTCCGCAGAAGATACCGCTTTTTACCAGTTGATGTTTACCCAGCAGACGCTGGAAAACACGGATGACGTTCTGTTTCATCCCACCGCGGTGGAGTACGACGCCGCATCGGACACGGCGCGGTTGACGTTTGCCGCCGACCTCGACTTGTTGATCGATCCCGCTACGGACCAGCCGGTCGGTGGCGGTAGTTATCGACTGCGGATTGGTACCGACGAAGTCCAGGCGCAACGGCCGTTGAATGCAGATATTGCGGTGGATGCGGGCTCGAGTTTTTCGACGGCCACGACGGTGGGTTTGTCGATTGCTGTCGAGCAGGCTGGAGACGCGTTTACCGAGGGGCAGACCTTCTCGGTGACGAGTGATACGGGTAGCGAGCAGGTGTTGGAGCTGGACAGTGGCTACCTGCTCCAGGTGCCGCAAACCCTACTGATGCAGATCCCGGAAACGGGTGCTGCGGAGATCGGCAGCGATGACGGCGTCACCGATACTGAGCGGTTCATCGTTACCAATGGAATCGTTTCCAAAGTCTTCGAATTCGACAACACGGGTCTGGTCAATGGGGCCAATGTGGCGATCAGCCTGTTGGATGCGTCTGGAGAACCCCGCAGCGCGGATGAGTTGGCGGATGCAGTCATCGCAGCGCTCAACGGTGTGACGCCATCACTGGGGCTTTCCCCCAGCAATCTGGGTGGGGGGCGGATTCATTTGGGCAGCACGGCGGCCAACTCGCTCGATACCACTTTGGCGCCGAGCCTGACGGTGGCCGGGATTGCCGGAGGCCTGGAAGACGGGGATGCCTTCGTTTTGAGCGACGGCACCAACGATCAGACGTTCCTGTTTGATGCGGATAACTCGGACGCTTCGACGGCGACCACGACCGTTATTGCCTTCGATCCCGGACAGACCCACGAGGAAATTGCCGAGAACGTGGCCATTGCGATCACCGGCGCTGGGTTGGGTGTGGCTCCGATTCACCTCGCCGATGGGTTGGTTCATATTGGCGGCAGAGAGAATCACAGCCTGGACACCGCCGGCGCTAATGGCAATCTCACACAGTCAGGTACCCCAGGTGCTCAATCTGCGGGCGCTGCCCCAGTCTTCTTCACGCCGTCCGCATCATTTGGCGCCAGCCAGATTGCGGCGGCCATCGCGACCGCGATCAACGATGCCAATATCGGCGTGGACGCCAATGTTCAGGCTCCGCCTTTGGATGATTCCCGGATTGCCCTCGTTGGTGCGACTGCCGTTGATACCAACGGGCTGGCGGGCCTCAGTAACGGTCAGCTCGATTCTTGGGTGATCTCTTCGTCGATTGACGCGCAGTTTTTTCCGATCGACTTGCCCGGGGGTAATGACGATATCGGCCATCGTGAGATCCGGCCGGAAACCCACTTGTTGGGTACCATTAACCCGTTCTCGGCACAGCCGTTGTTTCCCGCAGATACCGTGCCAGGCATTACGACCCAGACCTACAATTTCCAGGACGAATACGGTTTTGACCCGCAAGGGAACGTGCTGCTCAACGCCATCACCGAAAACCAGAAGCAACGGGCACGTGAGATTTTTGAGCTCTACAGTGAGTACCTGGGAATCGATTTTATCGAGACCACCAATCTGGGTTTGACAGTGGTGACAGGTGACATGCGGGCCCTCGATCCCGAGATCGAGACAGGGCCGGGTGGTGTTATTGGTTTGGCGGGTGGTGGCATTGCCATCATGGATAACGCGGAAAACTGGGAAGACACGTTCGGTGCCGCGGATGTCGGTAGCGGCAAACTCAGTTGGTTTGATACGGCGATGCACGAAATCGGACATCTCCTGGGGCTGGGGCATACCTATGAACTGTCGCCGCAAACGGTCATGGGTGAAGAGCGGATCCTGGCGCTGGCACAGGCGGTCGAGCCGGTATTCCCCGGCGATCACGACATCGTCCATGGTCAGCACCTGTTCCGCCCCGAGAGCAAGGACATCGATCTCTATGAGTTTGAGATTGCCGACTCGGGTTTACTTACCGTCGAGACCTTTGCGGAGCGGCTGGTAGATCCCAGCCTACTTGATAGTGCGATCACGATTTACCAGGAAGTGCGTAATGACCTGGGCGAGGTGACCGGCCACGAGCTGGTGGCCCGTAACGATGATTACTTCAGTGAAGACGCCTTTGTCGAGATCCAGTTGGAGCCGGGACGATATTTCGTGGGCGTGACCGCCAGCGGCAATACTAGTTACGACCCGGTGATTGAAGATACGGGTTGGGGCGGTACCAGTCAGGGTAACTACGAACTACGTCTTACGTTCCGCAAGGATGCTGACCGCAGTATCGTCGATACGACGGGGCAAAGCCTGGACGGCGATAACAACGGTTTGGCAGGTGGAGTGCACAACTTCTGGTTCCGCAGCGAAGCGGCTGCGAACACGATCTACGTCGACAAGTCGAACCAGCCCGGACCCTTTGATCCGGCTCCTACTGGTGCGATCGACAACCCGCTCAATAACATTGCCGAGGCTTTGGATGCGGCCCAGCCGGGTGACATTGTCCGCATCGTGGGGAACGGTGGTGGCGACGGTTTGTTGGAGACCGCCGCGGACAACCTTTCGTATGACATTGGTTTCAGCCGCGTCGGGAACAGTCCTCTGGTTGATGGCCATACTCTGGAGATTCCGGAAGGAGTCACAGTGATGGTCGACGAAGGGGCCGTCTTTAAGCTGCGTCGGGCGCGGGTCGGTGTGGGCAGTTCGTCTCCCACCATCGATCGCAGCGGTGCTGCGCTACAGGTGCTTGGCACACCTCGCCTGCTGGACGACCAGGGCGCCGTCATCCGTGACGTGTCAACCGCGGTTGTGCCCGGCACGATATTTTTCACTTCGATTCACGATGCCGCCATCGGCGACGACGCCAATCCGGACATCCGACCGCCGGCACCTCAGGGAGGTGACTGGGGTGGCATCGAGTTCCGTAATGACATCGACCAGGCCGACGCCTCTCGTTTCCTGTATCAGGACGAAGGGATCTTCCTGAATCACGTGAACCATGCGCAATTCCAGTACGGGGGTGGCGAAGTGATTGTGGCGGGGGTCTCACAGGTGATCACGCCTTTGCATCTGACCGATGCGCGTCCCACGTTGGCGCATAACTTGATTCAGTTCAGCGCGCACGCGGCGCTTTCGATGAATCCTGACAGCAGCCTGGAATCCAACTTCCACGCCCCGCAAGATCAGCAAATACCTTTCACGTCGGATTACTCTCGGGTTGGGCCGCAAATCAATGACAATCAGACGGTTGACAATTCGATCAACGGTCTGTTCGTTCGTGTGGTCACGCCGGCAGGTCAGGATCTCGAACGGTTGACGGTGCCCGGTCGTTGGGATGATACGGATGTGACCTATGTCGTGGCCGAAAATCTAGTCATCGAAGGGGCGCCCGGTGGTCCGCTGTTAGAAGAGGAAACACCTCCGACGGTCCTGGTCAAGCTGACCGGGCAGAACGGTGGCTCCTTGGCTGCCGGTATTTACGATTATCGCCTGACCTATGTCGACGCAGCGGGCAACGAAAGCCCTCCCTCCGATCCGACACGCGAGGTCGAGGTAGGTTCGAATGGACAGGCGGCGGTGTTGCTGGAGAATCTTCCTCCGGCACCCGCCGGCTTTGTGGGACGACGCCTCTACCGCAGTACGGACAATCTGGCTGGACCATACGAGCTGGTCGATGAGATCAGTCCGGATCAAACGACTTTCGCGGATGATGGCACCACCCGTGGCGGCGCCCTGGAAGTGGAAGCGAACCAGCTGCGGTCGCGTTTTGACGGTCGCTTGGCGATCGATCCAGGCACCACGGTCAAGCTCCAGAGTTCCCGTATTGAAGTCCAACTCGGCACGCAGTTGATTGCGGAGGGGATGGACGGGAACGAAGTGATTTTCACCGGCATCAGTGATGATCGTTACGGAGCTGGTGGGTCCTTTAAGACAACCCCCGTTATTCTCGACCCCGCCCCGGGCCAATGGGGTGGTCTTTACCTGGGGCCGGCGAGCCGCGCCAGCCTGGACCACGTGGTCGTCGCCTACGCCGGCGGTTCCTCGAAAGTGGAGGGTACGTTCGCCGATTTCAACGCGATTGAGCTGCATCAGGCAGAAGCACGCATCGCTCATACACGCTTTGAAAACAACGCCATCGGCGTGGGTGGCCCGGCGCCGCCGGAGCGGATCGGGCGGGGAACGAATGCACCGGCTGTCGTCTTCATCCGCGATGCCCAACCCGTCTTGTGGAATAACGTGATTCAAGACAACGTCGCGCCCGCGATGTCCGTGGATGTGAACTCGCTGAATCACCGACCAGTCCGTGACGGTGGGCGCGTGACGTACTTCCGTAACGCGGCGGCAGCTGATCCGTCGACGCCGATCGATGTCTTCGCCGGTTTCTCCGGAAACCAGGGTCCGTTGATTCGCGACAACCGTCTGGAGAACAACACCCTCAACGGCTTGCTCGTGCGTGGTGGGACCTTGACAACCGAGGGTGTGTGGGACGACACCGACAACGTTCATATTGTGCTGGATGAAATTAATGTCCCGGATTTCCACACCTATGGTGGTTTACGGCTTACTAGCAACGCTGCGGAAAGCCTGGTGGTCAAGCTGGAAGGTGCCAATGCAGGCTTCACGGCGCTGGGGCGTCCTCTCGACATCGACGATCGCATTGGCGGTCGTGTGCAGATCGTGGGTCACCCGCGTGCACCGGTAGTGCTCACTGCACTGACCGATGACCTGGCCAGCGCGGGGTTGACGCCGCAGGGAGCTCCCAATTGGGACACCGACAACAATGGCAATATTTTTGAGGAAGTGGGGCCCCAGCCATTGCCGACGATCGGCGAGATCGACAATGGACTACTGATTGATAATGACACTTTGACCAGTGTCATCGGCCATTTTGAAGTGACCATTGATGATGGGGGGTCACACAACGTCGATGCGGATGGCATCTCCGCACAGGGCAACACCCAGTTGCTCGAGAACATCGATGCCATTTTTGAGTTTCTCAATTACGTCGATGTCGCGAATGGCGATGAGGTGTTGAACCTTTCGGATACGACGATCACGACAGCCGCTTATCTTGAAGATGATGATCTGGTGGTCAGTGAGGGTGAATTCGACGGCGAAAACGGTGTCGTCAGCTGGCGCGTCGAGTCCCACTTTGATGACGGTTTTCCCATTCTCTACAACACCGTGAGCTTCGAAAGCGATGCGGAGTTTGGCAATCTGCAATTCGTCAATTACCTCGACGAAGACGTGCAAGGTGTTTCAGACGACATTTTGTATCTGACCGGAACTCCTGGCGCCACGGATTTCCGTGCGTTTACGCTAGATGGTCCCGAACGGATCGGTTTCAGTCAGGGGGGGACGTACCTGCCGGGTGAGAATTTGGTCAACATGACCTACGACGGTTGGGCGGCTGACGAGTTCGCGGACCTCCGGTCGGCGGTCGAAGACAGTTCTGCAACATTTTCCATCCCGGGCGACATTGATACCGACGATTTACCCCTGTTTACCGATCCCGATCTGGGCGATGTCTACGGTCCCAACGACGTCACGACGGCGTTTGCCTGGACCGTGGACCCCGAGGCCACGACGGCGCGGATTGTCACATTCTTGGAACTGGTTCCGGAAGATCCCGGGAAATTAGTGATCCCAGGTGGCCAGTGGCGGAGCGTACGCCTGGAGGAGTTCTCCGGGGATACGAACTTGGCGTCGGTGGTGGAATTGGAAGCGTCTGATTTGGAGTCCGGCCCGGACACGAATTCGACGCCTAATACGGCGCAGCGATTGGGTGCCCTCGCGCCGCACGACAAATCCGGTGATGATATCCTGCGACTTGGTTTTACCGTCTCCGGGACGGTCGCTAATCCTGGCGATATCGATGTCTATAGTTTCGAAGCCCAGGCGGGGACGGAAGTCTGGTTTGACATTGACGCAACCACGCACGCCCTCGATGTGGTAGTCGAGTTGTTGAATTCCGACGGGACTATTGTAGCGCAGTCGGATAACTCGTTGGATGAAGGAAACGGTGTCCTGTCCGTCTATGCGAATCCGGCAGAAATCCCTCTGAACCATGTCAACCCACTGCAGAAATCGGAGTTCCTGGGACGAGACCACTACTCGATCAATCCACGTGATGCCGGTTTTCGCGCGATCTTGCCCGGCACCCCTGGGAGTCCGAACACCTACCATGTACGGGTTCGCAGCAGCAACCTGCAGTCGGGTGACCCCACATCTAATCTCCGCGATGAGGCCCTGTTGAACAGTGGTTTGACATCGGGTGTATACCAGTTGCAATTGCGACTGCGCGAACTCGATCAGATCGCTGGCAGTTCCGTGCAATTTGCCGATATCCGGTACGCCACCAACGGTATCGAGGTTCTCGGGCAACCGATTCACTCCCACTTGACCGGTGAAGTCGCGGAGAGCCCGTTGGGGAACGAGACGTTTGCGACTGCTCAGCAATTGGGCAATCTGCTGAATACCGACCGGGCCGCGTTGGGGGTGGCCGGCAATCTGGGTGACGGCGGTCTGGATGGAACCGACCCGGACATCTACCAGTTTGAGATCACCTACGATTCCATCCAGCAGTCGGGTTCTCACGCAGCCACGTTGCTGGACATCGATTATGCCGATGCTTTGGGTCTGCCGAATACGACGATCTCCGTCTATCGGGAAAACGAGGATGGCACGATTGAGTTTGTGCTCAGTGCCAAGGACTCCAATGTGGCGGACGACCAGCCTGGGCCGTTGGAAGGTGTCGACCTGGATGACTTGTCGCGTGGTAGTGCTGGTGTCCTCGATCCCACGCTGGGTACGGTTGAATTGCCGGTCGGTGTTTACTATGCCGTGGTCCATTCCGACCAGGTGATGCCGGCCGAGCTGGATCAATTTGACGCTGAAGCCCCTGTCAACTCTCTGCTGCGTCTGGAGCCGGTCAATTCCGTGGCCCGAATCGCGGAAGATCATATTGAGTCCAGCGGTGGCAGCACGGCGGCGGCACCCGAAGTCCCCGTTTTGTTTGGAGCGGATGCGGCAACGCCTTGGCACCTGGGCGATGTGACGCTCTACGTGGCTGCCACCGGCGGCTTCGGTTCGACCGACGTGTGGGCGGTAGATCCCTTTACAGGTACGGCTGAGTATCGATTGAACGAAGAGCTGGATGGCAGCCGCAAGGATATTGCGACGGATGTCGGCGACATTGCCATGCGGCCCTCGGTTGCCGATTTTGACTTGGGTGCGTTGATGGCTTTCGGGCACAACCTGGAAGTGGCGCCCGGTTGTAACATCAGCGATGAGAATTCGGATGACTACTTCCAGATCAGTACCGCTGATGGCACGCTTGCACAGATCGGCGAGACGGAGATCGAGACATTCGAATTCGACGCTGAAAATGACTCCGACAAGGTCAGTAACGAGTGTGATGGCAACGATATCGGTGACGGTCAGCACATGGAGGCATTGGCCTTTACGCAGGTCAACGGCGAGCTCTGGGGATTCGCTGTGGGTGGTCGGCCTGATTCGTTCCCCAATCGCCCGGGCGTGGATAGCCATCGCAACAACTTGTACTCCTTTGCACCCGGGCCCAATAACCTGGGCGATTTTGCGCCGGGCGAAGCGTTCCACGAATTACCGGAACGTGAATCTCCCAGCCGTTTCGTCGGTGCCGGTACGCAAATTGTTGAGCGTGGCACACTGGACGCCGTGTCCGGAACGATTACGGGGATCGCGTTTGTCGGTGGGCAGATGTTCGGAGTTAGTAATCAGGGTGGTCTGTACCGGATTACCGGGTACACCGGTGCGGGCGCGCAGGCGACGCTGATCTCTACGATTACCAATAGCGGTGGCTTTGGTGGCGTGCGGTTTGAAGGTCTGGCTGTCGGTCCACCGACGGTCGAAGACGGTTTCTACTCGCGGATGCTGTTTGGCATCGATGACGGAGGTGAATTGTACGCGTTCAGTACCGCAGGGGTTCCCCAGGCGGTTTTTGTGGATGGCCAGACAAGTATCCAGACCGGTGTGGCGTTTGATATTCGTGGGATGGATTTCTCAACTTTGAATGAGAACCTGTGGCACGTCGAAGATTTCCGTGAAGCCGATGCGGGGCACGGGATCAACGAGGCGTTTGACGGCAGCCGGGAAGCGGCAGCCGGCGACAACGCGTTGCATTTTGGTGCCACGCTGACTGACACGAATACCAACCCTGATGATTTCTATGATTATCCAGGTGGTGCTCACGGTTCGATTGTCAGTAACGTCTTCAGCCTGGCCGACTACAACGCCACCGATTTGCCGACGCTGTACTTCAACTATTTTGTAGATACCGAAGGCCAGAGCACTGCGCCCGGTTCGGGGACGACAGGCTCCGATCCGATGCTCGATGCCTTCCGCGTGTTTATTGGCGGCGAAGATGGCCAGTGGGAAATGTTGGCGACGAATAATTCCTTTGCTTCGACGCCACCCGACGAGGACCCCACGGACGACGAATTACTCGACTTTGATACATTCCGCGTTCAGGAGGCCTTTGATACCGCGTCGTGGCGGCAGGTCCGCGTGGACCTCTCTCCCTACGCCAGCCGAGAGGATGATTTGCGGCTAAGGTTTGATTTCAGCACTGCCGGTTCGATGAATACGGGTGACGAAGATACTGCGGGTGAGGAGCTGGTCGCCGTGGATGCGATCCAGCTTCGTGACGGTGATTCGTTTACGGTAGACGGCAGTTTCTTTGGTTTTGGTGGCGACCGGTTTGAGATCGAACTCGGATTCACGCTGGTCGTTTCCAGTGGGGCGGCCATCGACGATGGTGAAACGGTGACGATCGATGGTGACGTGTTTGAGTTTGTCGAGAATGGTGCCCGCGATCCTCTACCGGGTAACATTGGCGTCGTCTTCAATGACAACGAATCGCCTCAGACGGTGGCGTCGAATCTCGAACAAGCGATCAATGGCAATTTCAGCCCACCTCCCCAGGAGGTGGATCTGACGGTCGTTGAGCCAAATGACACGATTGCGGATGCGACGAATACTGGACTGACGGGTGGCCCAGGACAATTTGTGAATGCCCCGATCCCCGGCTTGATTGGTGACAATCCAATCCTCATCACCGAAGTGGGACGCGATGTCGACATGTTGCGACTCGATATGGGAACCGGTGATCGGGTGATCGTCGATATCGACAGTCCCGATGGCAGTGGATTGGATTCGATACTGCGTCTGTTTGATGAGAATGGACTGGAGCTGGCTTTCAGCGATGATAACGAAGCTCCCGATGAAGAGGTCGGGACGTCGGATTCCTACATCGATTTTGTGGCCCCGGTGGCCGGGACTTACTTTGTGGGTGTTAGCGGTGCCGGGAATGAAACCTACGATGCCAATGATGCGTCGACGGCGGTGAATGGTAGCACCGGCGAATACGATATCCGCATCACGGTGACCAACGAAGTGACTCGAGTCAATGGAAACCGAATTAACCTGCCCAGCAATAACGTCGTGATTGCCAGCGGTCCGGGGGTTGCGATCGATGGCCAACCGGGTACCAGTGGGATTGCGGTACCCCTCAATGCCACCATGGATCGACAGGAAGTGGCCGGAGTCATTCGCCAGGTGCTGGCGAATTTCTACGCGGGCGGAAACGTCCAGACCGTCAAGATGTTTGATGAGACGGTACGCGTGATTGGACACTCGGTGTCCGGAGTCCGTAGTTTATCGGGTGGAACTACCCTTGGCTTGACAAACCGTTTGCCGGGCGATGAGTACGGGGCTTTCAATTCGAACGTGCGTGGTCAGACCAATGCACATGAGGGAGTCTACATTGATGACATCGTAATCGGGTTGGCAGAGCGTGGCGAGATGGTGACGGGTCAGACCGGGCTGACGGACTTCTCAGCCAATCCCCGCTTCTCCGGCACGGATATCGTGGTAGGCGATTACCAGTTGGAAATCCGTCGGTCTGCGGAATATGGTGAGCCCGACGGAGACGCATTGGTACTCTACCGCAGTTTTCATACGAACGATCGGTTGGGGCAACAATTCTCGATCGAGGCGCCCTTTGGACACGAGGTCGCAGACGGGCAGACGTTCAGTCTGAGTGACGGAATCGATACTCTGGTCTTTGAGTTCGACGATCAAGAGTTACCCGCCGGGCATCCGAATGCTGGTGTCACGCAAGGTCATGTACCGGTGCCGTTCGAGTCAAATGACTTTGAAGAAAAGGCTGATACGAACGTCACGATGGCACACACCATTCGAGATGCCATCAACGGGGCGGACTCTCAAGCGGTCCTCGACGTCACCGCCAGTCTGAGTGACGGCCGAGTCACGGGTACCAGTTCTAATGCGCACCATATCAACATTTATGGCAATGTGATTGCCGACATGGGTCCGCTGGCGCTGAATCTGGTCCGCTACAATGACGTGGGTGACGTGAATCGGGAACGCGAGCAGGGACAAGTTTTGATTGATTCGAACCGCATCAGCTATTCGTCTGGGTTTGGTGTGGTGGTGGATGCCGACGACGCCCGGGACATTTCCGCGTTGGCGGAACTGGCTGGCAATTTGCCACACGCGCCGGCCGGCCGGAATCTCGCGGTACCGGGTGACGCGCCTCCCAGCGTTGCCGATCGCCTGGTGCCAGGTGCTGTGATTTCCAACAACCTGATCTACAAGAATGCCGAGGGTGGGATTCACTTCAGTGGTGACGATCATCAGGGTGGCGATCAGCAACCCGCTTCGGTTCCGTTTGGCCGCATTGTCAACAATACGCTAGTGGGTGTCGGTGATGAGAACATCGGCAACCAGGGAACGGGTATTCTGGTCACGGACTTTGCCAGTCCGACGATTCTCAATAATCTGATCAGCGACTTTGAGGTTGGGATCGATGTCGATAGCACTTCCGATAGTACAGTGGTCGGTTATTCGTTGTTCCATCAGAACTCGCAGAATGCGGCGGGTGGTGAAGTCGGTGCCTTCGCGATTGAGCTGGACAGCGACAGCCCGTTGTTCGTGAATCAGACCGAGGATAACTACTACCTGGCAGACGGCGCGCAGGCAATCGATAGTTCGCTTGACTCACTGCGTGATCGGGCTGCGATGGACACGATCAAAGAACCCTTGGGAATTGCTCCTTCACCGATTTTGGCGCCGAGCTTGGATGTGTTGGGACAGAAGCGGATTGATGACCCGGCCGTGGATACGCCGTTCGGCCAAGGGGCCAACGTGTTCAAGGATCGTGGAGCCGTTGATCGCGCAGATTTTGAAGGCCCGTCGGTGTTTCTCGTGAATCCACGAGACAACGATGCATTGGGAACCGATACCGATAGTCGTGATACCTACATCGAAACCGCCGAAGTATTGGACCGGTTTGCGATCAAGTTCCTCGACGGTGTCGAGCCCAATGACCCGCAAGCGGGTACTGGTGTCGACGATGGAACCGTAGACCTCAGTAAAGTCACACTATTGCAGGAAGGGCGGCGTTTGACTGCTGGAGTCGATTACGTTTTCGAGTATGACTCCACCAGCGACATCATCTACCTCAATCCATTAGCCGGCATCTGGGAGCGGGCGACCAATTACGAGATTGTGCTCTCAAATCGAGACGGACGTATCATCGTGGCACCCGCTGGCAACCAGGTTGACGATGGCCAGTCCTTTGACTTGGTTGACGACGGTGGCAACGCGGCGAACTTCGAGTACGAGAGTGGTTACGTGTTACAGGTGCCGCAGACGTTTACCTTGTCTGTACCACTGGCAGGTGCAGCGAGTGGCGGCATCACCGATGGTCAGACATTTTCTGCCGGATCGGGTGGTGCCACGACGACGTTCGAATTTGACTCCAATGACACGACCAGTGGTACCTCGCAGGTCATCCCGTTCGAGTCGGGTGATACCGCGACCGACCTGGCGAATTCGATTGTGTCGGCCCTCGACGAATCGGGTTTGGGTTTCACACCCCGCCATTTGGGTTTGGGCGTCGTGCATATGGGGAGCCAGTCGTTCCACACTGCGAATACGGATGGCAGTGTCATAACGCTGCAGGGCCAGGCGGCAGGAGTCGCCAACGGTGACCTTTTGTCCATCGATGATTTCACTCAAGTCGTGACCTTCGAGTTTGACAGCGACGAGGAGATCGAAGAGGACAGCGGGCATGTTCCCTTCCCGTTCACATTTGATCAGACGCATGAAGAGATCGCGGCGCTACTGGTTACTGCAATGTCGGATGCGGATGTGGCGTTGAGCCCCATTGACCTGGGTGAGGGTACCGTTCACGTGCGGGGTCTGAGCCTGTCCGGCGGCGCTCCGTTGCATGTCTTGGATGCGTCACAGAGCAACCTGACGTTAACCGGTGAGCCGGGGGTACGTCCCGACCTGGCACTGCGGATTCCCACCGTAGGCGGAACGCACACCACCATTACCGATGGGGGTGTCTTTAGTGTGGGTAACGCGACACGTACCGTTGACTTTGAATTTGACAGTGATGGCACGGGAACTCCCGGCAACGCGATTGTCCAGTTCACGGCGGCGGATCCGGACGATGACGAAGTCGTTCCCAGCTCCACCGATGAAATCGGAGAAGCTATCGAAGCGGCCATTGCCGGTGAGTTCTTGGGCCTGTCGCCACTCTATGTCGGTGGCGGCGTATTGAACCTGAATAACAGTCTGGCCGGAGTGCATACGGTAGACGCCGGTACATCCGGACTAATCCAATTGGGTGAAGTCGGGGTGCCCGGAGCTGTGCCGATCGTTTTCACTCCGAGCGCGAGTTTCAGTGCTGAGACGATGGCAGCGGTGATCGCTACGGCGATCAATGAGACGGATCTCTTGATCGATGTTTCCGCCTTCGCCCAGGACGATCGAGTCCAGGTCTACGGTGCGGGAGGAATTGACGGTATCGGCAACGGTTACATTCCCCAGATCCAAGATCTCGCGGGTAACGCACTCAAACCGAATCGCTTGAATGGCGAAACCCGGTTTACGATCTTCATGGATTCCGCGATGGACTTTGGAGACGCTCCGGAGTCCTATCAAACGACCGATGGCCAAGATGGCGCCCGCCACGAAGTGGTAACCGGATTTTCGATTGGTGAATTACTGGACACCGATGTGGACGGGATCCCCTCCGTCGCCGCGGACGGAGACGACTTGGATGGCGACAACGACGAAGATGGTATTCGGGTGAGTAGTCCCTTTACAGTTGCCTTTGACGGTGTAATTGACGTTGAGGCTTTTGGAATTGGTGAGCTAGATGGCTACCTCGACGCCTGGATGGATCTCAATGACGATGGTGATTTTGGCGATGCTTTGGAGCAGATTCTGGATTCCCAACAGCTGGTCAATGGATCGAATTCGATCACCATTGCCATGCCTGGCGGCAGCACTGTGGCGGGAGACAAGGTCGCACGGTTCCGCTTTAGCAGTACGGGTGGCTTGGGCCCGGTCGGTTTTGCAGCGGATGGTGAGGTTGAGGATCACATCATCACTTTGCATGCGAATCCTTGGCACAACAGCTCGGTTGCGATGGATGCCAGCGGTGACAGTTTTGTCTCGCCCATCGATGTGTTGAAAATCGTCAACTACCTGAATTTCAACCCAAATCCGACCAATTCCAAGTTGCCAAATCCTCCAGCGCAAAATCCTCCAACTGCCGGACGAATCGATGTCAACAATGACGGCTTTGCATCTCCGATCGATAGCTTAATGGTTGTCAGCTTCTTGAACTCGCAAGGGGCAGGTGGGGCCGGCGAGGCGGCTGCGGGATCGCGGATCAGTGCGAGTTCGGCGCCTGCCGTCTTTGATGTCAGTCTCTGGGACGAGGCGGCGGACACTACTACGTTGAAGCGGCCACTGTTGACAGGCGATGAGGCGCGGCAACCGCTGGTGTCCGCGGCCGCCAGGCGACCTGTGGAAGTGACGTTCCAGTTGCCGCCACGAGGTGAATGGATGCAGCAACTGTCAGGTCGGTCGCTGGATTTGGCTACTGTGAACCGGCTGGATGATGCACTGGAGTCGATTCTGGAAGATGTCGCGAGTGAAGTCAGTGGTGATGCCCACGACGAGGTATTCGCACAGTATCGCGACTAGTCGCACCGCAGCGCTTGGCGAGGGAATCGCTGTACGTGACACGCAACAGGTGGCCTGAGAGGGCCGCCAGGTGTCGGGCTGCGCCAGACACCTTGATGGTTGCTCTCCGGTCCGTATTGCTCGACAATGGATTGGTTGGTGGCTGCGCTCGCCGGTAGCACGTGAGCTGGTGTTGCGCTGGCGGGTCTTGGGGTCCCGGGACGTCCCCTGCATGAGAAGATATTCGGTATGAGAAGATACCTCGTTCTAGGTTGGTTACTGGCCATTGGCCAACTTGCTGGTGTCGCGTTACCGTCGGATCCACGACTGACGTTTGAACAGCATATTCGGCCGATATTTAAAGCCCACTGTTTTGAGTGTCATGGCGAGGGGCCCGAGCTGGCGGGTGGATTGGACTTGCGGCTCCAGCGTTTTTTGATTGCCGGCGGTGATTCGGGGGCTGCCGTGGTCGCGGCCAAGCCGGCGGCAAGTCTGCTGTTGACGCGCGTTAGTGACGGTGAAATGCCTCCCGGAGAAGCGAGCAAAAAATTGACCGGTTCCCAGCTGGAGCTGATCCGCAAATGGATCCTAGCTGGCGCTCCGCTGGCGCGGGCTGAACCCGAGTCGTTAGCGCGCGGCTTCCAGTTTTCCAGTGACGATCTCGAGTTTTGGGCCTTTCAACCCATTCGTCGTCCCAGCGTTCCCGAAGTCCGGCAGACGACACAGGTCCATAGTCCGGTCGACCGCTTTGTGCAATTGAGGCTTGAGCAGCGCGGCGCGAGGTTGCAGCGAGCAGCGTCTCGAGAGCAGCTGCTGCGGCGGGCGACGTTTGATTTACTGGGTTTGCCTCCCACTCTCGATCAGCGAACAGAATTTCTTGCCGATCCGGCGCCAGACGCGTGGCCGCGGCTCATCGACCGGCTGCTTAACAGTCCGCATTACGGGGAACGTTGGGGGCGACATTGGCTTGACGTTGCCGGTTATGCCGACAGCGATGGTGTGAATAACTCCGACACCCAGCGCAAGTGGGCCTGGCGTTATCGCGACTGGGTGGTTGCGGCCCACAATCGGGATACTCCTTGGGACCAGTTTCTCCTGGAGCAACTGGCGGGGGATGAACTCGTCACACGACCTTACGAAAACCTTTCGCCGCGGCAGATCGATCGACTGGCCGCGACCGGGTACTTGCGCACGGTGGCAGACGGGACGGGTAGCAGTGACACTCCGCAAACACGTAATCAGGTGGTGTCTGAGACATTGAAAGTAGTGTCGACTTCGATTCTGGGGCTGACGGTTGGTTGCGCGCAATGTCACAACCACCGGTACGATCCGATACCTCAGGAAGACTACTATCGGTTTCGGGCCATCTTTGAGCCGGCGCTCGACGTGGCACGCTGGCGAAAGCCGGCACGCCGACTGGTTTCGCTCTACACCGATGCAGATCGGTCGGAGGCTGCCCGGATTGAAGAAGCGGCCAAGGAGATTGACCAGCAGCGCGCACGTAAGCAGAAAATGTACATCCAGCGCACGTTTGATCAGGAAGTCGCCAAGCTGCCTGATGCATTGCGTGAAGAGGCTCGGCTGGCCCGCCAGACAGATGAAAAGAAGCGGTCGCCAGCGCAGCGTGAACTCCTGAAAACGTATCCTAGTTTGAATGTCTCGGCCGGTTCCCTGTACTTATACGACCAGCGCGCGGCCGATGACCTGAAGACAATCGCCAAGCGCGCGAGCGACCTGCGAGCCACGAAGCCAGAGGAGACGTTTGTGCGCGTGCTGCAGGAACAACCCGATCAAGTGCCAGTGACCCGGGTTTTCTTCCGCGGGGATATCAATCAGCCTGGAGATGCTGTGACACCCGCCGGTTTATCTGTGTTGGCGACCGTTTCAAGTCAGGCTGCCGGCTTACCTGAAAATGACGCTTCCCTACCCACGACGGGACGCCGTTTGGCATGGGCGCGGAGGCTGACCAATGGCCGGCACCCTTTGGTGGCGCGGGTCATTGTCAACCGTGACTGGATGCACTTGCTGGGTCGTGGCTTGGTTCCCACTCCCGGCGACTGGGGCGCGCTGGGCGCTCGGCCCACGCACCCTCAATTACTTGACTGGCTGGCAGGCGAGTTCATGGGGACAGGTTGGAGCCTGAAACGGTTGCACCGTAGGATCATGGGATCAGCGACCTACCAGCAGTCTGCGCGATCCGACAACGCGACATTCGCATTGGATCCGGAAAACCGCTTGTTGAGCCGTGGCGCAGTCCGTCGTTTAGATGCGGAAAGCGTGCGTGATGCAATCCTGAAGATCAGCGGGTCGCTCGATTCCAAGTACGGTGGTCCGCCTGTACCGATCATGGCGGACCGTGTCGGCCAGTGGGTGATCGGAATCGAGAACCTCAACGCGGGTCGGCCTGGTCCAGTGATCGAAATGCAAGGGGAACGCTTTCGTAGGAGCATCTGGGTCGAGGTGCGTCGCAGTCGTCCTCTCGCGGTCCTTGATACCTTTGATCGTCCCGCAATGGAGCCCAATTGCACCGAGCGCGTTTCCACGACGGTCGCTTCACAGTCGCTGTTGATGATGAATAGCGATTTTGTGGTGTCGCAGTCGGCGCGGTTCGCCGCACGGTTGCGGGAAGTAGGTTCCCAGCCCGTCGATCGTGTCAGGCACGCCTGGAAATTGGTTTACACGACCGAGCCGACGACGAAACAGGTCCATGCGGCGGTGGCATTTGTGGAGGAACAGACAGCATTGTTCCGGGAGCCTTCAGCAGAGGGTGGCAAAAAGCAATCCGCAGCCCAGCAAATGTCGCAGGCTGTTGACCGGGCCTGGAGCGTATTCTGCCAGGCCCTGCTTTCCAGCAACCGGTTTTTGTACCTTGATTGAATTTCCAGAAGGTTGAATTGAGTGCGAGATGGAGGCGAACTATTTCGCCAGGCTTGACCAAGAGAGCAAACGATCCAATGCATCATTCAGAACCCATTTCTGCCGTATCGAGCCGTCGCCACTTCCTGGCTGCCAGTTCCCTGGGATTGGGGTCGTTGGCGACTGCCTGCTGGAATGCCGAGCAGCGGCTGCAAGCCGCACCCCCGCGGCCGGAACTTGAGCCGCGGCACTTTGACACACTCCCGAAAACGCCCGGCAGGGAACCACGCGCCAAGGCAATGATTTCATTGTGGATGCAGGGGGGGCCCAGCCATATCGATCTGTTTGATCCCAAACCCGCCATGGCCCGTTGGCACCTGCAACCCTATCCCGGAAAAATCAAGTACGACAACGCGGCCCAAGCAAGTTCGAAGGTCCTTCATAGCCCTTGGAAATTTCGTCGCCGCGGGCAGAGTGGTATGGAAATTTCCGAGTTGTTGCCGCACACGGCCGGGATCGCCGATGCCCTCTGTTTAATTCGTTCGATGCGAACGGGAGTGAACAACCACGGCCAGTCGATTTTGGCGATGCAGACTGGCAAAATTACCAAGGGGCGCCCGGCACTGGGTAGTTGGACCGTGTATGGACTTGGCAGTGAGGCCGATGATCTACCTCCTTTCCTCGCGCTCATCGATCCAGGGCAACTGCCGGTTGAGGGGGTTGCTAACTGGTCCAATGGCTGGTTACCCGCGGTCTATCAGGGGACCGTCATTCGCGCCCGTGAACCACGGATTCTCAACTTGCAGCCGCCGGCGCATCTGGCGGGTAAAGTGCAGGGATCGTTTCTCAAATACCTGCGGCGGTTGAACGAGGAACACTTTTCCGACCGATCCGTTCAGAACGACCTGTCGGCTCGGATTAACAGTTACCAGTTAGCGTCTCGGATGCAGGCGTCGGCGCGGGAAGCGCTCGATATTTCCGGGGAAACCAGGGCCATCCAGGAGATGTACGGCATCCATGAAAAAGAGACCGCGGATTACGGCACGCGCTGTCTCATCGCCCGGCGGTTGATTGAGCGGGGTGTTCGTTTTGTGCAGGTCTACACGCAGAACCAATTTTGGGACCACCATGGCGGGATTAAGAAAGCGTTGCCCCCCGCCTGCCGCAAGGTCGACCGTCCGTCGGCGGCGCTGGTGTCGGATCTCAAGCAGCGCGGCCTGCTCGACTCCACAGTTGTCCACTGGGGGGGGGAGATGGGGCGGTTGCCCGTGATCCAGAATGAAAAGAATATTGGCCGCGACCACAATACTTATGGGTTTAGCATGTGGGTCGCCGGTGGCGGCTTTCAGAGTGGTCTAACCTATGGAAAAACGGATGAGTTTGGCCACAAGGCGGTTGAGGATGTGGTCAACCATTTCGACTATCACGCGACCTTGTTGCATTTGTTTGGCTTGTCGGCGGAACGATTGACGTTCAAACGCAATACACGCGATGAGTCGATCCTGGCCGGCCAGCCTGGCCAAGTGGTTAAGGACTTGTTGGCCTGACGCAGTGTTACTGGGCTAACTGCTCTCGTTCTTGATGTTCTTCGTAGAGGCGTTCCACCGCGTCGTCCATCGCGTCACTAGCTACCTTCCACTGGAAACGTCGGGCCAATTGTTGAACTTCGCTGGCCGGTATTTCCCAAAGACGGTTCTGCTGAAGTCGCCCAGCGAGTGTTTCCAGACGGTGGGCGAGTTGCGCTGCCGTGCCGTCGTAGAGGAACATGGCTTTATGTTCCTCTGGCAGTCCTGTGAGTAGTTCTGGATAAGCCAGACGATTGGGAAGAACTGGAAACGTCCCGGCTGTCATGGCCTCGACGGCGGAGATTCCGAAGAACTCGTGCTGGGCCGTAGAGACGAAGACGTCTGCTTGGCTAAGCGCCCGCTGGTAGTCCGCGAAAGGCAGGAATCCCCAGTGTTTGATGTGACTTGCCAGCCAGCGCTGCGCGTCGGCGAAAATCGCGGGAGTATCGCGGAAGGACTGTCCCAGTACACTGATGTGGAAACTGACTTTTCGGTCGACCAGCTGTGCCAACGCTGCAAACAGCGTGTCCGGATCTTTGTCGTGTTCCCAACGGGCGGCCCACACGATCCGCAGCGGTCCGGGAAAGCGTGCTCCACGCGGCGGAAATTCGCCCACGGCGGGTGGAAAGACGTGCGTCTTTTCGCGAATTTCCAGTACCTCGCGTTGCGGTGGTCGGTCGGGCATCTGTTTCCAAATGATGTCCAGGGCATTCAGGAAATCATCTTGATGGAAGGTAGAGTTGAACCAGACCTCATCGGCCGCCAGTGCGGTCACAAAATTTGTGATGCCAAAATGGACGTCGCGAGCATCCGGCACCCGCACTGGGTATGTCAACTGGTTTTCATGGAAATAGGCGACCACCGGAAGCTTGGCGATTGGGGGAGGAAGCAGGCCTTTGAATTCGGCCAGATTTAACATGTCGCTGCACCACGCCAGGTCCCACGCATCGAGCGGCGTACCGAGGTTGCGGATTTGAGTTCGTAGCGTGACTGCAGCGTGCCGCATACGCCACTTCCAGTGGTGTGCGGGCAGCGTCAGGAGCGTCCATTGGTGCCGGCTGCGCTGGGACCAGCCATCCAGAAAGGCTCGAT
This sequence comes from Planctomycetaceae bacterium, assembly GCA_002709225.1. GTDB lineage: Bacteria > Planctomycetota > Planctomycetia > Pirellulales > Pirellulaceae > UBA9264. Next base: position 21,176 of record PAQH01000022.1, read on the forward strand.
GACTGCCACCGTAGTAGGGTTCCAACGCTAAGATCCGCATTGTTGGGCCATTGTTCGCAGAGGTTTCGGCGTGCTTCTCGCGGGAGGACCGACACTTTGCCGTCGGTTGTTGAGCCGGTTGGTGGCCAGTATAATTCGGCGTTTCCGCGCAGCGGTAGGCCTGCGTGGGAGAGGCTCGCAGATCGTCCGGGTACGGGAGAAGTTAACGTGGCAATACGTGTGGCAATCAATGGCTTTGGTCGAATTGGTCGTTTGACATTCCGGAACCTGGCGGCACGGAGCGATGAGTTCGAGGTGGTTGCCATCAACGACCTCACTGATAACCGAATGCTGTCGACCCTGCTCAAATACGACACAGTTCACGGCCGTTTTCCGGGTACCGTGGGTTACGACGAGGACCATCTGATTGTCAATGACGGTCGCATTCGGGTGCTGTCGGAACGCAATCCAGCGCAACTGCCTTGGGGCGATTTGGGCGTGGATGTGGTGATCGAGAGCACCGGTATCTTTACTGCCCGCGCGACCGATGCCAAACCAGGATACGATTCGCACCTGGTGGCTGGAGCCGGTAAGGTTGTGTTAAGTGCGCCCGCAAAAGATGGAGCCGATCTCACCGTCGTGCTGGGTGTGAATGATCACCTTTTGACCGCCGACATGAAATGCGTTTCTAATGCCAGTTGTACAACGAACTGTCTGGCTCCAGTAGCCAAGGTGCTGAATGACTCGTTTGGAATCGAGTCGGGCTTGATGACAACGGTCCACGCCTACACCAACGATCAGCAGGTGCAAGACGTGCCTCACAGCGATCCCTACCGGGCGCGGGCGGCGGCGCAGAATATTATTCCCACGTCGACCGGAGCGGCCAAAGCCGTCGGCCTGGTGATTCCCGAACTGGACGGTAAATTGACGGGCATCGCAATGCGGGTTCCCGTTGCCACCGGGAGCGTGGTTGATTTGACCGTCAATTTAGGTCGCGCTGTATCCTCAGCGGAGATCAACGCTGCGATTCAGCAGGCAGCGAATGGGGCGTTGCAAGGCATTCTCAGCTATTCCGAGGATCCACTGGTCTCCTCGGACATCATCGACGATCCGCACAGCTCGATCTTTGCCGCCGATTTTACGCAGGTGTTGGGCGGTGAAGGAACATTGGCCAAAGTGGTCAGTTGGTACGACAATGAATGGGGCTACAGCTCGCGGACTGCCGATCTGGTCGCCAAATTCGGTACCATGTAATCGACTGACACCGGGGCGCACGGCGAGCCAGCCGTTTTGGTCCGGTTCGCTTGCGTCCGAATGCTGACCGGACTAGCATAAGCGTATCGCAGGTCTGGCTTTGCGCCTCAGGGAGGCACGCGGCTGACTGGGGTGATGGCTCTTTTCTCGTTCCGCCAGGAGTATTTCCAATGGCCAGGATTCGAATCGCCGTGATGGTGACGTGCGTGACTCTGTTGTCTACCTGCGCCGGAGTGGCACACGCCGAGGGGAATCGACTGAACGAGCGTTATAGTCAAGGTTTGCACGCCTACTACGCGGGTGAATTCGCGGCCGCGCACAGCGCCCTCTCGGAGGTGATTAAGGGGGGGTTCCAGAATCCTTGCTGCTACTACTTTCGCGGGATGGTGAGTTACCGACAGGGAGACAAGCAGGCAGCGCAACAGGACTTCCAGACCGGTGCGGAACGCGAGGCGAATGCGAGCCGCCAGAAGTTACCGATTTCCAAGTCATTGGAACGAGTGCAAGGCGGAGCGCGTGTCATGATTGAGCGGGCACGTTTGCAGGCGCGGTTCGCCGTTCTGCAGAAGCGACTCGTTAGAGAAAAACAGCGCTACGAAGCCTTGGTTCGCAACGAGGCTAAGGTCTTGCGAAAAGCGCCTGCTGCACCGGGTGCCGCGGAGCCTGCGATCGAGATTACGAGCAAGGCCCCGAATGATCCTTTTGTTGGTGGTGCGGGACTGACCGGTTCTGCGGTCCAAGCAGACGCCACGGCGAAACCGGCGGCGGTCGGTACCGGCGTGATTCCCGGTGGCAATCAAGAACCTGCTCCGGCACCCGCTGCCCAACCGGAAGAGGCGAACCCGTTTGGGGAAGATCCTGCCGCTGACGCAGACGCTGCCAAGCCGGCACCCGCTGCCCAACCGGAAGAGGCGAACCCGTTTGGGGAAGATCCTGCCGCTGATGCAGACGCCGCCAAGCCGGCACCCGCTGCCCAACCGGATGAGGCGAACCCGTTTGGGGAGCCTGCCGATGGTGCAGCCGCCGCTGAGCCGGTACCCGCTGAGCAGCCCGCAGCGGCTGCTCCAGCAGCTGCGAGTGGCGGCAATCCGCTAGCCGCGATCCTGCGTGCTTTTTCCAGGGCGACTGGAGTGGAAGGACTGGTGCCTTCAGCTGAACAGTTGGGGGGGGATTTGGAAGAATTGCTTCCCGTGAATCCGTTTGGCGGCGGGCCCTCCACGGCGACAGGCCGAGCGGCGACTCCAGCCAAGCCAGTCGAGAATCCGTTTGCCGAACCGGCTGCTGAGCCAAGCAATCCTTTTGACACGCCGGAGGAGGAAGCTGCTGCTCCGGCCAAACCTGCCCCGGCTGCCAAGCCTCAGACGCCCGCGGAAGAAAACCCCTTCGATTAATGTTCGCAGGAGTGCTCACCGCCGGCTGACCGCGTGGGAATCGCGGGTCTTAGACGCATGGAATCGCTGAACACCGCTGTTGTCCGAACCGCCACTGCCTCGCCTACGCGGGGAGGCACGCTCATGCTGCGCCGTGGACACGAAAGGCCAAACATGATTTCCAGGACGCTACCGTTACGTCTGTTGGGTTGTCTTCTCTGGGGTGTGCTCGCAGTCGCTGCGGTTGCGAAACAAGGCTATGGTGCTCCGTCTATTTCGAAATTGTCCGTTCAGGGGCTGAGAATTGCCGGGGCCACTCGGGTTGTCATTGATGGTGCCGAGCTGCTGCCCAATCCGCAGATCGTCCTTCCTTTCCCGGTTGCATCCCAGGAGTTGCAGCCGGGGGCGACAGCCTCGCGCGTGGAGATTGAGATTGTGCTGGGCGAGGGGGTGCCCGTAGGTATTCATCAGTTGCGGCTGGCCACGGATTCCGGGATTTCCAATTCACGCCCGGTTGGTGTCGACTATTTGCCCCAGTCTTTGTTACAGGAGACGTTGCAGACGCTACCGGCCGCTCTCAGCGGGTCCGTGGTGGCGAATCAGAGTTTGCGGATTCGGTTTTCAGGAAAGCGTGGACAACGTGTCGTGATTGATGTCGAAGCGCGTCGCTTGGGTTCGGCGTTGGACCCGGTTGTCCGTTTGTTGAATCCTCGGGGAACACAGTTTGCCTGGTCACCGCCGCGACCGTTGGTGGCGGGTGATGCCCGCTGTGGTGCGGAATTAATGGAAGACGGTGAGTATACGATTGTGTTGCACGACCGGCAGTTTCGCGGAGGTGCGGATCGGTTTTTCCGTTTGAAAGTCGGTGATCTCCAGAGCGCAGACCTGGTGTTCCCGCTGGGTGTCCAGCTCGGTAAACCGGCAGCGTTAGAATTACTCACGGTTGAGCGGAGTGAACCTGTGTCGGCAACGGTTGACGTCAGTCAGGCCGGGACGCGACCGGCTCGCGTCGACCAGCCGCTGCAATTTACAGGTGCGTTTCCGCCAGTACTCGTCAGCGACCATGCCGAGTTGCTGGAACAGCAGCGGGACGACGGCGCGCTGCAGGAACTGACAGCGGCGCCAGTAGCGGTCAATGGGCGTTTAACGGCGCCCGGAGAGGAAGATCAGTTTGTGCTGCCTGTGACCCCGGGATCCAAATTGCGGTTTGATGTTCGCGCTCGTCGCGCCGGCTCGCCGCTGGACGGTGTGTTGACGCTTCGTTCAGTAGATGGCAAACAATTGGCCAGCAATGACGACCGGCCCGCGACTTCGGATCCGGGCTTGGATTTTACTGTTCCAGCGGGAACTACCAGGATCCATGTGGCGCTCACCGATCTCCAGAAACGAGGTGGTAGCACATTTGTGTATCGCGTTTCAGTTCAGGATTTGGGGCGACCCGATTTTCAACTAGCGCTTTCCACAGACCGAGTCAACATTCCAGCTGACGCGGGCCAGTTGATTGAAGTACGCGTCAACCGTCAGGGATACCAGGGTGCGATCGAATTGACAGTCGTTGGCTTGCCAGCTGGCGTTGAGGTTACCAGCAAGATGATTGCGGCGGGGTCTCGTCGTGGATTGGTCAAGATCACTGCGGGCGATGCCAAACCGGTGCATGGTTTGATTTCAATTCGTGGGCGGGCGACGGATGTGGATCCACCGCTGTGGCGTACAGCTGAACTGGCTGAAAACCCGATCTCCAAACTGCAGCCTTGGCTGCGCGGCGAGCTGGCCGTGGCTGTGGGACCACCGACACCCATTTCGTTGAGCTGGCAGATCGCCGATCCACAGGTTCTATTGCGGGGCATGCCGCTCACGGTGCAGGCGCAACTGACGCGTCGAGAGGGGGTTCAGGGAGATGTCCGACTTCGCTTGCAGACCACACAGATCATGCCCCGTAAGAAGGTCAAAAAAGACAAGAAGGATGTGATGGTTGATGATCTCGACCGAGCGATTCGTCTGGCGAATACGCCGCTGCTGTCGGGCGATACCAAGCAGGCTGAACTTCAACTTCTAGTGCCGACGGACCTCGCTGATCGTGACTGGGGCCTGACACTGGTTGCGGAATTGCTGTCCGCGGATAAGAAAACCGTTGTTCAGAGCGTGCCGGCCGAGGTCTTCTCGGTGCAGACGCGGTCGCCTCTCACTGTTGAACTAGCCAGTGAAGCAAAAATCGAAGCCAAAGCGGGCGACGGTGAAACAGGTCGTTTCGCTGGAAAGATTGTACGGGCTAGTGGTTTTGACCATCCTGTTACGGTGACTTTGGCTGCGTTGCCCAAAGAGTATCCGGCGCCCAAAGTGGTGGTGGCAGGTGACAAAGATGAGTTTTCCTTGTCGGTGCGCTTCCCTTATGGAACCAAGGCCGGCGAGTTGAAGAACGTGAAACTGTTTGCGACTGCGGCGCCAGTTGATAAGAAAGAAAATCTACTCGTCCGTAGTAATGAGCTGACGGTTGAGTTGAAAGTGGTACCCGGCGAGAAGCCGCCGGGCGCGAAGCTGCTGTCGCTTGCGGAGGACCCAAAGAAGTGGATCAGTTACCTGAGTAAAGGTGGCGGAAAGATCAGTCTTGAGTTGGGAGACAAGTTTTCCGGAGATAGCAGCATCAAGGTGACCCCTGATCAGCGCTACAACGAGCTGCTGCCCGGATTGGGATTGAAAATCCGTGAAAACCCAGCAGAGGGTGAGTATCGCTATTTGCAGTTCGCCTGGAAAAAGAAGGGTGGCCAGTCGATTTGCCTGCAGTTGAACCACGATGGAAACTGGGGGCCTGCTGAAGCTGCCAAGCCCGGCGCCAAGTTTCGCTACCACTCGGGTCCTGGGCCAGAGTGCTACGGCGCTTCGGTATTAATTGACAAGCAACTCCCTGAGGAATTCGTGCTGGTGACGCGTGATTTATTTGCCGATTTTGGTGAGTTCACACTCACGGGTTTGGCACTGTCGCCAGTTGATGGAGAATTCGGGCTGTTTGACCATCTCTTTGTGGCGCGCCAGGCAAGTGACTTGGAAGCGGTCAAACCCTAGTTGATTGTTTTCTTCACCAGGCAATCTGTTGGAGTAATCGGGAAGTCATTCACACTCGGAAGATTGCGCGCCAGGGATTGGTTGAAATGACAGCGGCAGCGGCGGATATTGAGGTTGTCAACGCGGATTTCCCCCGGGGCCCGTTTCGCGCGGCGATCTTCGATTTTGATGGGACATTGTCATTGCTGCGCCGCAACTGGCAAGACGTGATGATTCCCATGATGGTCGATTTGTTGGCAGCGACCGAGACGACGGAGACCCGCGATCAGCTGGCAGTCGTCGTTGAAGATTTTGTCATGCGGTTGAACGGCCGGCAGACGATCTACCAGATGATGCAGCTCTGTGAGGAGTTGCGGGCTCGAGGATCCAGTCCGCTGACTCCGTTGGAATACAAGCATCAGTACCACGATAAGTTATGGCGGCAAGTTGAGCAGCGTGTGAACTCCGCAAGGCAGCATGCGGATGCGCGGGCGCAGATGATCGTGCCCGCTGCCGACCAGTTTCTGCAAGACGTCCAAGCCGCTGGCGTCGAGATGTACCTGGCATCCGGTACCGATTTGGTGTACGTACGGGATGAAGTGGAGGTGTTGGGCTTGGCCGAGTTTTTTGGCGAGCGAGTGTACGGTGCCCTCGACGACTACCAGAATTTCTCCAAAGCGATGATCATCGAACAAATCACGCGTGCTGCGGGTGTGCCGGGTGTTGCCCTGCTGGGTGCTGGGGACGGTTATGTTGAAATTGAAGAAATCAAGAAAGTCGGTGGTTTGGCTATTGGTGTTGCCAGCGATGAGGAGGCTCGCACAGGAATCAATGATTGGAAACGTCACCGGCTGATCGCGGCGGGAGCCGATATTATCATCGGTGATTTTGGTTGCCATGCGGAATTGTGCCAGTTGATTGGCCTGGTATAAGGCCACCAGTGATGTTTCGGTTGTAGCGTTGATGGAATCTATGGAGAGCCGGAGTTTGCGGTGGGGCAAACGTAGTTTCTTGCTTACTGTGAATACAGCCGGTGTTGCCTTGCGGATTTGCCATGTATCCCCAATTCGATCGACGCCGCCTGTTGATTAAGCCCTTGGCGGAGCGTGAACACGATCTGTCTCACGGCCACTTGCTTGAGTTGGAGGCCGAGCCCGAGCCATTGGACGACGCCAGCCAACAGGAGATCGATAAACTGGGGCATGCCTTGGTAGCGGCGCGCCAATGTCAGGCGTCGTCGCTGATGCTGATGGGTGCGCATGTGATTCGCGCCGGGGTTGCTCGCCAATTGATCGATCTCATGGAACGGGGATTGATTACACATATAGGTATGAATGGCGCGGGGCCGATTCACGATTACGAGTTGGCACGCATCGGTGCGACTTGCGAAAGCGTACCTCGTTATATCCGTTCAGGAGAATTCGGATTGTGGCGCGAGACCGCGGAATTGAACGAGATTGTTCGCGCGGGCGCCGCTGCTGGATTGGGTTTGGGAGAGTCGATTGGACAGGCGATTATGGATAGTGATTTTCCCCATAAAGAGACCAGTGTACTGGCAGCGGGGGTGCGGTTAGGTGTTCCCGTCACCGTGCACGTGGGAATTGGCTATGACATTATTCATGAACATCCCAACTTCGATGCGTCGGCGTTTGGGACGGCCAGTTATCGTGATTTCTTGACGGTCTGTGACACCGTTGAACGGTTGCAGGGTGGTGTATTCTTGTGTGTTGGATCTGCTGTCATGGGGCCCGAAGTGTACCTCAAGGCGTTGTCGATGGCTCGTAATGTCGCGCACCAGGGCGGTAAACAGATCAACCGATTTACGACCGCGGCTTTCGATCTGTTACCGATAGACCGCGATTTCCAGGCTGAACCCGCCAAGACGGATCCGCGTTACTATTACCGGCCCTGGAAGACCGTGCTTGTGCGCACAGTAGCTGACGGCGGGCAGAGCCTCTACATTTGTGGAGACCACCGACAGACGCTGCCGCGGTTGCGGCAGGCGGCAATCGCAGCAGCTCGTGAATAAAGATCATGATTGGCCAAGAACGCTTACAGGGATTGTTGGAACAGTTCCCAGGGCAAAGGATCGGGTTACTTGGTGACCTGTTTTTGGATCGCTATCTGGAACTGGCTGCGGACGTCTGTGAGCACTCCATTGAAACCGGATTGGAAGCGTACCAGGTCGCGTGTGTGCGCAACGCGCCTGGCGCGTTAGGTACTGTTCTGAACAATCTGGCGGCACTGGGAGTCGGAGAACTCGTGCCGATCACCGTGATCGGCGATGACGGACACGGTTTTGATTTGCTCAAGCAGCTGTCAGTACTGCCGGTCAATTGCCAACACGTGTGCCAGTCTCAGCAACGTATGACGCCCACTTACACCAAGCCACTACGGCCTGTTGCCGGAGGGTGGGAGGAACTCCATCGGCTCGATGTACGGACACGGGCGCCTTTGAATCCGGAGGATCTCGGTTGGGTTATCGAGAACTTGAAGATCGTGTTTGCGGAGACAGACGGGCTGATTGTGCTCGACCAGATCGATGAAGATGAGTGGGGAGTGGTAGGAGAGGCTGTCCGTGGCACGCTGTTGGAATTGGTGCGTGGAGACCCGGACAAACTCGTGTTCATTGACAGTCGCAGTCAGATCAGCCAGTTTTGCTGTGGCCACCTGAAGGGGAATCGGGACGAATTTATCCGCGGGTTGCAGCGACTAGAAACCGCCGGAGCGGCTGACTCCAAAGATGCGGTGCGGGCGTTGGCAGCGCGGACTGGCCGAGTCGCCTTTTGCACCATGGGCGAACAGGGTGTCCTGGTGGCCTTTCCCGATGGCGTTATCGAGGTCGTTCCGGGTGTTGTTGTTGATGAGCCGGTTGATATCGTGGGTGCGGGCGATGCGGTGACGAGTGCGACGGTGGCGGCGCTGCTCGCTGGTGCAACGCCGGTCGAAGCGGCGACTCTGGGAAACCTGGCGGCGTCCATTACGATTCGCCAATTGGGGACTACAGGAACAGCTTCCCCCGATCAGCTATTGAACGCCGTTTGTCAGGTGGTCCGTTGACTGCTCGTAGATTTGCCTGTCGACGTGGGCCTCGCCCCGCCACTTTGTAGAAACAGAGTGCTACCGCCGATCGAGGTGACACTGGTTGGTTGGACACTGTTTAGCATGCCACATAGCGATGACCTGTAGAGAACTCTTTGATCGGGAGCTTGATTGTGTACGCCAACGTTCGCGGTACCCGCTTGTATTTTGACGTGGATGGGATGGGACTGGTTCCCAACGGCGGCCGCATGGAGCCGCGGCCCCCGTTGTTTCTATTACACGGAGGACCTGGTGGTGACCACTCCAGTTTCAAGACGTCGGTGAACGGGCTGGCTGACGTGGCTCAGTTGATTTACCTCGATCACCGGGGCAGCGGTCGTAGTGCAGCAGCCCCGGTCGCCAATTGTACGTTAGATGAGAACATTCAGGATCTGGAAGCGGTGCGGTCCTATTTAGGACTTGAACAAATCGCTGTCCTGGGATCGTCCTATGGTGGCATGGTGGCACAAGGTTACGCAATTCGCTATCCGCAGCACATCGATCGTCTGATTCTCGTGGCCACCGCCCCGAGTTTTCGATTTCTCGAGGAAGCGCGGCGCATCGTTCAAGAGCGGGGAACGCCAGACCAAATACGTGTTTGCGAAATACTTTGGAGTGCGGGATTTACATCCGTGGAACAGCTCTACGAATATTACAAAACAATGGGGCCGCTGTACTCCACAGCTTTTGACAGTGATAAATTTGAAGCGGGTTGGCAGCGTGGGATCCGGAATTTTGCACAATTGAACAGCGGGTTTGGTGGTTTTCTGAGAGAGTTTGACTACACCGAGCGGTTGCGCGAGATTGACTGTCCGACATTGGTTTTGGCGGGCGCGTTGGACTGGATTTGTCCCCCGTCGCAGTCGCAGTTGATTGCGGATCGGATCTCCGCGGCGCGTTTGGAGGTGTTTGCGGCCAGCGCACACTCCATTGCCCAAGACGAACCGGAGAAGTTTATGACGCTCGTACGGGCCTTCTTGCAGGAACGCGTCGCATAGCGGGTGGGACCTGACATAGATCGTACGAGGAAGTCTGATGTCTGTCGGGCCGTCGGCGGATGATTCTTGCTGAGCTTGTTCCGGTAGCCAAGTTGCGGTAGTCAAGAGGAGTCCCCAGAATGGGAGAGTCGACTGATGCGATCGGGCGGACGTTCTCGTTCCGGTAATGACGCATTCGCTTGTCCTTAATTGGGAGGCAAGTTCAAGGCCCCGATCGATGGTCGCATAGCGTTCCAGTAACGTCCTGGCTGATCAGGATCGGTATGTTGCTGTACCGGGGCGCAACGCGGTTCTGAATTAGTACTGACCTGGAGGCCTCGATGTCCATGTCTACGAATTGGCCTGAGATTGAACAGTTTGAAATGCCGTTGCCAGCGGAGTTGCGCGCGCCGATAGTACGGCTTTGGGAACGAACGTTCGAGACTTCCTACGCGCCGTTTGAACTGGTCTTGGCAGGTTCTGAGAACGACGCCAATCGGAATGTAGTATTTGTGGTTCGTCAAGAGGCTGCCGTCGTGGCGTCCTGTCAGTTGACCATTGCCCGCAATGGCGTTTTGTTGGGGGGAGTGGGTGAAGTTGCCGTCGATGACGCACATCGCAAACAGGGATTGGCCACTCGGCTGTGTCGGCAGGCACGTGACTGGTTTTGGGGGCAGCGAGGAGAGGTTGTGTTCTTGGGCACCGTCAATCCCGCGGCGGCCAGAATTTACCGACGGTTAGGTTGGAATCGTCTGCCCGGGACGACTGTGATGGCGGCGACGCGGGTAGGTGCTTGGCCCGAGAGTTTTCTGGTAGATCACTTTCGTAGCGGTTCCGGTGAAGTTTCGCTTCGTCCATTGGATGCGGCAGCTCGTTTGCCGATTATCCCACTCGTCCTGGTGGCTCACCCGTGGCAAGTTCTGGATGTGAATCTCGGGTTGAGTTCCATACGATTTACCCGGCAGGACCGCTGTATGAGCCTTTATCCACTGTATCAGCGTCTGGCGGAGCTTCCGGGTGGGCAGGTCATGGCCGCCTGGACGCCTGACGGCCGCCTGGTTGGTTTGGCGTCGGCATGCCCGCGGTCACCTGGAGTCGTCCGCCTGGATGGTTTTAGTCATCCTCAATTCTTGGATTCTTGGGACGTCCTGATCCGCAGTCTGCTGCGAAGGTGCCTGCAGCAAGGGGCCACGGTTTGCGCTGTCGTTTCGTCTGAGGACGAGGAGAAACGGGCGCGTTTCGCGGCGCTTGGGTTTGTTGTCGATGATGCCACCGAAGAAATAACGATTGCCGAAGACCGATTGTCGGCGCAACGCTTGGCTTATCGGGGCGAATAGACCGGTTCGCGCCCCGCCGGTCCTGGGTGTGGGTTCCGGTGGTAAGATTCGGGGCTATCGCGTCAGGCGCGCGATACGAGTGTCGCAAATGCGTGTTGGCGGCCGCCCGCACGCGCGCGCACTCCAGGTCCTGATCTACTGTTCATGGAGTTTGGATCGTATACAATCGCGCGGCTCAATGCATTGAAGGGCTCGGCACAACGCCACGCGGGGCCAGTGTGGTCAGTAAATTTGCCAGTGCGGCCAAGCCAGCGCGGCCAAGGAGTGAAGTCATGAGTACGATTCGTGTTGGAATTGTAGGATTGGGTGCCAATTGCCGATTGCGCCACGTGCCTGGGTTGCGCGCGTGTCGCGATGTCGAGATCACGGCAGTCTGTAATCGTCGTCCCGAGTCGACCCAGCAGATGGCGCAACAATACAACATTCCCAAGACGTATGAACGCTGGCAGGATCTGATCACCGACCCAGAAATTGATGCGGTGTTGATCGGGACGTGGCCCTATTTGCATGCCGAAATCAGCGTGGCGGCGCTCCAGTCAGGTAAGCATGTTTCCACAGAAGCGAGGATGGCACGCAATATTGTGGAAGCAGGTCAGATGTTGGCGGTCAGTCGGCAGTATCCAGAACTGGTCACCCAGATCGTACCGAGCCCGTTTGGATTGCGTGTGCACCAGACAGTACTCGAACAGCTCGCAGCAGGTTATCTCGGTGAACTTCGTGAGGTGGTGGTGCTCGCCACAAGCGGCGACTATGCGGATCCAGCCACGCCATTGCATTGGCGCCAGTCGGCGGAAATCAGCGGACTCAACATGCTGGCGATGGGCATCGTTCATGAGACACTGACTCGTTGGGTTCCGGATCCGATCCAGGTACTCGCACAGACGCAGATCTTTACGCAGCAGCGCAGGAACGAGCAGACAGGGCAACTTGAAGACGTTGGCACGCCGGATACGGTTCACGTCTTGACCGAGTTGCCCGCAGGAGTTCGTGGCATCTACCACCTGAGTGGTGTGGTGCACCACGGTCCATCATTGCAGATTAGGTTGTTTGGCACTGCCGGGACTTTGCAGTGCGTGTGCGACCCAGAAGATCGCTTGCTGGGGGCCCGTGCCGAGGATCCTCAGTTGGCAGAGATCCCGATCGCGGCAGAGAAGGAGGGAGGCTGGCGTGTTGAAGCGGACTTTATTGACGCCATCCGTGGTGAAAAAGAAATCGAGTTTACGACATTTGCAGCGGGTGTTCGCTACATGGAATTCACCGAGGCGGTTGCTCGCAGCAGCCAGCAGCGTACGGCTGTCAGGCTCCCGCTCGATGATTGAAAGGGAGTTTGTGGTGTCACTCTTGTGTTGCTATGGGTGGGCGGCGTGATTTGACTTGAAACTTGGGTCGCGGTATCGTGCACCAGATCCTGATGCTGCTTTTCTTTTCCGTGATGGAGACCCTGCGATGTGGCGTTCTTTCTTTTTGCTGGCAGCCTGTTCCTCAACCGTGTTACCAGGTTTTGCCACGCGTCTGGAGGCAGCCGACGAGGAGGGTTTTGAGTCCATTTTCGATGGCAAGACACTCGCCGGTTGGGACGGTAATCCTAAGTTTTGGCGCGTCGAAGAAGAAGCGATTACCGGGCAGACGACGAAAGAAAATCCTACCAAGGGAAACACGTTTATCGTGTGGCGAAAAGGTCAGCTCGCCGATTTTGAATTGAAACTGGAATACCGGATTGTGGGTGGCAATTCAGGGATCCAGTACCGCAGTTTTGAGAAACCCAATGAATGGGGCAAGTGGGTTGTCGGCGGTTATCAGGCAGATTTTGAGGCGGGAGATCGGTACTCAGGAATCCTCTACGGAGAGCGTTATCGTGGCATTCTGGCCGACCGTGGACAACGTACGGTGATTCAGAAAGGTGGTAAGGCTAAAGTAGTAGGTTCCGTTGGTGACTCGGATGAGATCCAGAAAAAGATCAAGAAGGAAGACTGGAATACATACCATATCGTAGCGCGTGGAAATCACTTTATTCACAAGATCAACGGTGTCGTTACTTGTGAGTCAACGGACGAGGATGATGTAGCCCGCGCCAGCGGAATCTTGGCACTGCAGCTACATGCTGGTCCACCGATGAAAGTGCAATTCCGCAAGATCCGGCTGAAACGTTTGAAAGCTTCCGGGAAAAAAGTGGCGTTCATGGCGGGCCGACGCAGTCACGGCTACGGTGCCCACGAACACTACGCAGGATGCATGATCCTGGCGAATGCGTTGCGTGAGAGTCTGCCGGGTTACGAAGTCGATGTGTTTCGTGACGGTTGGCCACGCGATCCCGAGGTTCTGAAAGGCATCGACTGCCTGGTGATGTATGCGGATGGCGGGGCCGGCCACCCAGTGAACAAACATCTACAGCAAGTAGATGAACTGGCTGACGCGGGCGTCGGTATTGCCTGCATTCACTACGGTGTGGAAGTGCCCAAAGGGGAGTCTGGGGATCATTTCCTCAAGTGGATCGGTGGTTATTTTGAACCAGACTGGTCAGTAAATCCCCACTGGACTGCGAGTTTTGCGAAATTGCCTCGACACCCGATTACCCAGGGCGTCAAACCGTTCAAGATCAATGACGAGTGGTATTACCACATGCGGTTTCGCGATGATATGGAGGGTGTTACACCGATCCTTTCGGATCTGCCGCCGGCCTCGTCTCTACAACGACCAGATGGACCCCATAGTGGGAATCGTTTTGTACGCGCGGCCGTGCTGGAACGCAAAGAGCGTCAGCATATGGCGTGGGCATCGGTACGGCCCAACGGGGGCCGTGGATTTGGTTTTACTGGGGGACACGTTCACTGGAATTGGGGCAATCCGAATTTCCGTAAACTGGTACTTAATGCAATCGTGTGGTGTGCTGGTGGCGCTGTGCCAGCGCAGGGAGTGACCGACGGCACCTTGACGATCCAGGATCTGGAAAAGAATCAGGACTATCCGCAGCCGGCGAACTTCGACCCGCAGAAAATCGTCGAGGAAAAACAGCTGTCCACACACCAGCCGGCATCCGAAAAAAAAAAAGCATCGGCTAAACCGCTCTACGCCAGTCCGATCGTAACACCGCAAACGACTGGCCATGCGGTGACGATTGATGTGGACCTACAAGACGCAAAACGGTTGTTCCTGGTCGTCCGTGATGGTGGCAACGGTTACGGTTGTGACTGGGCAGACTGGATTGACCCGCGGATATCCGGACCAGCGGGTGAGCTGAGCTTGATCGAGTTGCCTTGGAAGTCGGCGGTGACTGCTTGGGGGCAGGTTCGCGTTAACAAGAATGCAGCCGGTGGTCCGTTGCGCGTGGCCGGTAACTCGATAGGCCGGGGTATTGGAACTCACGCCAATAGCGTTATTGAGTTTGCCGTGCCGGAGGGATTCTCCCGTTTTCGCGCCCGCGGCGGATTAGACAACGGGGGGACCGATCAGCGGGCCTGTGGTGGACAGGCGTCTGTCCAGTTTTTGGTGTACACGTCGCTGCCAACTGCTACCGGCGGAGATCGTAGCCCGGACGATGCATTGGGCAATCTGGATGTGGGGCAAGGCCTGGAGGCAACCTTGTTTGCCGCCGAGCCGATCATGCAGAATCCGACCAACATCGATATTGATCACCGTGGTCGCGTGTGGGTGTGTGAAGTCGTCAACTACCGCCACTTTGCGAATAAGGACAAGGCGGTTCGGGAAGCGGGTGACCGGATCCTGATTCTCACAGACACCGATCAGGATGGAGTGGCCGATAAGCGATCGGTCTTTTATCAAAGCCGCGACATTGACTCGGCCCACGGTATCTGTGTGCTGCCGACGCCAGCTGGTCCCGGTACACGCGTGATTGTCTCGGCGGGCGCCCACGTGTTTGTATTGACAGACGATGACGGAGATGATCAGGCGGATCGACGCGATATCCTATTCAGCGGCATTGGTGGGGTACAGCATGATCACGGAATCCACGCCTTTGTGGTTGGTCCCGATGGCAAGTTGTATTTCAATTTTGGCAACGAAGGCAAGCAGATACGTGATGCCAGCGGCAAGCCGATTAAAGATTTAGCGGGTAACCGCGTCTCCGCGGACCGTAAGCCGTACCAGCAAGGGATGGTTTTTCGCTGTAACCCTGATGGTAGTGAGTTTGAGACCTTGGGTTGGAATTTTCGCAACAACTGGGAAGTCACGGTTGATAGTTTTGGTACGCTCTGGCAGTCCGATAACGATGACGATGGGAACCGTGGAGTGCGGATCAATTACGTCATGGAGTTTGGCAATTATGGCTATCGTGATGAAATGACCGGGGCTGGATGGAAAACGGAACGGACTGGAATGGCTGAAGACGTTCCCACCCGACACTGGCATCAGAATGACCCGGGTGTCGTTCCCAACCTACTGCAGACAGGTGCAGGCTCACCGACCGGAATTTGTGTCTACGAGGGGAGCTTGTTGCCCGAAGTGTTTCGCAACCAGATGATCCATACGGACGCCGGACCAAGTATCGTGCGAGCCTATCCGGTGCAATCGGCTGGCGCCGGTTATCGGGCGAAGTCTGTTTCTATTTTACATGGTGCCCGTGACAATTGGTTTCGACCATCGGACGTGTGTGTCGCGCCTGATGGGTCGTTATATGTCGCCGATTGGTATGACCCGGGAGTCGGTGGGCACCGTATGGGAGATGTTGATCGCGGCCGCATTTTTCGCGTTGCCCCTCCAGGGCATGCTGCAACGGTACCGAAGTTCGATTTTTCCACCGTGCAAGGAGCGATTTCCGCGCTGCGGAGCCCAAATCGTGTCGTGCAGTATCTGGCACGGACCTCGCTGCGCAAATTAGGGACGGCTGCCGAACAAGGGCTGGCAACGATGTTCAAGGCGAATTCCAACCCCCGTTTTCGTGCCCGCGCGCTGTGGTTGCTGGGCAAAGGGGCACGTGGCGATATGTGGGTGCAACGAGCGCTGGAGGATAGCGACCCGAATATTCGTTCGGTCGGAATCCGCCTGGCACGCCAGCGTATGCGTAACCCTTTGCCGGTTGTAGCTCCGTTGGTCGAGGATGATTCTCCCCTGGTACGCCGCGAGCTGGCGATTGCATTGAGGCATCAGAAAGTGCCTGCCGCGGCTGGCTTGTGGGCTCAGCTGGCGCTACGGCATGATGGGAAGGATCGATGGTACCTGGAAGCGTTAGGGTTGGCTGCCGATGGTCAGGAGAGTGTTTTTTTTACCACCTGGCTTAAGCACGTGGGCGACCAATGGAATACACCAGCGGGTCACGACATTATTTGGCGCAGCCGAGCTCCGGAGGCGTGTGCCTATTTGGCCCGCATTCTCACTGACGAACAGACTCCGATTGACGCCCAGCCGCGATTTTTTCGGGCCTTTGATTTTCATAGCGGGCCGGCGAAAGAAGCAGCACTCAAGAGTATTCTGGGTGAGTAAACTGGTCAGCTGACAGCAATCGGTTGCGTGCGCGTCGGCAGTATAGGGAAGCTGTCGTTTTGACCCCAAGCAATGGAAGTTCGATGAAATTTGTTGAAATGACTGGTCGCTCCCTACTGTTAATTGTCAGCGATGATGAAATGAGTGCCGCCGAATTGGTGACTGCAGGAGTTGCAGACGAGACCGTCGTTCGTGTGAATCAACATGGTGACATCGAGATTCGTCGCTCGGAAGGATGGGATATCATTGGTGGACTACTGGGTAACTACGAAGAACGCATTCATCGCCAGACGGGCTGTAAATGGGCCTAGTGCCAAGCGGGTTGCCGGTGGGACCAGCGACCGATGGTGTTGCTGTCTGTGTTTGCTGTCGAGAGGGCTGGGGTCCGTTGTTTGCGTGGTGGTTGCCGTCCGCACTCGACCACACTGACCGCCGCGGATGGCGGATGCTTGGACTGTGCCAGGTTGGCTCTGACCGGTAGTGAGTGAAAGGGACTAGCGATGCCGAACGGCCGAATTCAGCATTCCATTGTCCACTGGTGTTTTGCCGACTATTGGACAGTGGAACAAACGTGCCAGATCGCGCGAAACTTGGGTTGTCTGAGTATCGAATTAGTGGCACCAGACCAGTGGCCAACACTCAAAAAGTACGGGTTGGGCTGCGCGATTGCGGGTAGTCACTTGTTTGTCCAGGGCATGAATCAGCGGAAGTACCAGCCCATGTGTCTGGCGTTGTTACGCCAGGCCATCGATGATTGCGCAGACGCGAACGTCCCGACCGTCATTACGTTCACTGGCTATGACCATGATACAGGTGAGCCCGCTGACGGACAAAATCCGGAGCTTGCTCAAATTCCTGAAAATCCAGTACAGATCGATCCCGATGAGGGGTTGCGCAATTGTGTCACCGGTTACAAAGAGATTGTGGGCTACGCGGAGAAGAAAAAAGTTAGCCTGTCGCTGGAGATGTTGAATACTCGGGTAACTACGCACCCGATGAAAGGACACCCTGGCTACCAGGGAGATCAGCTGGACTATTGTGCGGAGATTATTAATCAGGTCGGCTCACCACGCCTGGGATTGTTATTTGACGCCTATCACGTACAGATCATGGAAGGTGACTTGGTCACGCGGATCCACGAATATCAGCAGATCATCAACCATGTCCACACCGCAGGAAATCCGGGCCGTGGTGAACTCGATGCATCTCAGGAGATCAATTACCCGCCACTGATGCGGGCACTTGTCGATGTGGGGTATCAAGGATTTGTAGGACACGAGTTCATCCCCACCAGAGATCCGCTCAAGGGACTTTCCGAGGCCGTTGCCGTGTGTGATATCTGACGGTACATTGTCATCCTCTCCGGTGGTGTCCTGTGTTGGTGGTGGTGGCGCTGATGGGACCGCTGTCGTTTGTGTGTCACCGGTCTCGGTTAGTGAGCACCAGACTTACAGGAAGTTGGCTGTCTCAACTGTCTCGAATCGAGTGAGCTCTGGTCGCACATGACACGATCTGATGATGCTTTTGAGACGCGCTTTGACTTAGCGCTGGCTGCCGCCCGCGAAGCCGGCCGCAAGACGCTGGAATTTTTTCGCGGTGATGATCTGGGAATGGAGCTTAAAGCGGACAATTCTCCGGTCACGGTTGCGGATCGTCAGGCAGAGCTACTGTTGCGAGAACGCATTGGTAATCTCTTTCCAGACGATGGAATCGTTGGCGAAGAATACGGACAGCAGCAAGGGTCGACGGGATACCGCTGGATTCTCGATCCGATTGACGGTACCAAGAGCTTTGTTAGTGGAGTGCCGCTCTACGGGACTCTGGTTGGTGTCGAATACGAAGGCCGCAGCGTTATCGGAGTGATCGATATTCCGGCGCTCGGGGAATGTGTGTACGCGGCGGCGGGCCGAGGCTGCTGGTACCTGCAGGGAACGGAACCGGCGCGGCAGACCCGGGTTTCGGAAACTCAGCGATTAGGCCAGGGGCTGCTGGTGACGACGCAAATCGATTCGTTCGCTGTTCGCAATGCCCGGGATGCTTTCGAGTCGCTTCAGCGACAAGCCGCCATCACACGGACTTGGGGTGATTGCTACGGCTACCTACTGGTTGTTACAGGGCGTGCAGTTGCGATGGTCGATCCGTTGATGAACATTTGGGATGCGGCCGCATTGCAACCGGTTCTCGAGGAGGCGGGTGGAACATTCACGGATTGGCAGGGAGAGCCGACGATTCATAGTGGCGAAGGAGTGGCGACCAATGGCGCGGTTCTGCAGGAAGTGCTGCAAGCGACTCGGCTTTGCCCGCGACTTCCTGAGAATCCGGCCGATTGATCACAACTCTCGAGAGAAGAGCTACCCCACAGAGCCTCGCGAACGACTACAGGGCTAAATGAATCCGGAACATGTAGCGTACATCTATACCTCCGTTGCTTGGACTTTGTTGCGGAATGTCAACGGCGAGTGGCCGTGTGGTTTAAGCGGGGCACTTCCTTTCGATGCGATTGAGCGTGGCCATCAACTGTCCCCATTGAGTGACTAGCTCCGCGGTTTCAATAGTTGTGCAGCGGTCGTTACCAAAACCAAATTCGTTTACCCGAAAGTCGCGGCCCAGCACCAGGAATTCAGTATCCGGGGGTTTCTTGCGGGGTCCGTACGGAGAGTGCTCGGAATCCTGCTGGGGTGTGAGAATCACCTGCTGCAGGGCTCGACTGACCGCCCACAAGGAGGCTTGCAGCGGGTCATCGGCTTGAATCACGAGTTTTAGGGTGCCCGATTCGACATAGTATTTTGCCATTGGTAAGTTCCTTGTCTGAGAGTTCCGTGTGCCATCTCGGCTGGTAGTTACATTCATCGCACGTCCCGTGACACGTCTGGTCACCGCGGGGCAAGAAAACACAGATCGATTGAGAATTTGTGTTTTTCCCTAATCCTCTTGCAAAGACGACCGGTCTGTTGGATGTTCTGGATCCTTAACTTGGTGACGAAAGGGTAGAGCCGTCATGACACTGGCAACACACTTTGGCGCGACTGGAGATGGCCGTACTGACGATACCGCAGCATTACAGCATGCGATTGACGCCGGCGGAGGTATACTCCAGCTTGCCAAAGGCACCTACCGTATTTCTCGACCTTTACAGTTAGACACGACCCGTTTGGGTTATGTGGGCGTTCAAGGCGCGCAAGGAACCAGCCGGTTGGTGATGAGCGGTGCCGGTCCGGCGATATCTGTCGTTGGAGATCACCGCGGTACGGCAACTCCGATTCATGTGCAGCCGCACACTTGGGACCGAGAACGCATGCCGCTGTTGTCCGGATTGGAGATCGTTGGCGAGCACCCGCAGGCTGATGGCATTCGTTTGCAGCGGACGATGCAAACGACTATTCAAAACACGCTTGTCCGTCGTGTCCGTCATGGTATACAGCTTGTCGAGAGAAATCGAAACTTCCTGCTCTCTGCTTGCCACATCTACGACTGTCATGAAACGGGTGTGTTTTTTGATCATTGCAATCTGCACCAGGTGATTGTCACGGGCAATCACATCAGCTATTGCAAACGAGCCGGCATCTATCAGCACAACGGTGATGTGCATAACATTCAGATCACCGGGAATGATATTGAATACAACTCGGGTTACGATGGAAATCGCGATCCACAGCACTCCGGAGAAATTGTCCTGTCGGCGCCCGAAGGAATTATTAGCGAGTACACCATTAGTGGAAACACGCTACAGGCGACACGTGAGGCGCCGGGTGCGAACGTGCTTGTTCTGGGTAAAGAAGATGGAACCGGCACGGCAGTTCGACTAGTCACGGTGACAGGTAATGTCTTAGGGAGTCGTGATCAAAATGTGGTGATCACAGATGGTGTCAGAATTAGTATCACCGGCAATACGATCTACGCTGGTACACGTCGTAATATTCTCTTGACTGATTGTCACACTGTGGTCCTCAGTGGCAATACGATTGCGACTCGCCCTGCCAGCTGGCAAAGCAATTCTCGGGATGGGATTTCGCTGTTGCGTTGCACAGGTGGAATGGTGTCCGGGAATGTCATCAATGATTGCCACCAAGAGGAGGGGGCTCTATCTGTTCGCGAATGTCGCGCCCTGGGGATCGCCAACAATCAGGTGCTGGATAGCCGCTCTCTGGCTATTGGTGTGCGCGATTCGGTCGGTTGTCGGATTTCGGATAACACGATTACCGAGCTGCGCGCTGAGCCGCAGATGACGAAATCTGTGCAAGTGTCCGGATCTAGCCTGCACAATGTAATTCAGAACAACCTCGTCTCTGCGGAAATCGACTGTTCTGCCGAGTGTGGCCAGCAAAGAGCCAATACATCGATTCCCGCCGTTGGCAGCGGCTGAAAACGTGCTGGATCAACCGGTTTCCGGTAGGAACGAAGGTAAGTTCACACCCTCAAAGGGGTGGAATTCGCCCAGAACCTGGCAGAAATGTAGCTCGCAATTGCGCGCACCCCAGTCGTACATCGAGCGTACGAGTTCTGCCGATTGGACTGGGATCAGGACCACCGGACTGCGGCCGGGATAGGCGTTGAATTCGTGCCAGATCATGGCGGCTGCCTGCGCTTCGGTTCGCGCGACACCGGGACCAATCATGTTCATTGCCGGGTGACCGCAGGAAATGAGAAACCCTTCGATACCCTGGTTTTCGCTTTCATAGACACAAATACGCCAGTGGCCGTCCAGATTATCGATCGCGTATCGATAATCTTTTTCTCGTGTGATGCGGCTGACTTCCATTTCTAGCTTGGCGATTTCCGCTACATCGTCGGTACGTGCTGGTCGGACACATGTGGACCCTGCAACCGGTTCTCCCAAACCCGTTTCTGGAACTTTCAGAAACATATCCTGATAGGCGTGGCGCGGTACAAATCCAGCGCGGTTGTAGAGTGAAAAGGAGTCCAGGTTGAGCGCGCTTTGCGTCAACCGAAGCGGTTGCTTTGCCTCGCGGGCAATTGCGATAATGTGATCCAATAACGCTTTGCCAGCACCGGCCCCGAAATGGTTCGGGTGGACATTCATGATTCCCAGGGAGACATGGTGCGCGCGGGGGTGATAAAAACAGGATCCTAGTAAACGGCCGGTATGGCGGTCTTCGGCGACGATGCCACAGCCTGGATCTAGTGCCTCGTACACGTGAAAAAAAATGTCGGTGACTGCTGGACCGCCTTGAAAGATGGCCGCCTGCCCGTGCGTGAGATACCAGTGGTTAATCGAAATGTAGATTAGCTCAGCCACTTCCCAGCGATCTGCTGCACGCATGGTGCGGATTTCAAAATCAGCCATGGTTATCTCCTGGGGCATGCACAGCGCGATCGTCTGACAGTCATCGATTATTGACCAGGTGCTTGGTCGCAGAAAGAGGGTGCGAGCAGGTGCACTGATCTCAAAGAGACCAGTGCACCAGTGTGATTCGTGAACCAACAGTGACGTTAGAACGGAGCCTCATCCGGAGTCGGACTGCTGGCCAGTTCCTTCAATGCGTCGAGGCTAGCCAATACGTCTTCACGCGAGATCTCCTGCCAGTCCGTTGCCTTATGCTGGAGGATCGCCAGTTTGAAAGCTTCAAAGGCTTCGGCAAGATTTTCGGGCAAGTCCTTAATGTTTTCAAAGGGACGGACAAATTCGATAGTCGACCGTTCGTCAGCGTCCGAGTAAATGGTGCTGCCGGGCTCACCTTCTGGAGCTGGAAACGCGATCACGTCCGCCTCGGCTTCATCGGGATCGTGGGCTTTTGTTGCGGGGCTCGCTTGGACGTCGGCGTAGGTTGGGGTCACGCTTCCGGTGGTTGCAGTATCTGCCCGCGGGCTGCTGGGCTCCGCGGAAAAATCCTCGTCTAATTCGTTAGCGATGACGTCGGCAGGCTGTGGCCGCTGACTGTCCGGTTGACCGAGAGTTTCCCAGCGGACATTTCGCATACGATTGACCGACCACTGGTCTTGCACAGCTCCTTCCAGCCACATTTCGGCATCGTTCCAATCCAATGCCGCTTGAAAGTGGCTCCAGCAGAGTCCCTGGTAACTCTCATAAACCTCACCGAAGCGGTCAAAAACACGACGCAGTCGCCCCGTGTGCTGTCCCGTAACCCCGCCCACGCGTTGTGCCCACGCTTCATCCGAGTATTCTCGCGTAGGTTGATCTGAGGCGATCAGCGTTTGACGCCATTCATGAATGATACGCCCTTTTTCCCAATTCGTGGTACTGACCAGACGGTGCCAACGGCCCACAAATGGCTGGGACTCGGTGTCCACTGGTCCACTTTCCTGAACAGCATCGTCCATTGTGATATCGTGCGGTGTGATATCGTGCGGTGTGATATCGTCCATTGTGATGTTTTCGTCTAACCGAAGCTGCGGTGAGCCATCGGTCGAAGGTTGATCATCCATCGTTGCTGGGTCCTGGCCAATTGCTTGCGGCAGTCATGGCGGGAGAACCGAGGACTAGGTGTTGGCCGATCTGCGCAGGTTATTGTTCGCAGAGGGTCCCCGGAACTTACCGTGTTTTTGATTTCTGATGGCGGGTTGGGTTGCATCCGCCGAGCCCTTCAGAATACCACTCGTGGCGAAGGACAAAAGAGGCGGTGAGAAAATTCTTCGTACTACGGGCCGCGTTACAGACTAATTGGTTCAGAGCGTGTCGGAGAGATGGTAAATCATGTTGCCCGGTCTGGTACGGTCATGGTGGGGAGGATAGGGTGTGTTGCCAGTAGGTCAGGGCAATGGACGCCCCATTTGGGACGAATTGGACGACACACACCAGGACGGGACAGATGCAGCGGACGCCTTTCTGGATGTTGCTTTTGGTCATCTCGTGGAGCATGGCCGTGGCCTCGCATGCTGCGGAGAAGCGGTTGCTACTGTTGGGGCAAGGGCCAGACGGTCATCCGCGTTTGACCCACGAATATCGCGCGGGAGTCCGCGTGGTTGCTCGTTGCCTGCAAAGTCATCCGGATGTCAAGCTGCGCGTTGTCAGTGCTGACGGAAGCTGGCCGGAGGGGCCTGACTTGATTCGCCAAGCGGACGCAGTCGTGTTGTTTCTCTCCGAAGGTGCGAAGTGGCTACAGCAGGATGCCCGGCGGTTTCAAGCATTTGCCCAGTTGGCGCAGCGTCGAGGTGGCCTTGTCGTATTGCATTGGGGAATGGGCACGCGGCCGGCAAACTATATCGATCGTTTCTTGCAGCTATTCGGCGCGTGTCATGGCGGACAGGATCGTAAATATCAGGTGGTCCAGCGGGTTGCTCGAATCGCCCCTCCAGCCCACCCAGTTACCTCGGGAATTAAAGACTTCGACATCCGGGATGAATTCTATTACCGCTTGAAACGCGTGCGCTCCGCGTCCCCCCCCACGCCGTTACTGACGGTTCCCATTGATGGACGCCGAGAAATGGTTGCCTGGGCGTGGCAACGTCCGGATGGAGGGCGTTCGTTTGGCTTTTCCGGGCTCCATTTCCACGAGAACTGGGCACGTGTCGAATACCGCAGATTGGTAGTCCAGGGTGTATTGTGGACGCTGCAGTTGCCGATACCTGCGGATGGTTTGGCGGTTGGGATTACTCCCGAGGACCTTCGCCTCAAGCGTCCTTGACAGACCGTTTCATCCAATACCGGGTTTGCATTGCCGCATCGCTGCTGGCACGGTTGTCACACCGATTTGCACCAAACGCCGTTCCGATCAGAGCGGGATTGCTGGTCCCTGGTGTGGCGAGGCGTCAATCGACCAATCCGGTCCCAGGTAGACGTCCCCCGAGAAACAGTGCCCCGCTGGGATGCGGCTTTTCAGCTCCTGAACGTCCAGAGCAAAGCGGGGGTTGATTTCGATTCGCGCGTTTTCGGCCATTTGGATTTTGGCGGCAGCGAGCCAGTCCGCGTATAGATCGAGCATCTTTCGTTGCGCTGACGCGGGTGTGTCATTCGGTTCACCATTCGCATTCTTGACTGGAGCAAAACTGGCGTCGCGACTGCTTTCGACGACGATGGCGTTTTGAGCGGCGGGTAGCAGATCGAAAATAAATTTCTCGAACTTGATCGAATTGGGTTCCGTCGGTGTGACGTGGCGTCCGTGACTGTCACAGTATGCGGTTTGTTTCAACGCCCGGTGGAATTGCATGCCAGCGTTGGAAGTCACCATCCGTTCCAGGAAGTGCCGTTGGAAGACATGCACGCCGATGTTGCCGGCCCACAGTTTCAACTCGCCATCCGGAGCAACCTGGCGGGCGGTATCCGCCGAGAGGTCGCTGTATTCAATAATTTGTAGATGCCCATCGATGGAGACGACATTTCCGACCCGTTCCAAAGCCTCTTGTTTACGAATCACTTGGGTTGTCATTTCCGAATTCGCTTGTAGGTGGCAACCAATCAACCACGGATCACACACCTGTACCAACGGATTGTCAATTTGCGCATAGAACAGGTGTTCAATTCCACGTTGGGCAGCTTCCGCCAGACAACCCGTGCGCGCAAACGCATCTAGAATCCCACCGTGTCCATCCGGACTGAGGCAGAGTTGGTCGGGTTGTTCCAGCAGGATCTGGCCGGTAGCGGCATCCAGGACCGGCATGGTGCCTTGGCAGAACAGGAACAAATCCTCTTCAGGTAACCCGAAACAGTCATGTGCTGCCAGAAAGTCCGCGGTTTCTTCGTGTGTGGCCGGACTGGTCATCACGAACAGAGGAATCGCCGCCTGGTGCCTGTTGCGCATTGCGATTAAATGGTCGATGACTACCTGAAATAGTGGGCGGTTTGAAATAGGGCCAATAGGGAACAGCCCTTTGGCATGGCCAAATCCAAGGCGCGTTCCTTGTCCGCCCGCCACCAGGATCATTCCTACCTTTCCAGATGCCAATGTTTGTCCGCCGAGCACGCGCATCTGCTGGGAACGCGTGGTTCCGTCCAATTCAATGGGCTCGGCGGGCGGAGCCCCCGCGCCGGTTACCGAGGATGTGTTTTTTCCGGGCGCGTCGTAGGCGTTGAGTAGTGTTGCAAGCAGCGCAAAATCAACACTACGAATTTGTGTCGCCAACTGGTCCTGGCGCGCGGGGGGAAGCGAATCCCAATGTGCCAGCAGGTGCTCCTGGCCATACTTGGCGAGTAACCCTTGCAGTTCGGTGAAAAGTGTGTTCGTCATACGATCGGATCGGAGAACGCGCGTTGCTGGCAAGCGGTGTTGCGGATTCTACACCAAATTCGTGGCGCTGGTATCGAGTTCGACGTTGTCGCGGTTCACGACTGGATTGGAAAGTTGTTTTGTAGGAAGCCTCAGACCATCTGCAGCAGCGCTCTGGGGGGAGCGGACCAGACATGAAGTTGTCTGCGGTTGTCTGTTTTGTCGAGAAAACGCACGTATTGCAGCAGCAAGGCGCCAACCGGTTCAGAAGAGCAAGCCCCTGACCCAGGCATAAGCGAGCCAGCAGAGCGTCGGAAACAGAATGAACATCGCACCATAGGTGAACACGGTTGTCCAGACAGTGTGGGGCCAGCGTGCCATGGAATTTCCAGTTGGGAGCTCTACGCCGGGGTGAATAGTGGCAATCAAACATCCGGTTCATACGCCAGGTTAGGTGCCAGCCAACGTTCGGCATCCGAGGTTGTGATGCCTTTGCGGCGCGCGTAATCGGCAACCTGGGCCCGGTCAATGCGGTCGATCGCAAAGTAGCGAGCTTGGGGATGCGCAAAGTACCATCCACAGACGCTAGCAGCGGGTAGCATGGCGAATGATTCGGTCAATTCCATCTGCAGGTTGGCCGCCACGTCCAAGACGTCGAACAACGTACTTTTTTCGGTATGGTCGGGTTGCGCTGGGTAACCGGGTGCAGGCCGGATGCCTTGATAGGACTCGGCAATTAATTCTTCGTGATCGAACCGCTCTTGCCGACCGAATCCCCAATTTTCGCGCGCACGTTGGTGAAGCATCTCTGCCAATGCTTCGGCTAACCGGTCAGCTAATGCCTTGACCAAGATCGCATTGTATTCATCGTGTTTGGCTTCAAAGGCGCTGGCCAATTCATGGGCTCCGATACCAGCGGTGACTGCAAATGCCCCTAGATGATCGGTGCGGTCTGACTCCAGGGGCGCAATGTAATCGGCCAGTGCGCGGAACTCGTTTTGTCCGCGGCGTTTCCATTGCTGTCTTAGGGTATGGATGCGGGCCAGTTCATGGCGGCGCGATTCGTCTCGAAACAGGACGATGTCGTCGCCGTCACTGGCGGCGGGCCAGAATCCATAAACCGCTCTTGCCGACAACTGTTTCTCCGCTTGTATGGTCTCCAAAAGCTGTTGCGCGTTGGCGAACAGCTCGCGTGCCGCGCTGCCGAAACGCGGGTCGTCCAGGATTGCTGGATATTTTCCTTTCAATTCCCAGCTCAGGAAAAAAGGAGACCAGTCGATGTAGGGGATCAGCTCTGCCAAGTCGATGTCTGGCAATACGCGGGGTCCCAAGAAATCTGGTGGTTCAACTCGGTTGGCTGACCAGTCCAAGGCAAGTTTATGCCGGCGCGCTTCCTCCAGCGAAACCAGCTTGATCGAACGTTGTTGATACGACGCCACGAGCTTTTGTTGCTGTTGCCGGTTATTTTCCAGTAGCTCGTCGCGTACTTCATCATTCAGAAGCCGATCGACAACGCTGACGCTTCGCGAGGCATCCAGGACATGCAACACGGGATGGGCGTAACGCGGCGCAATGCGGACCGCCGTGTGCTTAGCGCTTGTGGTTGCTCCTCCAATCAACAGTGGAAGTTGGAAGTCAAGTCGCGCCATTTCCTTAGCCACATGGACCATTTCGTCCAGACTCGGAGTGATCAGACCAGACAGGCCGATGACATCGACAGACTCCCGCCGGGCTGTCTCCAGGATCTCCTCACAGGACACCATAACACCGAGGTCGATGATTTCGTAGTTGTTGCAACCCAGTACCACACCGACAATATTCTTGCCGATGTCGTGGACATCTCCCTTGACGGTTGCCAGTAAGATCGTACCTCTCGTTTTCTTTCCCGAGAATCC
The DNA here is from genome assembly GCA_002709225.1 of Planctomycetaceae bacterium. Classification (GTDB taxonomy): domain Bacteria; phylum Planctomycetota; class Planctomycetia; order Pirellulales; family Pirellulaceae; genus UBA9264. The sequence goes on from PAQH01000022.1 coordinate 48,666, forward strand.
GTCCGCTTCCGATTCGGCATTCATATAAGGCAGCAGGTAGGCCACGGCTTTTTTCATGACCCGTGCGGATTTGACCACTTGTGGCAGAAACATTTTTCCCGAGCCGAACAGGTCGCCCACGACATTCATGCCGGCCATCAAGGGGCCTTCAATGATTTTCAGGCTGCGTTCGGCTACCTGGCGTGCTTCCTCGACATCGATTTCAATGAATTTGTCGATTCCTTTGACGAGCGCATGTGTCAGACGCGTTTCAACAGGCTCCTCACGCCACGACAGATCTTCATTGGCGGTTCCCTTGGTGCGTGTTTGTATGGTGGCGGCAAAGTCCACCAGCCGGTCGGTTGCATCGGGGCGACGGTTTAGCAACGCATCTTCAACACGTTCCAGCAATTCGGTGGGGATATCCTGGTAGACCGTCAGTTGTCCGGCATTGACGATTCCCATGTCGAGCCCGGCACGAATCGCGTGGTAGAGAAAAGCGGCGTGCATCGCCTCGCGGACGGTATCATTCCCGCGGAACGAAAAGGAGATGTTGCTGACCCCTCCAGAAATTTTTGCTCCAGGGCAAGTTCGCTTGATGATACGGGTTGCCTGGATGAAGTTCACCGCGTAATCATCGTGCTCGGAAATACCCGTCGCGACGGTCAGAATGTTGGGGTCGAAGATGATGTCTGGCGGCGCGAACCTCGCTTCTTCGGTGAGCAGCCGGTAGGCGCGTTGACAGATTGTGACCTTCCCATCGATGTCTGTCGCTTGTCCGTTTTCGTCAAAAGCCATGACCACCGCCGCAGCTCCGTAGCGGCGGATTAGTCGTGCCCGTCGAAGAAACTCCGCTTCCCCGTCCTTGAGGCTAATGGAATTAACGATGGCCTTTCCTTGTACGCATTTCAGGCCCGCCTCGAGAACTTCCCAGCGGGAACTGTCAATCATGATGGGTACCCGGTTGATGTCGGGTTCACCGGCGATCAGATTGAGAAACCTGGTCATCGCTTCGACACTGTCGAGCAGGTCGGCGTCCATGTTGACGTCCAGGATGCTGGCGCCACCTTGAACCTGTTGCCGCGCGATATCGAGTGCTTCGTCGTACTGTTCCGATTGGATCAGCCGAGAAAACTTTCGTGAACCGGTGACGTTTGTACGTTCACCAATCATGGTGAAATTGCTGTCCGGTCGTAGCGTAAGAAGTTCGGTGCCACTTAATTGAGTCCATATTTCTGGTGTCGTTTTGCGGTGCGGGGTGAGTCCCTGCATGGTGGCGTGAATGGCTGCAATGTGGGCGGGAGTTGTACCACAGCACCCCCCTACGATATTAAGCCATCCGTTGGCAGCGAAATCGCCGAGCAAACGTGCCATATCGTCAGGGGCCAGAACATACTCGCCCATCTCGTTGGGCAGCCCTGCATTGGGATGGCAGCTGATGTAACAGGGGCAGATTTCCGCGAGTGTTTCGATATGCGGCCGCATCGGCTGTGGTCCCAGCGCGCAGTTGATACCGACACTCAAAACGGGCATGTGCGAAATAGCGTTCCAGAACGCTTCCAGCTTTTGACTCGAAACGAATGTGAGGCCCGCTTCATTGACGGCTGCCGAGACCATTACCGGACAGCTCTGGCCAGAGTCGTCAAAGTACTTTTGGATTGCGAACAGACAGGATTTCAGGTTGAGTGTGTCGATTACTGTTTCGGGAAACAGTAAGTCGACTCCCGCCTCCATTAACGCAGCAACTTGCGCATAGTAGGAATCGACCATCTGATCAAAGCCCACCGCCCGGTGGGCAGGATCGTCAACACTGGTGGAAATGGCCATTTGTTTCGTCGTGGGACCGATTGAACCGGCGACAAAACGGGGTTTGTGCGGAGTGCGTTCATTGAATTCGTCGACGGCTTGACGTGCACAGTGCACGGCCGCGAAGTTGATTTCCCGGACCAGATCCGCTGGCAGCCCGAATTCCTCCATGGCCACCGTGCTCGACCCGAACGAGTTGGTCTCGATAATGTCCGCCCCGGCCGCCAGGAACTGCTGGTGAATTGTTGTAATCTTATCTGGATGGGTGAGGCAGAGAAGGTCGACGAAACGTACCAGGTCTTTGGCATGTCCGGCGAAACGCTCGCCTCGGACTTGCGTTTCATCCAGGTTCAAGGTCTGAACCTGAGTGCCCATAGCGCCATCCAGAATCAGGATGCGCTCCGAGATGAGCGATTCCAGCGACTGCGTTCCTGACGGCAAGGCGGTGGGCGTTCCTGACGGCACGGCGGTGGGCATAGTGACAGTGGGTTCCAGTAGTTTTCCAGGAAAAGTTCTGGACAATCGTAGAGCATTTTTAGGTTCAACCGTAGGTATTCAAACCCATTTGACGCAGATTGCCCTGTCTAAGGGACCGTCCCAATTGTCATATTGTTCAAGATCGATACGATCGCAACCGATAACAGACGAGCTGGGTCTTGTAGACGGGGCGGCGGGATCGATCTCTTTGGAGGCTGATCACAGTACTTGACCTACGCGCCTAACGAAACCAGCAATGGATTTGAGTGTGGGATGGTCGTTGACAGCGTGTGAACGCCGTGCCCTGGGGATCTGTTGAATGAAGATGCCACCACGGTTGCTAAGCCTGCCTGATCTCGATGCGAGTACCGCGGAGGGTGCTCCCGAGTTGTGCAGTCACCACGCAGCCGCACCGCAACCAGTTTTTCCCCACGCCGTCGCGCCGCTGGCGACGATTTCCGCACCTCCAGCCGGCTTTGGGGACACGGATCCTACGAACCGGCGGTCAGTCATGCCGTGGAGGGTACTGATGGTGGCGGTAGGTGCGGGTTTGGCTGTCAGCGCGGTGTGGTGGCAAGCGAGTTTGCGGACGACGTCAGGGCTGGTTCGACAACATGGCGACAAGTGGCTGGCGGCATCCACGTCCCCGGTTGTGAGAGGATCGTTGCGAGAGGGGACGAACGGCTGGGCTTACCGGTCCGTACGCAAAGCGTCTGCTCCGATACGCTGGCCTGATCGACAGGTAGAGATAAACTCTCTGCAGACCGGTACCAATACCGCAACCCCACTTTTGACAAACGCGTTGCCAGAGCCCAACGTCCAACCCGTACCGGGCGCGATGCCGGATCCAGAACCTGCTGTTCTCAAGGTGCCAGCACCACGCTTGTCTGCCACAAAACCCGGGGTGCTGGGTGTTCCGGCACTGGAGCGTGATCCCACGCCATCAGTGGACGCGGCGGATTTGCGGCTCCAGCCCGACGGCAACATTCGTGCCTATATTGATACCACTCGACAACCTGAGTACCTGCCAGGTGAACAAGATCCGATTCGACGTTGACGGCCGGTGCTAATCTCGCTTGTGCGGCGGTGGCCAGGTAATTTTTTCGGGCTTACTTGCAAGTATTGGACAAAACGATGCAGTTTGGTATTTCTCAATTTCGTCAGGGGTTGAGGCGTGCCGCAGCGACGCTTTCCGCGACTTTGCCTGAACGGGGTGTTCTTGAACGCCGTACTTTCGCGGCACGGCCGGACTGGTGCGATCAAGCGGATCGTACCACGAGCAGCTCTCGGAATTGGCTGGCGAACGACGAGCTATTTGTCTTGCACTCCGCATCGTGTGACGTCGAAACGGCGGGGGGGGCCATCCATGTTGGGCACACGCTGCATCCGGGGATTCCTCTTCCCAGGCTGGAGTCTTTGCGACATCTCGTCTCCGCCGGGGAACCGGTTTCAAACGCCGCTGCAGGCCCGCAGGCTGTCGCACCGCGACCCCCCGAGCCTCTGGGTAGCATGCGTGACCAGGCTAACGCCTCGTTGCGCTGGCCGGAAATCTGCTCTCGATTACTTGCGCAGACGCAGGTGCAGTTTGCGGTTGCCGCACAAAATTTGTTGGCGGCCAGTTCACATGGTCTTCGTACTGTGGCGATTACAGGGCACATTCGAGGTGAAGGGCGGTCGACGGTGGCGATGTGCTTGAGCCGCGCGGTTGCCAGACTAGGCGGTACTGCCGCGTTGTTCGATGGAGATACATCAACACCGGATTTGGCGTCACAGTTGGGCACCACGAATTTGCCAACCCGGTTACCTGCCGCAGCCACAGCAGACCCTGTAACGGTTGGGTCTAAGGGCGACCAGGTTGATGTGTTTTTTCGTAACCGGAGTAAACGCCTTCCCGGAACACATACCGAGAATCCACTGAGGGAATTGGTGCAGACAGCCACAGCCCAATACGACCTGGTGGTGGTGGATTTGCCGCCGCTTGATTGCACTGGGCGGTTGCCGATAAGTTGCACGCATCTTGATGCCGCAATTCTTGTCCGGAATTGCCACAAGACAATTCCGGAGGATGTGTGTGAAGCAGATCGCAGTCTGCGATCGATGGGGATGGTAGCAGTCGGCGTCGTCGAGAACTTTCAGGTCCTTTGACGGTTTCGCTCGCAGGCCGGAGTTTTGCGTTCAGGTGGCAGAGCACGGGCGGCTGCTGGAGACGTTCCGCCTGGAGCGGTTTACGGCCGGCCGACCTTAAGTATAACGGACACCCTGGTGTTGTTCTTCAAAGAAAGGCGGAAGTAACGCGTCGGCTTGCAGAATACCCTGTCGGGTCAGGATCACTCGGTCGCCATCAAGAGTGAGCATCTCTTGTTCTTGGTGTGTTTGCCACTGCTCCTGCCATTCACTGAGAATCTCGACTTCGAACTTGTCGCGGAAATAGCCGGCATCGAGATAGCCGCGTTTGAGTTGCAGAATCATCTCGCGAATCAACAGCTCGCGGGAGGTTGGTTTGAGAGCTCTTCCCAGTGGCAACCGGCTTTCGGTCAAGAGGGTGTCTATGTATTGCTGCCACTCAGGGCAGTTCTGGTAATGGACCGACGAAACGTGTCCGAAACTGGCAATTCCTGTGGCTAATAGATCGGCGCCGGTCCACAGGTTGTCGCGATAACTGAAATTGACTTTCTCCGGATCCTTGACGACGGTGTAGGCACTTGACACGTGGTATCCGTGTTCCAGAAACACGTCGAAGGCATAGTTTACCCACGCCCGTTTCGTTGCCCAGTCGGCTACCGCAACCTCTGTTTGATTTCCCAATATGTCTTTTGAGTAGACCGTGTTGAAGGGCAATTCCATCTGGTAAATGGTGACACTCTCGGGTGAGAGTTCGACGGTGCGGCGCACATTGTCTTTCCAGTTGTCCCAGGTTTCGCCAACCATTCCAGAAATGAGGTCAATGTTGACGTTGGGGAAACCGGCCGACTCGATCCAATCCCAGCAACGGTAGATCTCTCCCGAGAGGTGCGCTCTGCCATTTTCCTTGAGAATCTGGTCGCTGAAGTTTTCCACACCGAGGCTCAGTCGAGTCACACCCATGTCACGAATTGTCTGGACCTTGGGCGCGGACAACGTACCGGGCTCGCATTCAAACGTGACCTCTTCAGCCTGATCCCAGTGCACGCTTTCACGCAGCTGCCGTACAAGTGAGTCGAGTTGGCGCGAGCTGAGGAAGGATGGGGTTCCACCACCAAAATAGACGAAGCGAAAGGGTCGCTCACCGACCACAGGCAGTTGACTGACCAGTTCAATTTCACGAGACAAAGCCCGCACGTACAGATCAATATCGCTCGCTTTGTTGTCAGTAAAGACTTTGAAATAACAGAACTTGCAGCGTTTACGGCAAAAGGGGATGTGCAAGTAGAGCCCCAAAGGGACTGCAGTCGGAGGTTCTTGCACCACGGCGTCAAACGCTTCCAAACCACCGTCTGACCATTGAGAAAACGGCGGGTAGTTGGAAATGAAATAACTGCCTACTTCCGTTTTTGCTGAGTCCGTTGCCATGGTTTTGCCGTCTGGTTGTAACCTTCAGTGAGCCCTGGTGAACGACTTCTGGGCGCGAAATACAGCTGTCATGGCTGCTTCCCGAAACAATACACCACACCGTCGTCTGTGGCGATCACCAGTTTGCCTGCGGCGACTGCCGGAGAGGCCGCAAACCCGCCGCCCGCCTCGTACTCCCACTCTTTTTTGCCGGTTTGCAAGTTGAGTCCATACAAACGGCCATCGCTGGAGCCGACAAACGCCCGCTGACCAACGATGATCGGCGACGAATCGACTCGTTGTTTGGTGTTAAATGTCCAAAGTTGTTTGCCGCTGACTGGATGCATCCCGCGGACCTCGCGACTTCGATTTCCATAGATGACAATCTTGTCGCTGGCCGCCGCCGAACTGCGCACCCCCCGTCCTCGTTTGGGTTCGTAACGCCAGACCACATTGGCCTGTTTCCAATTGACACAGAAAAAGGTACCAGATTCGGAGCCAAAATAGGCAAGATCGCCGCGCACGGCGGGAGTTGCCATCGTGGGGCCACCGATATCAACATTCGCGACCGAAACGCCTTTCTCGAGATCGATAATGTGTAACTTGCCGTCGCAGCCGGCAACAAAACAACGCGCATCCACGACGGTTGGTGTGCAGCGTATCTGGTCTTCAATGGTGTGCTTCCAGATCAGTTTCCCACTAGCACTTTCCAGGCAATACAGTGTGGCGTCTTGCGATCCGACCAGGACGTTGCCACGATAGAAATTGGCGCTGGAATCGATCTCCGCTTTGGTTTCAAATTCCCAGAGTTTTTTTCCTGTGGCGGCATCGAGACAGTAGAACCGCCCAAACAGGTCACCCACATAAACACGTTGTTGATAAACGGCAGGCGAGGCATAGAAGCCATCTTTGTCCTTGGTGGTAAATGTCCATTTCGGTTTGCCGGTATTGAGGTCCAGGGCGTAAAACGTGCCATCGAGGTCACCAACGTAAACCGTGTTTTCGACAATCGCCGCCGTCGCCTCGAAGGCGCCATCCTTGACTTTGTGCTTCCAAAGTAGAGATGGTTTCGCGGGCAACTCGCCATGCGCCACACCGGTTGAGAGCGGGTCTCCTCGGAAGAGCGGCCACTGCGAGGTGGTCGCTTGGGGGCCTGCGGTGGCAGCTTTCTGGCCGGCTTGTTCGGCACTCAAGTTGGGTTCGATCAGAACGGCCAAACTGATAATCAGGATCCAGCTGACCCAGTGGATTTGACCCTGCTTACAGAAACGTGTTCGCTGGCAAATCCGCTGCGTCGGGGCTGTCGAATCCTGTAGCTGCTGGTTTCGGTTCATGGCGTCTGTCGATTCAAGCTGGGGTTTGCAGAGCGGTTGGCGGTCCAACTTGACACAGATCGGGAGCCGCGTACTCGCTAAGGTGGGGGGCGATACAGTGATCCAGGATGATGCACGAATGGCCAGATAGTAGCGGAAAAATGCTGTTTCGCACGAAGGTGATTCAATTGCACCGGTGATCGATCCGCGTATCCGGTCATGTAGCAGCGGCGTCTGCCAAATCACTCGGTTTCATCGGCAGACACACCAGCCGCGTGAGCAATTATACCGGTCCAGCCAGAGAGCATGCGAGATATGGACGCGAAATCGTTCATTTCGGGGGAATTTTGCCAGAGAATAACAGGGCTAGCGTGTCCGGATCACCACGCCGCAGTTTTCCCTCAGACACAAGTGTCACTCTGGTTTGTGTCCTGGCATAGGGTTGGCAGAGAGAACCTGACAGGAATCTATTTGCCAAAGTCGGTCAATCAGGGCCGTGACGGGGTGGCTCAAGAAATGAACCACGGTGCGACCAGTGAGAACCGGAACCTTCGAACAGGACGTTGCGGACGTGACGTCACGTGCCGTGCCAAGTCAGTGAGTTTGCCGGTCCGCATGCGATTACGGTGTCAGATCTTGCGGAAATTCCTGATGCCAGGCTTGGATCATCTTGCCGAATGTCGTGACAGCGGACTCACTTTTTGGCATTCTTGGGTCGCAGCTTGAATTTGCCTTCCTTGAAGGCTTCTTCATCGAAGAGCATGTGAATTTGCTTCATCAGTGCAAGCTTGGAGATGTCGTCTCTGCAACCCGCGCAGAGTAAATCGACATCGACACCTGCGACCTTCAGTACGACGGAGTCTTCGTCAGGAGTTTCGCCACTTAGTGGGCAGGCTTTCTGTACATACTGCTTGGTGAGAACCAGGTGGTGGTTAGCCCAGGCTTTGTATTTGGAGGGGGCGCGCTGGAACTGCCGCGCACAATCCTGGCAGCAGAAGTACACCTTGCCTTGCTTGTATTGGACGAAAGACTTCCTGTTGGTGACGGGTTTCTGGTCTATGAGACACTTGACTCCCCGCGGCAGTTTTCTTGGATTGCTGTTTTCTGGATTGCGGTTTGCGCCGGTAGCCATTGCCAACAGTAAGACGCACGTCAAGAAGGTCATTTTGAGGCCAAGGTGCATGTTCCCGGCTCCGAAAAACGGTCGAGAGGCAGAAAAATGCAGCAGGTACATTCCGATGTGGCGGCCACTGGCCGGCATCCATGCCAGCCCGAAGTGCGGAATTCACGAGAAGTGTACCTGCCGCATGAAAGAGAAATGGCTCAGGAAGTAGCCTTGGCCTTCTTCTTTTTCACCAAGGCAAACTTGCCTTTCTTGAAGCCGGCTTTGCCAAATACAGCATTGATCAGGGCATCGCCTTTGAGTGCAGCGACCTTGTCTTTGTGGGCAACACTGGCAAATTTTACTTCCACGCCACCAATCTTGAGGACTGCATCTTTGTGCAGAGCTTTGCCACTAACGGGGCATGCTTTCTGGACAAACTGGCCGGTATAAACCAGCTGGTGGTTTGCCTTGGCTTCGTATTTTTTGGGCGTCTTGGCCATTCGTTTCACACAGGTTGAGCAGCAGAGGTAGAGCTTGGCACCCTTGTAATCGACAACCTTTTTACCTTTGACTTTTCGCTTCTTCATGATGAAGCATTTCAAGCCCTCCACGGGGTCCTTGTCAGCGGCAACGACGGTCTGCAAAACGCCCGCGCCGGCGAAAGCGGTGAGTACGACGACTAAGAGAAATCGTTTCATCCAATGACTCCTTGATCATAGGTGACGAGAAAGAAAAAAGGCTATCGAATAGCTCTGCATCGCGTCCGATACCGGACAATACGTACAGAGTTAACCGCGATGGGATAACGTACAGAGTGAGAATGCGTTGTTAGGGTGCGCGTTGCTTAGACCGAGTAGGACAGCTACAGATGGGGCGGTGCAAACAGTACTTGTTGGAGATAACAGTACTTGTTTGGCGGTGAAAACCAGGCACCCTGTCAACGCTCTGCTGCCACTCGCGCGGCACTGAACCAAATTGGCGCAGACCGCGGGCTATAGCGACGGTGCTACCAGCAAATAGTTATTTCCTGGTAGCGCGAGGCCTCATCATACAATCCGCCATCGATCGCAGTCAACCAGCCCAACAGACTCGGTTGCTTTGGGTAGCGGCCAGACGCATCAACCGATCCGTGGCGCTGTGCTATGACGTTGAGGGAAACAGCGGTGGTGTCGGTTCAGTGGCAGAATCATCGTGGTGCGAGGGCGTCAGGTAATGGAGTTCCGCCGCCAGATTCGAGCGTGGGACAACAGCTGGCAGAAACCTCGATTTCCTGCGTGCTTCTCTGTTTCTGGCGCTTGGCGGACTGCTACGGTTCGAACATAATTAGTCGATTGGGAGTAGCAATGAGCAGAGAACTCCGCTTCGGTTTCGCCGGCGTCGCTTAACACAGTCCTGTTATCCGTTGGGCCGGGTGTCCATTCACTTGAGGAGAGTTACGCTGGCTGCACGACGTTTCCAGATTGCCGCTTCTGCCGGCTGGCTGCTTGTTGTATTGCGCTGCGGGTTGGGGTGGCAGTTTTTCCAGGAGGGTGTGAGTAAGATCGACAATCCGCGCCCCTTTTCCGCGGTGTTTCTGGGCAATGCACGGGGGCCTTGGGCCGGCCTGTTTCAGGACCGAATTTGGGATGCGCATGGTTTAGCCCGGTTGGATCAAGAACAAACGCAAATCCTCTGGAAAGCACATCTCAAGGCAGCACAGGAACATTTTCGCTTCAACGATCGAGACCGGACCAAAGCGGCACGAATTCATGCAAGTTACCTGTCCGGTTTGAATGGGTTTTTTAGTGACAACCGTTTAGAGATTGAAGAGTATCGGTTGCAGGTGGAACGTCTACAACGCGACAAGCAACAGGCCGCCCGCCGTGAGGTTTACTCACTGAATGGACAAGTCCTCAAGCAGCAGTCCGAATTGGCGGGTAAACGCCGACCCTGGCTGGCGACGCTGGATGGGTTTTGGGCTGGTTACGAACGCGACATCAGCAATTTAGGGGCTGCGGCGACGAACTCGGCGGCCTCTACCTTTGCTTTGACGCGGCCCGGGCGCAGGTGGTTGGACAGCCGTTCGATCGATCGGATTATTCCGTGGTTTGACCTGGTCATCGGGGGTTTATTGATACTCGGTTTGTTGACCCGCATTACCTCACTCGCCGCAGCAGGGTTCTTGTTCAGTGTTGTGCTGTCCCAATGGCCGCCGACGACGGGACCCATGTCCACGTACTACCATCTCAATTTGACATTGGCGCTATTGGTTCTGGCGGCAACGGGTGCCGGTCGGATTGCTGGCCTGGATTTTTTTCTTAACGGCTGCTGCTCTGGCAAAGGGAAAGTGACCCATGAACAACTTGACACCTGAAGAAAAGGCTGTCGGTCGTGATAACTACTATGAAGCTGTTGCGGCTGCCGATGCGGCGGGCCGTTTTGACCGGCGCGATTTCCTCAAAGGCGTGATCGCCTCTGGAGCCGTTACAGGTTCTGGCCTGGGTGCCATGTACTTCGGGTACAGTAAGGTTGGTGACCCAGTGCGCGTTGGCGTTATCGGCACGGGTGACGAAGGTGGTGTTCTGATCGGCGCGATCAATCCCGATTACATGCAGGTGGTAGCTATTGCAGACGTACGACCGTCGAGTATTCACCGCGCTTTCCACGGGGACTGGGGCGGGTCACGGCCGGCGTTTACGCATTCCATCCGTCCGGGTTTGGTGGACAAGTACGGTTGGAGCAGCGAGTCGGAGGCACGTAAACACGTCAAGGTTTATGACGCAGAAAACGGTGGTTACGAGGAGCTGTTGAAAAACCCGGACGTCGAAGCGGTGATCATCGCGTTACCATTACATCTGCACGCGCCGGTTTCGATTGCGGCCATGCAAGCTGGCAAGCATGTTCTGACGGAAAAGTTGATGGCCCATAGTGTGGGACAGTGCAAGCAGATGGTGCGTACTTCACGCGACCAAAAGAAATTGCTTGCCACCGGGCATCAGCGGCATTACAGCATTCTTTATGACAATGCGGTGAATCTGCTGCGGTGGGGTTTGTTGGGTGAGATTCAGTTTATTCGGGCACAGTGGCATCGCGGGAACTTACCGGGCCGTGACAGTTGGGAGCAACCAGTTCCAGGTGGTTTGCTGGCGCCGGGGGCTGGGCAGGATGCAGGGCGTGTCGATCCGATTGCAGATCGGCTAAAGCGTTTCCAGTCGGATCTGAAAAATCTTGACAAGCGAGTCGCCAGTGGACGCGGCATTGATCAGGACCGTTATCAGTTGCTGCAACGCCAGATTGCCCAATGGTCGGCTTGGGACCGCGACAAAACGGTCAAAGCGGAAGACCACGGATACGAGTCGATCACACTCGAAAACGGCTATCCGCGTAGTGCCTTGGAGGAGTTGGTGCGGTGGCGATTGTGGGATCGTACCGGTGGTGGATTGATGGCGGAACTGGGCAGCCATCAATTGGACGCAGCGAGCATTTTCATCAGTGCATTGCGAAAGGATGGCAGGAAAGCCCAGCCTTTAACAGTGCATGCCGTCGGTGGCCGTCATACTTTTCCTTACAACCGTGACGCGGACGACCACGTCTACTGCACCTTTGAGTTTCCGGGGCCAGGGTACGATTTTGATGCGCCCGCAGGTCTCAAGCCAGCGCAACGCGCTCAGTTGGCTCGCGACAAATTTGGGTATTACGATGCGGTGAGCAACTATCCTAATCCGGAAGAGAACATCCCTTCGTATGATGTGGATTCCAACAAGCGTATTATTGTGACCTACTCGTCGATCATGGGGAACGGATTTGGCGGTTACGGAGAAGTGGTGCTGGGTTCCAAAGGTACGCTCGTGCTGGAAAAAGAGCAAGAAGTGATGCTCTACAAGGGTTCGAGTACGTCCTCCAAGATCAAGGTCCGCGATGAAGGATCTGGCGGTGCCGTGTTGGATACTCAGGCGAGTGGTGATATGGCGGCGGTGGCCAAGGCAGCGGATACGGGGCCGGTCAGCCGTGGGTACACCGAGGAGATGGAGCACTTCGCCTGGTGCATTCGTAACACGGATCCCGCCAACCAGCCACGTTGTCACGGCGATGTGGCTTTGGCGGACGCTGTTATTGCGTTGACTTCCAAGTTGGCCATCAGCCGCTCGAAAGCCGGGCAGGGTGGCTTCGTCACATTTCGCCCAGAGTGGTTTGACGCAGAGAACGACGCTACGCCAGAAGAGGAAGTCGGCAAGACGGCTTAAGCTGGTACCACGTCGCAGGGGGGAAGAGTCTGTCTCGGGGGAAGTTGGTAGTTTGACTGCCAGCGGTGCCAAAGTGATAGTCAGAGCCGATACAGACGGTGCGCCCGTTCATATTGCCCGCCTCTTTAGATTGCCACCTTACGGGACGGCCACCTGCGCGGCGCTGGTCGAGGTACGGATGCCGAGGTTCCAATCTAGCCCGGTCTAGAGCCAAGCAAGGATCTTTACCTGGCCACGGCCACCGGTGATAGCAGCGCGGACCTACTCTTCGACAATCACTTCCTTGACCTTCTGGACAAAGTGCGGCGTTTTGCCCCCTTTGCTCAGGTCAACAGCCTTTTTCTCCGCCTGTTTTTTCTGATGAAACTCGTAGAGTGCCACGCGTTTCAACGATTGGCTGAAGATCCCCCAGAAAATCTTTTTCCGTTCGTCAACGGCCGATTTCTTGGTGCGTGTTTTCCGCTTGGTCGTGGTTTTCTTGGCCGTTTTTTTCTTTTTGGCAGTCTTTTGGGCGGCCGCTTCGCTCTCGGCCTCTTCACGTAATTTCTTCCGATTTACGACTTTACGGGCCATTTCTGATCTGCCATCGGTGGTGCGAAACGGTACGGACACAGGGCGCCCAAGACACAGCGTGCCCAGCGCCCAAGACACAGCGTGCCCAGCGCCCAAGACACAGCGTGCCCAAACGGCCACTTATCATAACCCATTGAAGGACATGCGAATAGCGGGTCAAAGCCCGCGACCTGGCAAGCGGAACGGTCAGGTGACGCCTCCGCCTCTGCTCGGCTCAGTTGGGGTCGACGGGAGTCGATCCCGCTGGTGGCGTCCCTTTGCCTTCCGCCACATACAGGGCGCGCTGGCGTGAGTACTCTTGGGCGTTTGGCAAATCTGGAGCCTCGCTTGTCGAGCCTGGTTGGCGGGTGGAGCCTTGTTGAAAGAGCTTCTTCAAAAAGGGGCGGCACCAACCACAACCGGTGCCCGCGCCGAAACACTCGCTTAGTTGGCTTTCGCGCTTGGGTTGGTTTATCCGGATGTAATTGACGACCTTGCGTCGGGTGACATGAAAGCACAGGCAGAGTTCGTCGTTGGGTTCCACGTTCAACCCTCCGTGGCGGTTGCTAGGCGCAAACCGATGCGACAGGCGGTGTGAAAATTTGCCAGATCGAGCGTTTCTTTGACCGTATGCGCGTTGCCCTGGCCACAACCGATAGTCACCGTAGGCAATCCGTGGGCGGTAAGCCAGTTGGCATCGACGCCACCATTGGCCACGGCGTGGATCGGATCGCCATCGATCGAACGTATCGCTGCTGCGGCGGTGCGCACACTGGGGTCGTCTGCGGGAAGTACAAACGATTCGTAGTCCAAGTGACCGTCAAAGAGAATTTGCCCCTGTTGTCCCAGGTCATTTGTGACTTCTTTGACAGCGCGTTGGAAGGCGCGTTCGATTTCACGCACGATGCGTTTGCGAAATTGCGGTGCGTGACTGCGGGCTTCAGCCCGGATTGCAACTTGATCGGTGACGACGTTGGTCGCCTCGCCACCCTGGATGAATCCCACATTGCTGGTGCCGATTTGTTTTCCTTTTTGAACCAAGCCATGCCAGCCATTGCGCTGCAGGTCTGCAATCGCCAAAGCCGCGATCGAGATGGCACTAACACCTCGCTCGGGAGCCCCGCCTGCGTGACTGGCAAGTCCATCGATATGGATCGACAAACGGTAGCCACCGGTGGCGCCGACGGTTAATTTGGTTGGTGCGCCACCGTCCCAGTTGAATCCCAATCGTGGTTTTCCCAGCAGGCTCCTTTTCAGGAACCGAGCGCCCTGCAGACCGACCTCTTCTTGAATGAACCAACAGAAGGTGAGTGGCGGGTGGGGTAGTTTATTTCTGAGGATTTCCAGGGCGGATGTCAGCGTGACCGCAACGCCCGCGCGGTCATCTGCCCCTAAGCCCGTGTGGGGGTCGGCGGAACGCACTATTCCACCTTGGAGACGTGGTTGGCAGCCGACACAAATGGGAACCGTATCCATGTGTGCGGTTAACAGGCGGCGCGGGCCGCGCCGAGTGCCAGCCAGTTTAAAGATGAGATTTCCGGCGTTACCGGGGATGTGTGTTTTTTGGTGGGCCTTATCGCTTTGAATGTCAGTGGGCGATGCACCTGCTTGGATTAATGTCCGAGTGATGAAATCAGCAACGCCGGCCTCGTTGCCGCTCTTGCCAGGAATGGCCATCAGTTTCATGACGAGATCGGTCGCCTTTTTCAGGTTGGGCTCTGGCGTTTCTGCTGGCGTCGTCGAGCGAGTTTTCCTGGTGGTCTGGGAGCGAGCCATAGCGAATCCTATCTCATCCAGAACTTGAGAATATTTTCTGTCTGGGCGTTTCTGCAGCGGGGGGACTCTTGTATAGGGTCTGCCTCGGCGCCTATCCTAGCGAAGCGTTTGCGATCTGCAAAACCGTTGTACAGGTTGTTTTGATCCCGGTGTCGTACTCAGGTGTTACCGACGCAGGCCCGCTGAAGGGACGTCGTTGATGGGGGAGAGAGGGCGATGCAGCATCTGTTAGCCGGCGGTTGGAGTTCGGCGGACTGGTTCGAAAAGCATGGGTATCCCTCTTATCGCAACCAGCAATTGGCAAGCTGGATTTTTCAGAAACGAGCGACCGATTTCACGCAAATGTCCGACTTGCCCGGAGCGTTGAGGCAAGAATTGGCCAGAGACTTTCGGCTTTGGACTTCGGATGTGGTTTCGGCTCAGCGGTCCGATGACGGCACCGAGAAGCTCTTGCTGCAATGGCCGGATGGTGGCCGTATCGAGTGTGTATTACTGCGCGACGGGACGCGTCGTTCGATTTGTGTGAGTACACAAGTGGGCTGTGCGATGGGTTGCGTCTTCTGTGCCAGTGGCCTGGATGGTGTCGACAGAAACTTGAGCACGGGTGAAATTGTCGAGCAGATGCTGCGATTGCAGCAGAAATTACCCGCTTCGGAACGCCTCAGTCACTTGGTGGTGATGGGCATGGGGGAACCGTTGGCGAATCTGGATAATTTGCTGCCAGCTCTGGAGCTTGCCAATCAGGAAAGCGGCTTGGGGATTAGTAGCCGGAGAATTACGATCTCGACGGTTGGGATTCCACAAGCCATCCGCCGTTTGGCTGATCGGCACGCCCATTTCCATCTTGCCGTTTCATTACACGCGCCCGACGATGAGTTAAGGAATCGATTGGTGCCAGTCAATCGAAATATCGGATTGGACGATTTGCTGTCTGCCTCGGACTACTATTTTGAAGTGTCCGGACGGCGTTTGACATTTGAATACGTGTTGTTAGCGGGAGTCAATGACAAGGAAACTCACGCGCACGGTCTGGTGCGTTTGTTGCAACGCAGGTCGGCGCTCTTGAATGTGATTCCCTACAACCCGGTTGCGGGTTTACCCTTTCAAACTCCTGATCGACGTGCGATCCAGCAATTCCGGGTGATCCTGGAAAACGGCGGTCTCAACGTCCGTTTCCGGCGTCGCAAAGGCGACCGGATCAACGCGGCTTGCGGTCAGTTGCGCCGCTCGAGAGCCGTGGACACCGGCGAGCGATAGCTCGCGAATCCAGCTGGCTCCACTGTTGGACGCGGGCTGACGACCATCAGTGGCCCGTGGCATCAGGAAGTGACTGCGGCAGACCTTGAGGGACGACAGCAAGGCGGCGGGACCGTTGCCACGCGCCCCGGATTGGAAGCCTGCCACCGGCCGGGTCTTGCTAGCATGGGTTCAATCAAAACTGACGGCCCGCGCTGGTCGTTCCCTCCCCTGCCGTTTTTTCAGGACAATTCATGCAGCCGGTACAACCGGTAAACCGAATACATGAAGGCGTGTAAATGCTGGGGGTGATCTAGGCAGCGGCGAACCGCGCGTTTTCTCGTGGTCAGGCCCGCTGAGCGACTCCCACCTTGTTCCGGCTGTATTGATTTGTTTTCTAGCTGTAACGACGGCGTGCGAGGCCGCGATGACCAAACAAGTGTTGAAGGATTCGTATCACAAGCTGGTGCGTCGAGCGGGCCGTTTGCAGATTTCACTGCTTTCGGTGCTAGCTCTGGCGATCACGGTGACGGGATACGTTTGTTTGGCGAACGGACCATTTGATGGAAGTTACTTTCGCACTCGTTCCTTCCGGCCCGCCGGGGCGCAGCCGCCGGAAAACCGCGCGCAAAATGGTTATAGGATCGGTCAGTTCAAACGTGTTCAACCATCCTCCGAGCAACCCGCGGAGACGGTTGAGGAATCTCCGCAGCAGCCGGGTGAATACCTGTCAGAAGTTCCCCACGCCCCCTTGGTTGCTACGGAGCCGGTAACGCGACCTCGGGCAGTCGCCAGCGATCCAGACGTGGGAAGCACGGAATCGTCGGTTCCCAGCGCAGCGGGGACTTTTTCTGGAGAATGGTTTTCGACAGAGGAGGCGGCTCTGCCTCAGCAGCCAACGAGGTTGGAGACCGTGTCTGAGTCGCCGGTGGACGAGTCGTACGTAAATGGGACCAACACATTTTCAGGAGCATTGTTTTCAACGGCCCCGTTCGTGAGGCCCGCGCATGACCTCCCTGAGCCGCCAGCCGAGTTGAGCTCAGCGATTGCAGCCCCAGCGATTGCAGCCCCAGTGGTTGAAGAACGTCCTGTCGTTGATGCGTTTAGCGGTGAGCTATTTTCTCCGGGCCGGACAGTGTTACCTACGGAGTTACCTACGGAATCCGCGTCGCAACATGCGGTGCGCAAAGCTGATGACATGGTGCTCCAACCGATTCTCAAACGTGAAGTCGCCTCGACAACGCCAGTAGAGGAGCCGCAAACGGTTCCGACTGGCCAGACTGATGCAGACCTGCCTGCGCTGATTCGCGCGGAGGCTGCGACCATGCCTGAGGCAGTGCCGGGCGTTGGGCCATCACTGTCCAGGACTCCCACCATCACTCGACCTCGTGGACCGATGTCCGCGGAGCTTGTTCAGCAGCCCGCCCAAATCGTCACTCCTCCACGGCGGAGGGAACAATCGGGGGGATCCACAGAGCCGCTCGCTGAGATGCTGGCGGCGCGCGAAGACGAGGCTGATGTGAACGAGAGTGTGGCACCGTCCAAACCCGACCTCGGATTGCCACCCGTGGTGGACCGGGTTGAGCAGCCGTTCGCCGGCCCATTTGTACCGTCGCTGACGCCCGAACCAACTGCTTTACCGCCGGTGTCTGCGCCCACTGAGCCCGTCGCTCCACAGCAAGCGGAAGACCTGCAACGGAGCGCACAGTCGGGTGCGCCGATCGCTCCTGAGGTGGCTGCTGAAGAACTGTTCGCCCCACCAGCGCCGGTTGTCGACCAGTTGCCTGAGAGTGTGGCGCCGGTCGACATCCCAGCCGATGTTACCGTTGCGTCGCCAGGATTGATGCCACCGACTGGTCCCGAAGTTCCATTCCAGTCGGTTTTGGAGACGGCTCCTGCTCCTCAAGTCCATCAGGAGCTGTCGCCGCCAACACCGCAAACCGAGCTTCTGGAATCGGCTCCGAGTCAACTTGGGCCCCCAGTGGTGGTTACACAACCCCTGCTGCCGGTTTCCGATGCTGTCATCCTACCGGACCCGCAGTTGCCGATGACGGAAGCAGCTGCCGTGGTTGCTGATCAACTCGTCCCGACCGCCCCGGTGGAGGCTGGTACAGGAGTCATGGAATCGGTCAACCAAACGGTTGAAGGGTTGGGATTCATTTGCCCGGATTCCTGGTATGTGCGAGTTGAGATGCCCCACTTCAACCGTGAAGGCAATAAGGGTGTCAGTTATTCGACCGGTTTTCGGCTCGACGACTTTTCGTTTGAACCAGGTGGACGAATGGTGCTTGGCCGACAACGCGATTGTCTGGAAGGTTGGGAGTTGATCTTCACGGGGATGTTTGAATGGGAAGTTGCAGATGAGCGGGATAACCGCTTCGACGGTGATCTTGGAGAGCCCGATTTCTTCACGACACTGGTGCCGATCGATGTCGATGCTTCCTCGTTCCTGGGCGCCCCGTATCAGGCTTCGCGATTCCGATCACGCTTTGACAGTTTGGAGCTGGTGACGAAACGCTGGGGCTGGGATGTGATCAGCTGCACAAGTGGCATTCGCTACATCGATGTCAAGGAAGAATTTGAGCTGTATTCGATTGCCCAGGACGAGTCCATCGGGCATTTGCGTATGAACACCAAAAACAAGGCGGTAGGCTACCAGTTGGGCGTCGACGTCTACTATCCAGTGGGCCGCTGGACGATGGAAGCCAACCTCAAGGGTAGTGTGAATGCCAATTTGGCGCGAGGACAGTTCCGCTTGGAAAACGGTGGACCTTGGCCCGACTTTGGTACACTTTTCGGCAATGACTTCTCGACCGTTCGTTTTTCGGGGTTGGTGGAACTTGGTTACCACATGAACTATCAGCTAAGCGAGCGGATGAAGCTGCGAGCTGGTTACGAGGCCATCTTCGTGTATGGAATGGCCGCCGCGGTTGAACAGCTGCGTGATGGTACTTTGCAGGTGAACACGGGGACCCATGCGGATACGGAACGCTGGATCGTCTATCACGGCGGTACCTTTGGCCTTGAGATTTCCTGGTAGTTGTGCCGGCGTCGACGGCCGAGTGCTCCGCCGACTCGGTCTTTTTGGTGGCGCTGGCGTGTTGCTTGTTACCTGAGCCGTCACCTGAGCTGCGTCCGATGGATACTCTGGGAATGCTCGAAACGACGGGGCTCACGCCGGCTGTGGCAGCCCTGGATGCGATGGAAAAGGCTGCCGGCATACGCCTGCTACAGGCCGAAGTCAACGACTTCCTGGGGATCTGTCTCAAGGTTCAAGGTTCTACAGATGAGGTTGCTCTGGCGCTGCAAGCCGGCCAGGAGTTGGCAACCATGTTGGGTGGACAGCCGGTAACGGCGTCGATCAATCGGCCAGACAAGGATGCCTGGCAGGTGATTGATGTTCCCCGTGAGCACAATCCACTAATCCAGCAAGATGTGGTGTGGATTCCCCAGTTCGAGGCGACTTCCCAATCCGAGGAGGAGAGCAACGTGGCCAAACACGCACCCGATGCGTTGGGTTTAATTGAAACCCAGGGTTTCACCGCCGTTTTTCAGGCCATTGACACAGCCTGTAAGGCCGCCCAAGTCGAGGTCATTGGTAAAGAAAAACTGGGCGGTGGATATGTCACCGTTGTGATTCAGGGAGACGTGGCGGCGGTCCGAGCCGCGGTGGACGCGGGACAGCAGCAGGTGGAAGAGTTGGGCAAACTGATTGCTGCGCACGTCATTCCACGGCCTAGCGAAAACGTCTTGAAACTCCTCCCCAGCTGAGTTCGACCGCGCGTGCCTCTTGGCGACGATGTACGCACGGGGTTACACCTCTGTCATCGCTGCGCATAAGGTCCCAGCGCCGGGTGACGCAGAAACCAATCCGCCGGTCTCGTTTGCAACCTCTGATCGTAAGTGCGGCGCATGCGTTCTTCCCAATATTGGGTGATTTCCGGCGGTTCCGGTTGTTGTCCACGATCGTCAATCCGCCGAATCCATTCAGCCAGCGCGGTCGCCAGTCGCTGTTGGATGTTGGCGTATTTCGGGTTCCCTGCCAGGTTGTTGACTTCGTAGGGATCGACTTCCAGGTCGTACAATTCTTCCGCGGGGCGTTGGGGTTCCAGGTACCGAGCGGGGACGCCCCTTAGTTGACCCTGGGCGTGCAAATGCCGCATCAACCCGAGGATCGGATATTCGGCCTCCTTGTAGCGGTTTAGTTGCAGGAAGGGTTTCTCGGGGAACCGGTTGCGCAGATAACGAAAACGCTGGCTGCGCACAGTGCGGATCGACAACACGGTTTCATCCCCCCGATCCCGCCCGCCAAAAACGTACTGCCTTTCGGGTTCAGCTGTGTTGCCGAGCAATACCCGACCTTGCAAGTTGGGCGGCTTGTTGATCCCGGCAAATGCGAGGAGCGTGGCAGTGATGTCTAGCGACGAGACCATCTGTTGCGCCATCGCACCCCGTCGGAAACCGTGTGGTGGCGGCAACTGCGGGTTATTTTCCGGCCAGTAGATGAGCAATGGAATCCGCAGGCCGCTGTCGTACGGCCATTGCTTGGCACGTGGCATGGCGCGTCCGTGGTCGGACATGAACACGATGATGGTGTTCTGTTCGAGACCATCTTGTTTCAATTGCTCGAGGACAAATTGGACTTTTTTGTCGACCGCCATGACGCCGTTCAGATATTGCGCCCAGACGGCGCGTGTGACCGGGTGGTCAGGATAGTAGGGCGGAATCTTGACATGTGCGGGCCGCGCGGGCTGCGCAATATGTCGATGGGCCTGATTCCAGCTCCGGCCACGATGTGTCTCACTGAAGTTGAGTTGAGCCAGAAAAGGTTGATTCGCTTTGAGTTGAGCCCAACGGTTCAGGTCAAACGGTTGACGCCCTTTGGGGTAGGTGAAATTCCAGTCGGTTTTGCCCGTGCCGCGGAAAAAACGGTTTGTTTGTGGGGCGCTTGTCAATTTCTTCAGATTGGCGGTACGGTACCCGGATTCCCGGAAAAGATCGGTGACAAGCTGCACACCAGCTGGCAGTGGTGTTTTCCCGTCGCGGTGAGAGCGGTGGTTGTGTGCGTCGATACTCATGGCGTACATGCCGGTCATGAACGACGAACGGCTGGTGGAGCAGACGGGAGTGACCGTAAAGGTATTGCGATACTGCATGCCACGCCGCGCCAAACGGTCGAGTGTGGGGGTGTGAAGCTCCGGTATGTTGTGGCGAGACAATTCAGGTCCCATATCTTCGGCCACAATCCAGAGGATGTTGGGGCGTACGGTCCCTGCCGCGGCCGGATGCGCCGCGGTGACTTGACGTTCGCTTGCGGTTGCCCAGCACCCCAGCATGAGTCCGAGTAGCGCGAGGCGGGAGAACTGTTTCATGGGAAAGCACCGTTGTTCATGGGAAAGCACCGTTGGGTTGGCGTGCGAGCTGTACTTGTACTGGACGCGGCACTTGAGCTGTGCTTGAAGGTTTACCTCATTGAGTGTGACCCGCACAAGTCAGCCTGCACGGTGCCCAGCGCTGCGGCGCTATGTCTACAAGGGAGGCGCTGTGGTTTCTTGCTTGTAAGGGCAGGTGGTTTGCCATCATTAACGCCATATCAACACATAGGGAGATGGCCATGTTTCGTGGCGCCGACCTATAATGGAAACGGGTTCCCCGNTGTGATGTCCGTGGNGTCGCGATTGTGTGCCAGAACGTGGAGGAGTAAGGCCCGTGNATCTCAGGCTGGTGAAAATTGCAGGGCTGATCGTCTTGTCGATCGCACCGATTCCGGTCGGTGCCCAANCCNCCGATGGCAATCGTGATGCGTCATTGCGTTTCTTCGAGAATCGTATCCGGCCGCAGCTGGCCGAGAACTGTTACGAATGTCACGGGGCAGAACGTCAGGAATCTGGTTTGCGACTAGACACCTACGCGGGCATTCTTGAAGGAGGCGATACCGGTCAGGCAGTCGTTCCTGGAGAGCCGGATGATAGCTTGTTGCTGGTTGCTCTTTCCTACGAGAATGAAGAGCTGGAAATGCCGCCGGACGGCAGGCTGTCCGACCGGGTGATCATGGACATGCGTCAATGGATTGAAATGGGGGCACCGCATCCAGACCAAGGGAGACCTGTCGCGGAAGTGCCGCCGCCGGAGCAGCAGGAAGAGCGGCAGTGGTCTTTTCTGCCGCCGCAAGCAGGTTCGTTGCCGGCGGTACGCCAGACGGATTGGCCGCAGGCACCGCTAGACCATCATGTTTTGTCTCGGTTGGAAAGACGAGAAGTTGTGCCCGCCCCAACCGCCGGTCGGCGGACAGTCCTTCGTCGCGTAACGTTTGATTTGATCGGCTTACCTCCTGCGCCAAGTGAAGTTCAGGCGTTTGTCACTGCCACGGCGCCCGACGCATATGCGAGACACGTCGATCGGCTGCTGGCTTCTCCCCGATATGGTGAGCGCTGGGGACGCTACTGGTTGGATGTGGCGCGTTACGCGGACTCCAATGGGTTGGACGAAAATCTGGCGTATGGAAATGCCTGGCGTTACCGGGATTACGTGATTGGTGCTTGGAATGCGGACAAGCCTTTCGATCGTTTTGTGACGGAACAACTTGCCGGCGACTTGTTACCACCAGCAACCGAGTCAGAACGCCGGGAGCACCTGGTGGCGACGGGTTTTCTCGCACTAGGTCCGAAAGTCCTGGCGGAGGTGGATGCCAAGAAGATGGAGATGGATATCATCGATGAGCAGGTAGATACACTGGGTAGAGCACTGTTGGGGCTGACGGTTGGGTGTGCGCGTTGTCACGATCACAAGTTTGATCCTCTTACGAATGCGGACTACTACGGATTGGCGGGGATCTTTAAGAGTACCCGTACGATGGAGAATTTCATTAAACTGGCACGCTGGCACGAAAATTCGATCGCCACTGCCGCACAGCAGCAGCGTCAATCGCTACATCATGAAGCAGTTGAGTCGACGAAAGCGGCGATCAAAGAGCTGATGGCGGCCGCCCAGGAAGCCACCCAGCAGCAAGGTGGCGGGGCATCTATCAAGAGTTCTTCGCCGCCTTCCGCCGCTGCGGCCAAAAAATCTTTGAAACAACTGCGGGAAAAGTTGGCGGAACTAGAGAAGCACGCCCCGCAGATGCCCACCGCAATGGGTGTCCAGGAAGGGAAGGTGACCGATCTGAAAATCCACATTCGGGGTAGTCACCTGCGCCTCGGCGCGACCGTGCCGCGGCGCTTTCCTACTTTTCTGGCGGGTGCGAATCAGGAAGCTCTAGGCCCTGCACAGAGTGGGCGTTTGCGTTTGGCGGGCTGGTTGACAGATCCCAGTCATCCATTGACGGGCCGCGTGATCGTCAATCGCATCTGGAGATGGCACTTTGGTCGTGGGTTGGTGGGGACGCCGGATAATTTTGGCAAGCTTGGTGAACTACCCACCCATCCTCAGTTGCTGGATTGGCTGGCGGTACGGTTCGTCAAGGATGGCTGGTCTATCAAATCGTTGCATCGGATGATCTTGTCGTCCGCGACTTACCAACTGAGTAGTCAAGTTGAGGCACCGGCAGCGCGCATAGACCCGGAGAACCGATTGTTGGGCCGCGCGACGGTACGGCGGCTGGAGGCAGAGGCGATTCGTGACGCCCTTCTGTCTGTCAGCGGCCAGTTGGATCTAGAAATGGGGGGATCATTGTTGCACGTCGATAATCGCCAGTTTCTTTTCGATCACACATCCAAAGATGGAACGACCTACGACAGTCGCCGCCGTTCGATCTATCTGCCAGTGATTCGCAATCACTTGTTTGATGTGTTTCAACTGTTTGATTATGCCGATGCCAGCGTGACGAACGGGAATCGAACAACTTCGACGGTGGCGCCACAGGCGCTGTTTATGCTCAATGGTGACCTTGTGCGGTCCGCGATGAAAGCACTCGCCAATCGTGCAGTCCGTGAAGGAGGCGTGGCGTCGCGGGATCAGATTCGCTTCCTCTATATGGCGACATTGGCGCGTCAGCCGCGACCGGAAGAGATTCAGCAGGCGCAGTTGTTTGTGGAGAAATTTCGTGCGGCGGCGGCCAGTGGTTCCAGCGCACCGGGTCTGGAAACCGGTTGGGAGGCACTTTGCCAGGTGCTGCTGGCGTCCAATGAGTTTATCCACATTCGTTAGCCGCGGTGTCCAGACAAAATGACGAGAGTCCCGCCAGCGACGTTTTCCTCGTGTGCGCGAGACAGTTCTCGGTTATGCGATATGAGGTGACTATGCGAAGTTTACGAGCTATGTCTCGGCGCGCGATGTTGCGTGACAGTGCCGTTGGATTTGGACATTTAGCGCTCTGTGGCATGTTGTCGCGTGCGGCAGCTGAGGAACGCGCAGCTGACGCGAGGGCGTTGCGTTTTTTGGCCGCCAAGCAACCCCATTTCCCACCCCGCGCTCGTCGTGTCATCTTTCTGTTCATGAAAGGCGGTCCATCGCATGTGGACACGTTTGAGTTTAAGCCTCGCTTGCAGCGGGATGATGGCAAGCCCTTGCCTTTTGACAAGCCGCGAGTGCAGTTTGCGCCGACGAACAACTTATTGCGTTCGCCTTGGAAATTTCGCCAATATGGCGAAAGCGGTAGTTGGGTCAGCGAGTTGTTTCCCCACGTGGCGAAGCACGTTGACGATCTTTGTATGTTGCACGGTGTGCACGGTACCAATGCAGCCCACGGAGGCGCGTTACTGAAGCTGCACACCGGGAGCGACAACTTTGTGCGCCCCAGTATGGGAGCCTGGGTGTCGTACGGATTGGGTACTGAGAACGAGAATTTGCCAGCTTTTGTGACGATCTGCCCGACCTTGGCTCACGGTGGCGTAAAAAACTGGGGATCGGCCTTTTTGCCAGCCTGGTGTCAGGGCACTCCGCTAGGAGTTGCCAGCCAACCTGCTTCGAGTGCGACGGTCAAGTACGCTACGAATCAACGCTTTCCGCTGCGGCTGCAGCGGTTGCAGTTAGATTTATTGCGCGAAGTCAATGAACAACATTTACAGGACACGGGGCCCAACGCGATCCTGGAGAGTCGTATTGCGCTGTTTGAACTGGCGTTTCGTATGCAGTCTGAAATTCCACAAATTCAGGACATTTCGGGCGAGTCGGCCGTGGTGCGACGGCAGTATGGATTGGATGAAAAGATCACCGCTGATTTCGGACTCCAGTGTTTGTTAGCGCGGCGATTCGCGGAACGCGGCGTGCGTTTTATTCAGATTACGCATAGCGACTCGAAGGTGCAGTGGGACCAACACGGTGACTTGAAGCAAGGACATGAGAAAAACGCGCTGGAAGTCGACAAACCGATCGCCGGACTACTGGCAGATCTCAAAACGCGGGGTTTACTGGAGGATACCCTTGTTTTATGGGGTGGCGAGTTTGGTCGAACGCCGACGGCCCAGGGGAGTAACGGCCGTGACCATAACCCTAACGGATTTACAATGTGGATGGCGGGTGCAGGTGTCAAACCGGGTTTTCATTTTGGCGCCACAGACGAGTACGGGTTCTTTGCCCGTGACAACAAGATGCATATTCATGATGTACATGCGACGCTACTGCACTTGTTGGGAATTGATCACGAAGAGTTGACATATCGGTACGCCGGTCGTGATTTCCGTCTGACGGATGTGGCTGGTACCGTTGCCCACGAGATTCTGTCTTGACCTGGTTAACCACGGGTGGCAGGCGGTCGCGCTGGCGTTGCTCGCTGGAACGGGACTGCAGGCGACTACCAACGCAGGGGTGACCTGCTCGAGTAAGGCATCGGTTGCCGTAGATAAACGGATTAGGGCTGTGGTCTGTCTGTGGTTTCGCGGGGCGTGAACCACCGTGGTCCCCAGTCTTGAGGTTTCCGCTTTTCTGGAAAGAGAGGTGATGGTTTCATGTCCCCGGCACCGACTCCCAATACACTCGAGCCCGATGAACTCGTGAGATTAGCCCATGCAGTGGTCGCGGCGGATCGATTTCCGCACCTGGCCACTGTGGATGGGGATCAACCGCGGTTACGGCCAGTGTCGCCCGTCAAGACGGAGGGATTTTGTGTTTATGTCGCGAACTTGCGGTCGTATCACAAAACGGCTGAAATTGAGGCCAACCCGAGGGTTGAACTCTGCTACCTCGATGCTGAGCACAATCAAGTACGGATTACGGGAAAGGCGGATGTCCTCTCGGACCCCGCCCTATTGCAGCAGATCTGGGAAGAAAATCCCTTGTTGCGGCATTACCTGGGTGACATAGACAATCCTCAGTTGATTGTCTATGTGATCAAACCCGAGAGAGTGCGTTATATGCAGGAGTGGGCGCTCGAGTACCACGAAGTGCCGTTTCCCTGAACCTTCGTTGGGCCTGCTCCACTTGCGCTCCGCAAACACTCCAGCGGAGCAACGGGGTACGTGGGGCGGAATAAGTGGTCCGTAGAGACGCCGGTACTTGTCTCTGGGCGGCCTTTTGGGGGGGCGCACGCGGAACTTGTGGTTGGGTTTCGAGTTTAAACTGGCGTATGGTAGAACGCATGTCTCGTTTTATATGCCTCTCGCGCGGGCTGGCCGTGGTAGAGCTGGCAGTGTTAAAGGACGTGGTGTGGTCCTGTCGGTTTGACCAGAGATGATCTGGGAAAACGGAGGATCCGGACAGACCGTCCAGCAAAGGTTGTGGATTGACCGTCTCCGATTCAACAGCACTGCGATACGAACAGCAGGATCCCGATGTGCGGCTCATGCTGCAAGTTCGGGATGACAACGCGGCCGCATTTGAAGAGCTCGTCTTGCGTTATCAACAGCGTTTGGTGGCACTGCTGGGGCACATGGTCTACGGGGCCGATCTAGCTGAAGATCTTGCTCAGGAAGTGTTCATGCGGATCTACCGCGCCCGCAAGACGTATCAGCCGGCAGCGAAGTTTTCAACGTGGTGTTTCAGGATCGCACAGAATGTCGCCAGTAACGCGCTCCGTTCGAAGAACCGTCGACGGGAGTACCACGTCGCGAAAGACGCCGCTTCGGATTCACGCATCGGCAACATAGAAGAACTGGCGGTTGCCCAAAGTGGCGCGCAGCCGACAAGGCAACTGGACCGTCTTGAAAAGGCTGAAATGGTGCGTACAGCGATCGCCGCTCTGGGCGAGCGGCAGCGGATGGCGCTTTTGCTTTCCAAGTTTGAAGGGCAGAGTTATGCCGAGATTGCTGAGACGATGGGGCTCTCGCTCCAGGCGACGAAGTCGCTGCTCTCGCGAGCTCGTGTCAATTTGAAGTCGCTGTTGGAGCCCTACATGGATCAGGGAGAATTGCCGGCCGATGATGTGGCAAAGTTGTGACGGGGGATCGTCTGCCAACGCGGCGCCCCGGTCATGGCGGGATGCGGGTTTGATAAGTTCTCAATGTGAGGAAGTGGGATGTCCCAGGCGGATGACAACGTGACAGAAAACGCTACCCACGACGAATCTCTGGTGGCATATCTCGACGGTGAACTGGACGCCACAGAAAGAGCACGCGTAGAGCAGCGATTGCATGAGGACGAAAAGTATCGACAGCGTTTGGGGGAGTTGCAACGTTCCTGGGAGTTGTTGGATTTGTTGCCGAGCCCCAAGCTCTCCGAGTCGTTTTGTAATACGACAGTTGAAATGGCCGTTGTAATTGCGGATGAACGAATGCGCGCAGATCAGTCGTGGTTGCTCCGGCGTCGCTGGTTGCTGGGATTGGCGGGTACCGTGGCGTGCGTCACATCAGCCCTGGCGAGCTATGCCGGAATTCAGTGGTTGGGTGGTCAACAGGATGCACGGTTGTTGCAAGAAGTTGTGATGATCAAGCATTTGGAAGCGCTGACTCACGGTGAAAGTGTTACGTTTCTCAAGCGTCTGGAACGGGCGGGGCTGTTTACGGACGAGCTGCGGATCAAAGCAACGGAGACTGATACGCTCGGGGAGCTGGCATCCAAAAGCCTCGAGCAACGTCGAGCGTGGCTTCATTCGACAACTACCGCAGAGAAACTGGAATTGGCCAGTCTGCAACGACGGTTTCACGGCCGGACTGAGAGCCAGCGTCAACAATTACGTTCCTTTGTTCGAGCACTGTTGCTGGAACCCAGGTGTGATGTACTGGTGGGGGTGATGTATCGTTACAGCGATTGGTTGTCGACTTTGCCCGCGGCCCAACGATTTGAACTGCTGGAAGAGGCGTCAGAACAGCGCGTCGCAAAGCTGCAGCGTTTTATCGAAACACGAAGAGTTGATCGTTTGCGGGCGGTGAATGTCAGTCCCGCTGATGTACAGTTGGTACGTGAATGGTCACGGGGGTTGATGCGCGCACGACGTGCGCGCATGTTCGCTTTAATGCCCGAGACGACCAGGCAGCATGTGGAATCATTGCCGGACGAACGCCGCCAGCTCGAATGGTTGTTTCGGCTTTATTTGCAGCCGCGTTTCGGTGTGGCCAGGCGTCATCCGGAACTGCTTCCCAGTCGTCAGGAACTGACCCAGCTGGCGGAGGATCTTTCTGAACGGACGGCTCGTTCCCTGCGGGACGCGGGCGATTCACGCCAACAACTCCGGTTAATTGAGCAATGGTTTCGAGCGTGGGTATCAAGGAGGGGGTTTCCAATCGAACGGAGGTCTTTGAATCTGGACGTGCTGGAGCGGTTCTATGACGAGGAATTGAGCCCGCGTGAGCGGGAACGCCTGGATCGTTTTCGAGGCCGGCGTTTTCGCGAGCAATTGGCCGACCGCTACTTCAACCGGTCGGGTGGGCGCAGGGGGCGAGGGCCCGGCCCTGGTGGAGAGCGCGGACGCAGGCCCCAGCTTGAGGGGAGACGGGGGCAACGACCTTGATGCGAGGCGTCGCTTGCTCGCCGAGTGGCCGCGTTCGCCTCGTTTCGTGTTGGCTGATACGATGTGCTAGTAGTTCAAGGATTGATAAGCGCTGACGAGAGGAGGCAAATTGGTAAACAGGAAGTACGCGCGGGGTGTTAGCGGTTCAAGCAGTGTTTGTAAGTCAGCTGAAGCAGGTTCTGAACGTGCCATGCCGATCAAGTTGAATAGGGACCCAGGGCGTTGGTATTGGACAACCTGGAACTGATTCGAATTGAGGTTTGCGAGTTGACTGGCACGCTCAATGGCATCTTCCAGAAATCCAATCCTATCGATGAGCCCATTGTCGAGTGCTTGATTGGCGGTGAAGACTTCGCCGGTGGCTAGACGTTCCAGTTTTTCTGGATTGGCGCGCAGTGCCGGGCGGCCCGAACGCACCACGAGTTTGAAACGCGCGAACAGTTCGTTAACTTGTGCCTGCAATATGCTGCGGTGCTCATCGGTTAAAGACCGCGTCATGCTCAGCATCTGTTTGCGTGGATGGCTGACGATGGCGTCATTCTGAACATCGTATCGCTTCAGTAACTGACTAAAATCGTAGTGTGGAAGAATGACTCCGATCGAGCCGGTAGTCGTCGTTGGTTCGGCGAACAAGGCGTCTTCCTGATCGCCAATTGCCATGGATACGTAATAGCCACCGCTCGTAGCCATACCACCCATGCTGACGACCAATGGCAGATCGCGCTCTTCTCGCAGTTTATTTAGGTGATGCAAGATGAAGTCGGATCCATAGACGGTGCCGCCAGGTGAATTGACGCGGAGCACTATGGCTTTGACCTGTGAGTCGCGTCGGATTTGGTCAATCTGTTGTTTGACATAGCCATGGCCGTCGCCAATGATCCCCGAAATGGTCACAATCGCGACCTTGGCATTAGCCCTTACGTTTCCCGACTGGTGGGTTTCCGTCAAGCCGCCAATGTTGCTAGACCAGGAGAGCATCTCTGAATTCCCTGTCCAGATACTGTAAAGAAACCCAAAGAGGAGCAGCCAGCATATGGCTCCTGCCAGTCGGCTAAAAAAACCGCCGGAAGTCCGCACGATGATTGTTGGCGGTGTCGCTGTTGGTTTGTTCACAACCGTCTCCTGTGGTGCAAGCTGAGTTGTTCAAGGGAGTTTTTGTCTATTCTACTCACTCTTTGCTAAACCGGGGGGCGTTGCGAGGCTGCCGGGAAATACACGTATTTCGGGGGAACTGCTTTGTGACCGGACGCTCTCGAGAGGCCGGGCAGCCTGGCTGCCGGGATCACAGCCGCGTGCTCCAGGGCGTTGCCAGGTGCTCTGGTGTTGCCAAGAACAGAGCACTGCCAGTAAGCTACGCGCCGCAGCGCCTGGTTCCTGGAAAATTGGTGATTGTTGTGCGTGATTGCCATTCCAATCGCGTCTGTGGCTCGCAGCAAGGAGAAATCGATTGTTAGTTACGGCTTCGCTTGATTGTTTTGATAGTTTGCCTTTGTCCGAGGCGCTGGGCAAATTAGTTGATTTAGAGTTCACTACGATCGAACTGGTCCTTCGTGAAGCGAGTACCCAGTTAAGCCCATCTCAGGTGACAGCGAGCCTAGAACAGGCTGTGGACATCTGCCGCAAGACGCAGCGATTGAACGTTATTTCCTATAACGTTGAGATCGAAGCGGATGGCGAGCAACACTTCCAGCAGTTTCAAGACATTTGCCGATTGGCCAAAGCGACCAAGGTGGTCCACGTTACGGTGCCTTCGGGCCCTACGGTGACACCATTTAATGAGGAAGTGGAGCGGCTGCGACGGCTGGTGAAGATTGCTGGAATGGAAGGGGTCATTGTCAGTATGAAGAGCCAGATCGGCCGTTTTTCTGAAGATCCAGATACGGTTTCTGTGCTTTGCGATAACGTGGAAGGTCTGGGTTTGACGTTGGACCCTAGCCCCTATATTTGTGGTCCCTACCGCGGTAAGAGCATCGATGCCTTGATGAAGTACGTCTATCACGTCCATCTTCGCGATGCGAGTCCAGATGCGTTTCAGGTCCGTGTCGGACAGGGTGAGGTTGACTATGGTCGTTTGATCAGTCAATTGCGCATGGTGGATTACCGCCGTGCTTTGTGTGTGCACATATCCAACATGGAAGATATCGACCACATGGCGGAAATGCGCAAAATGCGCCGGCTTCTGGAAAGCCTGTTGTAGAACGCTAAAACGTAGCAGATCGCGGACAACGTTATCTCAGTAGACGCCAAGGCTTTGTCAAAGTTGCTTTCGACGGCAGGCACAGAGCCGGTACCTTGGCAAGGTGGGTAGCTCGTCCCACAGCAGTCCACGTCGCTATGCGGTGCTGGACGCTCGGTCCCGCCGATTCCATAATGGTGGCGTTCGTGAACCGGCTTCTTGTCGCAACAGACGCGGAGCTGCATGTTCGCGTTGCTTTTTCACCCCCATTGCGTGCGGAGTTGCTCATGTCACGAACGATTCAATTGTCCCTGACCCTGATGGTTGTGGGAACGGTGTTCTTTTCCGGTTGTAATACGGAAACGGAGAGTGGCGTAGAGCGTTCGGAAACCGCCGCTGCGGGGCCAGAGTCAGCATCGGTGGAACCTGTCTCACCATCCGCAGGAAAGAAGGAAACCAGACAGAGTGAAACCTTGGCCGCAGGGGTTACCAAAGAACCGTTTGGCAAGACGACTGAAGGAGTTGAAGTGGAAATTTATACGTGCACCAATGCGAACGGGCTGGTGATGAAACTCACCAATTACGGAGCGATCGTGGTTTCTCTGGAAACACCGGACCGCGACGGAAAACTGGCGAACATTACACTCGGGTTTGATGACCTGGCCGGTTATCTGCCACGGCATCCTTATTTTGGTGCAACCGTGGGGCGGTTCTGCAATCGCATCGCTAAAGGCAAGTTCAGTCTGGATGGTAAGGAATACACACTGGCGACGAACAACGATCCAAATCACTTGCATGGTGGTAACGTGGGATTTGATAAGGTGGTGTGGACCGCGACAGAGCTGCAGACCGAGGACTCAGTAGGAGTCGAGTTTTCCTACCGGAGTCCGGATGGCGAAGAGGGGTATCCCGGTAATCTGGATGTTAAAGTTGTCTATTCCCTGACAAATAAGGATGAGATGGTCGTCGATTTTTCTGCGACGACCGACCAGGCGACACCAGTAAACCTGACCAACCACAATTATTGGAATTTGGCTGGTGCTGGATCTGGTGATATCCGTAGTCACGAGTTGACGATTGCCGCCGATCAATTTCTGGCAGTGGATGCGACCTTGATTCCCACTGGCGAGTTGCGTGACGTGAAAGGCACGCCGCTGGATTTTTCAGCAGCCAAAAAGATAGGTGATGATCTCGACAAGATCGAAGCGGATCCGGTGGGGTACGATCATTGTTACGTGTTGCGCGAAACGGCCGCTGGGCTAAAAATGGCTGCACGTGTTAAGGATCCCGGAACTGGACGGGTGATGGAAATCCGAACGACACAGCCCGCGATTCAGTTCTACAGCGGCAATTTCCTTAAAGGTGGCGACGACGAGGGTGGTTACCAGCAATACCACGGTTTTTGTCTGGAGACTCAGCACCATCCCGATGCGCCGAACCAACCTGGCTTTCCAACTACAATCCTGAAGCCAGGTGAAACCTATCGGCAGACCACGGTACACGCATTTTCAGCAGAGTAAGGGCAGCGCATTCGAGTGCACGCGGCGATTTTCGCATCTGGCGCGCTTTAACGGAGAGCCGGCAGGCCATGATCTGCACGGGCCGTAGTTGTCCACTGCCAGGCGGCGGGCTGGCGCTTCAAGATCCGCACCAACTGGGATGGCGTTGATCCAAGCTGCGTGGCCGCCAGCTTGAAATCCAGCTGGTGGTTGTGCAATACGTCCAGTAGTTCTGACAAGATCGCAGGGAAATCATTGTGCGTACCGCTGAGCGGTAGTCGCGTGCCTTGCGCCCGATCTTGCCACAGTTGCGACGGAACCTGGCCAGGGTCGCGTTTAGTGCGGACTTCAAGCGCTAATTGCAGGCGGAGCCGAAAAATGGCGGACTGGCGATTTTGATGCTGGCTACGGCGTTCGCTGGCGGCCCCCCGAATTCCGGTTGCCAGGTGGGTTACAACGACGGCGGTTTCCACTTTGTTACGGTGTTGGCCACCAGGCCCACGCCCTTTTGTTCGCGCGAACGAACAGTCCGGAAGCAGGCTGGCAACGGGCAATTCGGCAGGATGCATGCTCTGCAGTCTGGGTTTTTAGTCAAAAGGGCTGCGTGCCACTGTGGCCGTCTGCGGCTGCGGTTCTGGCGTTACCGGTTGTCTGTGCCGTTGTGCTCGTTGGAACTGGCCCGCAGGAGCAGTACGTTGGCAGCTGATTCCGGAATTTGGCTGGAAAAAAAGATAGCGTTGATCTGCGCCAGGCACAGACGGCGCCAGCCATGCCTCGACGTAACCTTGTGCCCTGACTTCAGGGAGCCTCTTCGGCGAAATACCGCCGGTTGAAAATTTGCGGATCAAATGGATCTCGCGGCACGAATTGTCGACGACGCTCTGGCCGCTGTGGTTGCGCGGGGCTCTCGCCGCCGTCTTCCTTGGTA